>NZ_RKRA01000001.1:956138-1274850 GCF_003814705.1 Georgenia muralis | reverse complement strand
CGGCGAGCAGGGCCACCCCGGCGGCGGCCGCCCCCAGGCGGAGGCCCCGACGGCGGCGACGCTCGGCCAGGTCGACGACCGTCCCGCCGGTCGAGCCGGCCCGGGAGGGGTCGTGCGGCGCATCGACCTGCGCGGCCGTCCGGCCGGCGTCGACCCGCGCCCGCAGGGCCGCGAGGTCCGGCTCGACGCCGCGGGCGGGGTCGGCAGCCCGCAGCCGGTCGATCGCGTCGTGTCGTTCGCTCATGACTACCTCCTCGGACCCGCCGCGGGTCGTCCGCGGAAACGGTCTGTCACCACGGCATGTGTGCCGACGAGGAGGGATCTTGCGCGGCGACCTCACCGGTCCCGCACGTCGTCCTCACACGATGCGCAGATTCCCTCACGAGACGATGCGTAGATGCCCTCACGCCCAGGCCGCGGCGAGGCGTGCGCGCGCCCGGGACAGCGCCGCGTCCGCGCCGCCCCGGGAGATGCCGAGCACGGCGGCGAGCTCCTCGCCGCCGACGCCCTCCCACGCGTGGAGCAGCAGGATGCGGCGGTCGCGCGGGCTCAGCGTCGCCAGGGCGGCGCGCACCTCGTCGTCGGCGACGACGACGTCCGCGGGGTCGCCGTCGTCGACCTCGCCCGAGGCGTCGGCGATCGGCACCGCCGTGTGCTTGCGCCGGTGGTTCGCCAGGATGAAGCCCGCGGTGCGGTAGAGCCAGGGCAGCTCCGCGCCCTCGGGCACGTCGGCCCGGCGGCGCCAGGCCACCGTCATGACCTCGGCGGCGAGGTCCTCGGCGTCGCGGGGGGCGCGCCGGTAGAGGTAGCGGTAGACGGCCGCGGCGTGGGCATGGAACAGCGCGTCGAACCATGCCTCGTCCCGCTCGTCCACGTGCGCTCCCTCGCTCCGCCGGCCGAACCGTCCCGGTGGCGGTCTGCCGGCACTGCCCGCCCCAGGTCTCGTGCGGCACCCTCGCGCGACGACGCTGCCGCGACGGTGCCCTCGCCCTCCTGTGTCGCCACCTGGCCACATCTTGCTCCGTGCCGGGACCCGCGTCCGTGAGGCGCACGGCCCGCGGGCCGCCGGGCCCGGTCACACCCTCGGTGCGCGTGCCCGCTCCGGGCGCGTTCTCAGTCGGTCGTGACCGCCACCGCGTCGCGGACGACGTGGGCCAGGGACCCGGTCCGGGCGAAGACCTCGCGCTGGCGGGTGGCCCCGGACCCACGGCCGAGCACCCGGTCGAGCCCGCGGTGCACCAGGTGCGCGTCCCCGCTCGCCTCCAGGGCCGGGGCCACGTGGGCGGCGAGCGCGGCGAGCACCTCGGCGGCCGGGGCCGGCCGGCCGGTGCGCGGGTCGACGAGGTCTGCCGAGAGCCCGTCGCGGGCGGCCTGCCAGCTCTGCAGCCGCAGGAACGCCGTCGGGGTCGCGGGCGGAGGCTCGTGGCGTGCCCACGCCTGCGCGGAGGTCTCGACCAGGGCGCGCGCCAGGCCCGCGACGAGCACCGTGTCCTCGGGGTCGAGGCACACGTCCGCGGCCCGGATCTCGAGCGTCGGGTAGCGGTGGGAGGGGCGGACGTCGAAGTAGACCATGCCCGGGTCGAGCAGCACCCCCGAGCCGATCATCGCGGTCACCGCCGCGTCGTAGGCGGCCGCCGAGCCGTACAGGTCCGGCGGGCCGGCCGAGGGCCAGCGACCCATGAGCTGGCTCCGGAAGCTGTGGTAGTCGGTGTCGCGGCCCTGCCAGTAGGGCGAGTTGGCGCTCAGCGCCAGCAGCGGGGGCAGCCAGCCGCGGACCCGGTCCAGGACGCCCACCGCCTCCTCCCGGTCCGCGACACCCACGTGCACGTGGCAGCCGCAGGCGAGGTACTCCCGGGCGGTCTCGCCGAACCGCGCTGCCATGGCCTCGTACCGCGGCTTCGCCACGGCGAGAGGTTCGGCCGCCAGTGGGAACGTCGCGAGCGCGGCGATCTCGGCCCCGGCCGCCCGGGCCACGGTCGCGGCGCGGGTGCGCAGGGCGCGGACCTCCTCCTCGAGGGCGCCCAGACCGGTCCGGGGCCTGGTGTCGACCTCGAGCTGCTGGCGGGTCATCTCGTGCTCGATGACCCCGCCGGGCTCGTCGCCGGGGGTCCGGCGCAGGCCGAGCGCGTCGGCGTGGTCGAGCGCCTCCGCGGCGACTGCCATCGCGGAGCTGCCGTCGGGCGCGACGAGCAGCAGCTCCTCCTCCACCCCCACGGTGCGCACGAGGCCAGTGTGTCAGCGGTACGCGTCGACCATCCGGTCGATGAGGAAGTCCCGGACGGCCATGGCGGCCTCGTCCGGCCGCTCCAGCGTGGGCAGGTGCCCCGCCCACGGCAGCTCGACCAGCTCGGCGCCGGGGACGGCGGCGCTCACCGCCCGGGCGACGGCGCGGAACTCGGGCAGGTCACGGCCGCCGGCGAGGACGAGGGTCGCGGCGGTGACGGTGGCGAGGTCGACCGGGACCTTGACCGGCTCGGCGCCCACGAGGGCCTGCAGGTCGAAGGCGCGCCGCTGCATCGCCGCGACGAGGGTGCGGGCGTCGTCGCCGGCCTCCGGCCCGAGCCAGGTGGCCACGTTCAGCGCCACCGCACCGTCGACGTCCCCGGCCTGGAGCAGCTCGGCCTCACGCCGCCACACCAGCCGGAGGTCCGGTCCGGGCTCGAGGAGGTCGGCGGCCGGGCACAGGAGCACCAGGGCGCCGACCCGCTCGGGCCACCGGGCGGCCAGCGCGAGGGCCACGGACCCGCCGTACGACGCGCCGACCACGGCGAACCGCGTGCCCCGCCCCACGGCCACGTCCATGAGACCGAGGACCTCGGCGGCCTCGTCGTAGTCCTGCGCCGCTGCCGGGGTCCCGCCGAACCCGGGCAGGTCGGCGCGGACGACCCGCAGGCCGGCCGCCACCAGCACGTCGCGCTGGCGGTCCCACATGCGCCGGTCGGCGACACCGGCGTGCAGGAGGAGGACGGCGGTGCCGGTCCCGGTCACGTCGTGCGCGAGGTCCACGCCACCACGGTAGAGCCACGGGACCGGCGACCGGTCCCCGACGTGGCCCGCGCACCGCGGTGGCCCCCCGAGCGCCGAACGGTCTCGACGCGGCCGCCGCGCTGCGGGAGGATCGAGCACGTGGGCGAGCCCGAGCTGGACGAGCTGATCACCGGGCTCGCCGCGCGCGTCGCCGGCGTCGGCGGTGTGGTCGGGGTGATGCTCGGGGGCAGTCATGCGCGCGACGAGCAGCTGCCGGGCTCCGACGTCGATCTGGGGCTGTACTACCGCGCCCCCCTCGACGTGGCTGCGCTGGGAGCGGTCGTCCGCGAGGTGGCCGGCGCCGGGGCGACGGTCAGCCGGCCCGGCGAGTGGGGGCCGTGGGTCGACGGCGGCGCGTGGCTCCGCCTCGCCGGCGGCGCCGTGGACCTCATCTACCGTGACCTCGACCGGGTGCGCCGGGCCTGGTCGGACGCGCGCGGGGGCCGGTACGCCTTCCACACCCAGGCCGGCCATCCCCTGGGTGTCCCCGACTTCGCCTACGCGGGGGAGGTGGCGCTCGGCGTCGTGCTCGCCGACCCCACAGGCGAGCTCAGCGCGCTGAAGGCCGAGCTCGCGGAGTACCCGCCGGCCCTCGCCGTCGCCCTGCGCGAGGGGCTGTGGGAGGCGAGCTTCCTCGTCGACGTCGCCCACAAGGCCGTGGCGCGGCGGGACACCACCTACGTGGCGGGCTGTCTCTTCCGGGCGTTCCTCCTCTGCGCGCACGCCATCCACGGCCACGCCGGCCGGTGGCTGGTCAACGAGAAGGGCGCCATCACCGCGGCGGACCGGCTGCCCGGCGCCCCCGAGGGGTTCTCGGCGCGCTGCCACGGCGTCCTCGCCGAGCTCGGCACCGGTACCGAGACGCTCGAGCAGGCCCTCGACACCGCGACCGTGGTCGTCCGCGACGTCGTCAAGAACGTCCACCGCCGCAGCCGGTAGCGGCTGCGGTGCGCCTCGGTGTCCGGTCCGGCCCGCGGGGGCGGTTCGGTGTCCGGTCCAGCTCGCCGGGGAGCGGCTCGGTGTCCGGTCAAGCTCATTGATCCGGCGCGGGACCCGGCTCAGCCCGCGGCGTCGTACGCGGCGCGCAGCCAGCCACGCACCTCGTCGTCGATCTCGGCCGCGGAGAGCACCTCGAGGTGGTGCATCCACAGGTGCGCCAGCCGGACCGACTCCTTGAACCGCGGGGAGTCCCACGGCTCGGGGAGAGCCACCGACAGGACCGCCGGCACGTCGGAGCGCAGGTACCGCTCGGGCCGCCAGAGGTACGCGAAGCCGCGGCGACGGCGGAACGCCACCTGGCTGCGGGAGACCCGCACCTCGTGCGGGCCCAGCCCCGCGACGACGGCGGCCACGGCGTCGTGGATCGCCTGGCCGGTCGCCGAGCCGGCGAAGAACTCCTCGGGCGTGCGCGGGTCGGCCGGGACGCCGGGGGAGCCGTGGCTCACGGGCGGAGCATGACCTTGACCGCCTCACGGCGGTCCATCGCCTCGTACGCCCGGGTGACCTCGGCCAGCGGCAGGCTGAGGTCGAAGACGAGGCCCGGCTCGATCGAGCCGCCCAGCACCTCCGGCAGGAGCTCGTCGAGATACGCCCGCACGGGGGCGACGCCACCGGCGAGGGTGATGTTGTTCCCGAACAGCGGACGCAGGGAGAGGTGCGGGATCCCGTTCGGCACCCCGACGTAGCCGACCGTGCCGCCGGGCCGGGTCGCCGCGATCGCCTGCTCCATGGCGTCGAGGTTGCCGACGGCCTCGAGGACGACGTCGGCACCTCCGCCGAGCAGGTCGCGCAGCTCGGCGACGCCCTCGTCCCCGCGGGCGGCGATGACGTCGTCGGCCCCGAAGCGCCGCGCCAGGGCCTGGCGGTCCGGGTGCCGGGAGAAGGAGACCACGCGTTCCGCCCCGAGGCGGCGGGCGGCGACGACGGCGCAGAGCCCGACGGCGCCGTCGCCCACGACGGCCACCGTCGATCCCGGGTGGACGCCGCCGCGCACCGCGGCGTGGTGACCGGTGCCCATGACGTCGGTGAGGGTGAGGACGGACGGCAGGAGGTCCTCCGAGGGCGCCTCGGGGAGGGCGACGAGCGTGCCGTCGGCGAGGGGCACCCGGACCGCCTCGCCCTGGCCGCCGTCGACCATGTTCCCCTCGCGGTCCGGGCCGGCCCAGTAGCCACCGACGACGCACGAGGTCTGGACGCCGTGGCGGCAGCTCGCGCACACCCCGCAGCTGTACGCGAACGGCGCGACGACGAAGTCGCCCGGGCGGACAGTGCCGACCTCTGCCCCGACCTCCTCGACGACCCCGACGAACTCGTGGCCGATGCGCGAGGGGTCGGCCACCGGGACGACCCCGCGGTAGCGCCACAGGTCCGACCCGCACACGCAGGCGGCGGTGACCCGCACCACCGCGTCGGTGGGGCGGAGGATCCGCGGGTCCGGGACGTCCTCGAGGCGGATGTCGAAGGGGGCGTGGATGGTGGTCGCGAGCACCTCGCGATCGTACGCGCGAGGAGGCCGGGGATACGCTGGGCCCCACCGTCACTGGAGGCCACGATGAGCGAGCAGCCGGGTCACGACCCCCGTTACGACGAGCCCGTCCTCCTCGAGGAGGACGAGACCATCCCCCCGCGCCCCGAGGAGGAGGCGGCCGACCTGCTGCGCGCCGAGCCGGACCCGCACGGGTGAGGCAGGTGCGACGCGCAGCGGTGACACCGGTGCGGGACACGTCCGCGGGGACGAGCGCGGCGCGCGTGCGGCCGTCCTCCCCGCGCCGGGCCGTCTGGCTCCTCGTGCCGGCGCTGGCGCTCGGCGCGTGCGCCCCCTCCGGTCCCGGCACCGCCGGCCCGGCGACGACGAGCGCGGCGACGCCGGGGACCGGCGAGACCACGGCGGAGCAGGGCGCGGGCCCCTCCCCCGAGGTGCCCACCGCCACGAGCGACGACGCGCCGGACGGGCCCGTCGTCCTCGCGAGCGGCCTGCACGTGCCGTGGGGGCTCGCGCTGCTCCCGGACGGCTCGGCGCTGGTCACGCTGCGCGACCGGGGCGAGGTGCTGCGCGTGCGCGAGGGGGCTGAGCCGGTCTCCCTGGGTGAGGTGCCCGGTGTCTTCCCCGGGGGCGAGGGCGGGCTCCTCGGTGTCGCCGTCGCGCCGGGTGACGGTGACGCGGACCCGCTCGTCTACCTCTACCTCACCACCCAGCGGGACAACAGGGTGCTCCGGATGCGCCTGGAGGGCGACGCCCTGGTCGAGGACCGGGTGATCCTCGAGGGGATCCCGCGCGGGCAGAACCACAACGGCGGGCGGCTCGCCTTCGGCCCCGACGGCTACCTCTACGTCACCACCGGGGACGCCGGTCAGGCCCGCCACGCCCAGGACCCGGCATCGCTCGGCGGGAAGATCCTGCGGGTCGACGGCGACGGCCGCGTCCCGCCCGACAACCCCGACCCCGGCTCGCCGGTGTGGACCCTCGGGCACCGCAACGTCCAGGGCCTGGCCTGGGCGCCCGACGGTCGCCTCTTCGCCTCCGAGTTCGGGCAGAACACGTGGGACGAGCTCAACCTCATCATCAGGGGTGAGAACTACGGGTGGCCCACCGTCGAGGGGGTCGGCGGGCAGGCGGACTTCACCGACCCGCTCGTGCAGTGGCCGACGGCGGACGCCTCACCCAGCGGCATCGCCGTGGCCGACGGCGCCGTCTGGCTCGCCGCGTTGCGCGGGGAGTCGCTGTGGCGGGTCCCGCTCGACGGCGGCGGCGATGCGGTCGGCGAGCCCCAGCGGCTGCTCGAGGGCGAGTACGGGCGGATGCGCACCGTCGTGGCGGACGAGGACGGCCGGCTGTGGTTGCTGACGTCGAACACGTTCCGCGGCGAGCCGGCGCCGGACGACGACCGGCTGGTCCGGCTCGACCCCGCCGACCTGCCCTGAGCCACCGCCGGCCCGTCCCGCAGTGGACCCGGGCCGCTCGTCGTCGGACGGCCTGGTTCTGTCAGACGGCCGCCCGACGGCTACCGGCGGTGCGTCCCCGCTCGCTCGTCGTCGGCCCGTCCCGCAGTGGACCCGGGCCGCTCGTCGTCGGACGGCCCGGCTCTGTCAGACGGGCGCCCCGACGGCTACCGGCGGTGCGTCCCCGCCCGCTCGTCGTCGGTCCGGTGGCCGTGGTCGCCGTCGTCGGTGTTCTGGCCGTCGGTCCGGCCGGCGGACTCACGAAGGGCGCGGGCCCGCTCGAGGTCCTCGCGCTCCTTCGCGGCCTTCTTCTTGATCGCCGCGTCGTCCCGCACGGGGAGCTGGATCTCCTCCTCGGCGGGGATGCCGGCCTGGAGCTGACGGCCGCGCTCGAGCTCGGCGTCGACCTCGGCGCCGAAGAGCAGGGCGAGGTTCATGATCCAGAGCCACAGCAGGAAGATGATCACGCCCGCGAGGGCGCCGTACGTGGCGTCGTACTTGCCGAAGTTGGCCACGTAGAGGCCGAAGGCGACGGAGGCGACGAGCCCGACGACGATCGCGATGACGGCGCCGATGCTGATCCAACGGAACTTCGGCTGCTTGACGTTGGGCGTGAAGTAGTAGAGCAGCGCCACGATGACGATGACGGCGAGGAGCAGCAGCGGCCACTTGGCGATGTTCCAGACGGTGAGCGCGGCAGACCCCAGGCCGATCGCCTCCCCGATGCCCTCGGCGATGGGTCCGGAGACGACGAGGAGCAGCGCGACGACGGCGACGAGCACGAGGAGGACGGCGGTGAGGGCGTACATGATCGGGCGGAGCTTCCAGAAGGGCCGGCCCTCCTCGACCTCGTAGATGCGGTTGGTCGCCCGGGAGAAGGCGTTGACGTAGTTCGAGGCCGTCCAGAGCGCGGTGAGCAGGCCGATGACGAGACCGAGGCCCGCCCCCTGGTTCGAGGTGAGGTTCTCGACGATGGGCTCGATCTGGGTGCCGACGTCGGCCGGCACGAAGGAACCCATGATGTCGATGAGCTGGTTGGTGGTCGACTCCGCCCGGCCGACGAGGCCCAGGATCGACACCAGGGCGATGAGGCCCGGGAAGATCGAGAGCACCGCGTAGTACGTCAGCGCCGCGGCCAGGTCCGGGGACTGGTCCTTGACGAACTCCCGGGCGCTCTTGCGGGCGATGTACTTCCACGACGGTTTGCGGATGTCGCTCGGTGAGTCCGGCTTGGCCGGGTGGTCCTCGTGCGGACGGCTCTTCTGGTCGGTCGCCATGGTCTCTCCTGCCGGACGGGGACCCCTGGAGATCCCGGCTGACGTCTCGATGTTTACGGTGTCTGCCAGCAAGCGTGTGCTGTGGGCAGGGGTTCGGCAACCGGAGGCAGCGGGGTGACGGCCCCGGGACGGAGGCCTCCGTGGTCGCAGGCGTCGTCCGACGGAGACCTCGGCGGTCCCGGGTTGCCGAGCCCGGGCGGTGCGCCCACCGTGGGGACATGCCTCCCGAGAGATGGATCAGCTCCTCGTCACCGGTCCCTCCCGTCCGGCGGCGACGCGGCGGGAGGCACGCCGACCGGCCCGCGGTTCGTGACGGCGGACCCGTCGGGCGGACGGCCGAGCTCGTCGGGGCGGTGACCGGTACCGCCCTCGGCGCGGCGCTCGCCGGGGTCGCGGCTCTCCGCGGGGGCCGGCCGCTCCACCCGCGGGGGGTGGTGGTGCCCGCCCGCCTCCGGCTCGACGGCGCCGGCCCCGCCCTGGGCGGTCTGGGACGTGCCGGCACGCTCGACGCCGTCGTCCGGCTCTCCCGCGCCGGGGGCGTCCCAGCGCCGCTGCCCGACATCCACGGCCTCGCCGTGCGCTGGTCCGGGACGGCGGGGCCGAACGACCTGCTCCTGGCCTCCACGGGCACCGGTCCGGCGAGCCGCTTCCTGCTCGTCCCGCGCCGGTCGGCCTCCGGCGGGGCCCTGTCGTCGATCATGCCCTTCGCCGGTCCGGCGGGTCCCGTGCTGGTGGCGGCCCTGCCTCGCGACCCGCGCCGAGGACCGCAGACCGGCGACACCGCGGCGCCGACCCCGCCGTCGTGGCGACTCGTCTGGGCGCCGCCACGGGGCGCGTGGCGAACCTTCGGCACGCTGGACCTCGCCGCGTCGCCCAACGGCGGGGGCGACGACGACGAGCTGCGGTTCGACCCGGTCGAGCACTGCCCCGACGGCCTGGCGACGTACGGATGGGCGGCGCAGCTGAGGATCCGGCCGTACCAGTGGTCCCGCCGGCTCGGGCGCCGGCGCGGTCGGTCCGGTCAGGCTGCGCCGACGGAGGCCCTCTCCGACCGGTGACGACGCAGCGGCCGCCGCCGGCCCGCCGACCGGCGACCGCGCGAGGTCCAGCCCTCGAGCACGCGGGACGACGGCTCGAGCCGGTGGCCGTGGACATCGGCCAGGGGCACCCCCACGAGCAGGCCGGCACCCGGCTCGAGCCAGCACTCGCGGTGCGGCAGCCCGGGGTTGACGAGGTCGTCCCCGACGAGCCGGGCCTGACCGGTGACCGTGACCCACCAGCCGCTGCGGTGCCGTTCGTCGAGGGCGGAGAAGCCCAGCGTCACCCAGGTCTCCTGGAGAACCTCCGCGACCTTGTCGTGGTAGCAGGTCCGGAAGACGACCTCGCCCTCGTGAACGACGAAGTCGACGGGTCGCAGCGCCGGCCGGCCGTGCCGATCGGCGCACGTCACCCATCCGGTCCCCTCGCTGGGCAGGAGCCGGAGGCAGGTGTCTCGGGACAAGGTCTCCATCTCGGTCACGGCGATCACCTCGGACGCGTGCGAGAACGGGTCAACCCCGATTCTCCTCCCGCTGCTCGGCCCTGTCGAGGGCGAGATCGACGGGGCAGCGAGGACGTGCGAGGCGCGCGTTACGCTGGTTCCGACCCCGGCTCCCCCGCCGGCGTGACCTGGGTGCCCCAGCGGCTCCCTGAGGAGCCGTCATGTACGACCATGAGCTGTTCGTCCGCACGCTGTCGGAGTTCACGGCCAAGCTGCTGACCCACTACGAGGTCGACGAGGTCCTCGGTGACCTGGCCGAGCGGCTCACCGGCCTGTTCGCGCTGGCGGGCAGCGGCGTCACCGTCGGCGTCGACGGGCACCTGCGTGTGGCCGTCACCGTCCCGCCCCACCTCACCCCGCTGGAGAAATACCAGGAGGAGCGCCAGGACGGACCCTGCGTGGAGGCGTTCCGGACCGGGGAGGTCGTCGCCGTCCCCGACCTCGCCGAGGTCGGGCCCCGCTGGCCGGGATACGGCGCGGTCGCCGCGGAGGTGGGGATGCGGTCGGTGGTGGGCGTGCCCATGAAGCTCGGTGAGCAGAGCGTCGGCGCGCTCAACATGTACCAGGCGGACCCGCGGCAGTGGCAGGACGACGAGCTCGCCGCCGCACGGGTCCTGGCGAACATGGCGACGGCTTATCTCATCAACGCCTCGTCCTACAACAAGCAGGCACAGCTCAGCGAGCAGCTCCAGCGGGCGCTCGACACCCGGGTCGTCGTCGAGCAGGCCAAGGGCGTCCTCGCCGAGGCCAACGGCACCGACGTCGACGCCGCGTTCGAGCGCCTGAGGCGCCACGCCCGCAACCACAACGTCAAGGTGCACGACGTCGCCGCGGCGGTGGTGAGCCTGGGCCTGCGCCCCTGACGTCAGCGTCGTGGGGCGCGAGCGAGAAGTCGCGGCGTCGTCAGCCCTCCAGCAGCTCGGCGACCCCGGTCGAGTCCAGCACCGTCCGCACGGTGTCGGTGGCGCCGACGAGGCGGACGGGCCGTGGGCAGCTGACCGCGAGCCAGGCCAGGCTCGCCGCTACCGCCGTGTCGATCGTGGTCGCCGCGGAGGCGTCCACGACCACCGGCACGCCGGTGTCCGCGGCCCCGGCCACGGCGGCGGCGAGCTGCTCGGTCAGCGAGACGTCGACGACGCCCCGGAGGACGACGGTGGTGCGTCCGGCGCCCGGGTGCAGCTCGACCGAGCCGACGAGGGGGCGTTCGACGAGGTCTGTCACGGGTCCTCCCTGCAACGTCGCGGTGGAGACTCCACCGGGGGCAGGGGCGGGACTGTTCATCGACGCTAGACCGTCGGGCCGACCCCCGCAACCGGGGGCGCAGACCGTTCCTCGTCGAGCCGGGCCCGCAGGGCGGGGACGTCGGTGACCGGCAGGTCGCAGAGGAACCCGCGGCACACGTAGGCCGTCGCCGCGCCGCGCAGCAGCGGCCGGTCGGCGAGCAGTGGGGCGCCCGCGAGGTCGGGCGCCCCGAAGGCGATGACGAGGCCGGGAGAGCTGCTCGCCCGGGCGGCAGCGACCATCTCGGCGGCTGCGGCGTCGTCGCCGACGACGGCTACCTGCAGCGGACCGGCGAGCGCCGCCTCGGCGATGGCCAGGGTCCAGCCCGCGAACCGTGGCTCCGCCGCCGCCAGCGTCCCGGCCGCTGCGACGGCCCCCTCGGCGGCCTCACGGTGCCGGGCCGAGCCGGTCAGCGCCGCGTACGTGAGGAGCGCACCACCCAGCGCCGAGGTGCCGGCCGGCTCGGCGTTGTCCGCGAGGTCGCGCGGCCGGGAGAGCAGGCGCTCGGCGTCGTCGGCGACGTCGTAGAAACCGCCCCCGTCGGCGGCGAAGTGGTCGAGCGCGACGTCCAGGACCCGGCCCGCGTCCTCGAGCCACCGCACCTCGCCGGTGGCCTGGTGCAGGGCGAGGAGGCCCTCGGCGAGGTCGCCGTGGTCGGCGGCGACGGCGGCGGCTGTGCCCACGACGCCGTCCCGGGACGCGCGACGCAGCCGGCCGTCGACGACGTGCCGGTCCACGACCAGCTCGGCGCAGGTGCGCGCGGCGGCCACCCAGCCCGGCTCGCCGAGGAGCGCCCCGGCCTCCGCGAGGGCGGCGACGGCGAGACCGTTCCAGGCCGTGACGACCTTGTCGTCGCGGGCCGGCTGCGGCCGGTCGGCGCGGGCACGCAGGAGACGGCCGCGGACCTCGGCCCACCACCGCGGGTCGGCGGGGTCGCGGCGCAGCTGCAGGGTCGACGTGCCCTTCTCGAACGTTCCCGTCTCGGTGACGGCCAGCAGGTCGGCGGCACGGGCGCCGTCGTCCGGGCCGAGGACCGCCCCCAGCTCGGCGGGCGTCCAGGCGTAGGTGAGGCCCTCGTAGCCGGCGGCGTCGGCGTCGAGGGAGGAGGCGAACCCGCCCTCGACGGTGCGCAGGTCACGCAGGAGGAACTCGGCCGTCTCGTGCACGACCCGTTCGGCCAGGGACGAGCCGGTGGCCCGGTGGAGGCGGAGGTAGAGGCGCAGCAGCTGGGCGTTGTCGTAGAGCATCTTCTCGAAGTGCGGGACCACCCACGAGGCGTCCACGCTGTACCGGGCGAAGCCCCCGGCGAGCTGGTCGTACATGCCGCCGCGTGCCATGGCGTCGGCGGTGACGTCGACCATGCGCCGCGAGCGGGCGTCGCCGGTGCGGGCGTGGTGGCGCAGGAGGAACTCCAGGACCATCGACGGTGGGAACTTCGGGGCCCGGCCGAACCCCCCGTTGGTGCGGTCGAAGCTCTCCTCCAGCCGGGCGGCGGCAGCGTCGAGGGCGGCGGCGTCCAGCGGGACGGGCCGGCCCGTGCTCCCGACCTCGGCCAGCGCCGCGACGATCCGCCCGCCGGCCTCGACCACCTCCTCGCGCCGCTGCGTCCAGGCGCGGGAGATGGCGTCGAGGAGCTGCAGGAAGGTCTGGCGCGGGTAGTAGGTGCCGCAGTAGAAGGGCTCGCCGTCCGGGGTGAGGAAGCACGTCATGGGCCACCCGCCGTGGCCGGTCAGCGCGGTCGTGGCGGCCATGTAGACGGCGTCGACGTCGGGGCGCTCCTCACGGTCGACCTTGACCGCGACGAAGGAGGCGTTGACGGCCGCGGCCACGGTGGTGTCCTCGAAGGACTCGTGCGCCATGACGTGGCACCAGTGGCAGGCGGCGTACCCGACCGACAGGAGGATTGGTGCATCACGGCGCTTCGCCTCGACGAACGCCTCGGGTCCCCACTCCCACCAATCCACCGGATTTGCAGCGTGTTGGAGCAGGTACGGACTGGTCGCGGTGGCGAGACGGTTGGCCATTCCTCTGACTCCTTACCAGTGGCACGTGCATCAGAATCTGTTGAGTGATGCACGAGAGTGATGCATTATGGATGTGCAGCGGGGTCTCTCGGTGACCCGGAGCCACCAGCCTAGGGAGGCGGTCTCGTGGCCACACGCCCGCAACCGAAGCTGCTCGCTCAGGGCAAGCCGCGCATGCTCGGCGGCGCGACACGTGGTTGGCGGGTGCGGCTCTACGCACCCGGCTCGGGCACCAACACCTATCAGGTCTACTTCCGGGCGCCGGCCGGCGAGGGCGAGCCGTGGAAGCGGGTGCTGCGGCGGGCGAGCTCGGAGGTGGAGGCCCGCAAGATCTTCGCCCAGGCCGAGGCCGCCCTCGACACCGAGCAGGCGACGCCCGTCGGCGCGGATGTGCGCGCGTCGCGAACGATCCGGATGCTGGGCGAGGAGTACATCAGGGACAGCCTCGAGCGTGGCAAGCAGCCGCGCACGATGGAGCAGCGCGTGTCCCGGCTCAACGCGCACATCGTGCCGACCATCGGTGACGTGCCGGTGGCGAAGTGGCGGGTCGAGCACAGCCGCAAGGTGATGGAGAAGGGGTCGAGGACCCTCTTCTCCCAACGCGGCCGTGAGGACCTGCGCGGCCAGCTCGCCGCGATGCGCAAGCTGGCGTGGCGGCTGGGCTGGCTCGACCGCAGCATCGACCCGCTGGACGGGCTGGAGATCAGTCGGGCGAATGTCCTCCACGGAGCGACTGCGCAGTACGTCGACCCGCGTCTGCGTCCTGAGACACGACAGGTGAGGGCGATGGCCGCGGCCGCCGATTTGTTGTGCGGACCTGAGGGCACCGACCCCTTGATGACTCGACTGCCGCTGCTCGGCACCAAGATCCGTGTAGCCGGCTTCGGCGGGCTCCGGCTCGGCGAGCAGAACGCGCTCCGCGCGATCGACGTCTTCTTCGACCGCGGCTACGTCCATGTGAACGGCGCGTGGATCGCACCGCGCGGCGAGGCTGGGTTCCGCGGCCCGGTGAAGAACCACAGTCTTCACGAGGTGCCGTTGCCGAGGTCGCTCATGCACGGCGAGCTCCTGCCCCGCGTGAAGGAGCTGCTCGGCCTTCCGGCGGGCGCGTCGCTCCAGCAGGTGGTCAACGCACAGGAAGGCGAACGGCAACGGCGCGCTTCACTGGCCGCGCGGGAGAAGGACAAGAGCCTCGCCTGGTGGAACTACCCCGTCCCGCCCGAGGACGAGCTGTGGCTCTTCATCGACACCGTCACTGGCGTGCCCGTGAAGCCCGAGATGCACAACGCACGCTGGCATCGCGTCCGCGCCTGGGTCGAGGAGAACGACCCGGACAACGCCTGGCCCCGCACCATCGTCTACCGCAACCTCCGCCACCACGCCGCGACGAGATGGTTCCATGAGGAGCTAGGTGAACCCTGGGAGGTTGTCGCCCAGTACCTCGGCGACAAGCTCACCACTGTCCTCAACCACTACGTCCGCGCTGGTGAAGATGCCCTGCGTGACTCGGTGACCAAACTCGCTGAGCGGTGATGTGTCGACGGTGTTAGGAACGCTCTACGACTGCGTCGGAGGTACCGGGCGGGCAGGAAAGAGTATCGGGGCAGGTCGCCATCAGCGGTCGCTGCCATCAGTATGGTTGCTCAAGTGATTACGGGTGAGCTGAAGAACAAGATCGACCGCGTCTGGGATGCCTTCTGGTCCGGCGGCATCAGCAACCCGATGGAGGTCATCGAGCAGATCACCTACCTGCTGTTCATCCGCCGTCTCGACGACATCCAGACCCTCGCCGAGAAGAAGGCACGCATCACCAAGGCCGGGATCGAGAACCCGGTCTTCCTGCCCGGCCAGGCGCATCTGCGTTGGAGTCAGTTCAAGAACACCGCGCCCGAGGTGATGCACAAGACCATCGCCGACGAGGTCTTCCCGTTCCTCCGGTCCATCGGCGACGGCACCACCTACAGCGACCACATGAAGGACGCTCGCTTCACCATCCCGACCCCTGCGCTGCTGTCCAAGGTGGTCGACATGCTCGACGACATCCCGATGGCAGACCGAGACACCAACGGCGATGTGTACGAGTACATGCTCTCCAGGATCGCCACAGCCGGCACGAACGGTCAGTTCCGCACGCCGCGTCACATCATCGACCTGATGGTGAAGATGACCGCCCCCCAGCCGACGGACGAGATCTGTGATCCCGCGTGCGGCACGGCTGGCTTCCTGGTCGCCGCGAGCGAGCACGTCCGCGACACCCACGGCGACGCTTTGCTCGACTCGGCGCAACGCAAGCACTTCCACGCCTCGATGTTCCACGGCTACGACTTTGATTCCACCATGCTCCGCATCGGCAGCATGAACATGCTGCTCCATGGGATCGAGTCACCCGACATCCGCTACCGAGACTCCCTCTCGGAAGGCGCAGCCAGCGATGCGAATAAGTACACACTCATCCTCGCCAACCCGCCCTTCGCCGGCTCACTGGACTACGAGGCCACCGCCAAGGACCTTCAGCGCATCGTCAAGACGAAGAAGACCGAACTGCTCTTCCTCGCGCTGTTCCTCAAGTTGCTCAAGCCCGGCGGCCGCGCAGCAGTCATCGTCCCCGACGGCGTGCTGTTCGGATCAAGCACCGCTCACAAGGCGCTGCGCAGGATGTTGGTCGAGGACCAGAAACTCGACGCCGTCGTGAAGCTCCCTTCGGGCGTCTTCCGTCCGTATGCCGGCGTCTCCACCGCGATCCTGCTCTTCACCAAGACCAACTCCGGCGGCACCAACGACGTCTGGTTCTACGACGTTCGCGCCGACGGCTTCTCGCTCGACGACAAGCGCAACCCGGTCGAGGCCAACGACCTTCCGGACGTGCTCGGGCGCTGGCAGCACCTCACGGCCGAGAAGGATCGCGCGCGCACCGAGCAGTCGTTCCTGGTCCCCAAGGCCGACATCGTCTCCCAAGGCTACGACCTATCGCTCAACCGCTACAGAGAGAGCGTCAGCGACGAGACAGAACACCGCGCCCCGCTCGATATCATTTCCGACATCGAGACCTTGGAAGACGAGATCATCAAGGGCCTCGCCGAGC
The DNA here is from genome assembly GCF_003814705.1 of Georgenia muralis. Lineage (NCBI taxonomy): Bacteria > Bacillati > Actinomycetota > Actinomycetes > Allobogoriellales > Allobogoriellaceae > Georgenia > Georgenia muralis. The sequence continues at coordinate 1,258,680 of NZ_RKRA01000001.1, read as the reverse complement.
TTAAGTCAATGCTCTCGTGACGGCCGTGGGGGACATCCTGGAACTGTCCTACGGGAAAGCACTTAAGGAATCTGATCGCGATGGCGGTGATGTGCCAGTTGTCGGATCTGGCGGCATCGTTGGTGGCCATTCCGCCGGCATCACGGACTCACCAACAATCGTCGTCGGTCGCAAGGGCAGTATCGGCAGTGTCACTTGGATCAATGGCCCTGCGTGGCCGATCGACACCGCGTACTTCGTCAGGCCGAAGCGCGATGACCTCGATTGGCGTTGGGCTTACTGGATGCTCAGGTCGCTGCGCATGGAGACGATGAACAAGTCCGCCGCCGTGCCCGGGCTGAACCGTGACGACGTGTACCGCCTCACCGTGGACGTCCCGCCCCGCTCCGAGCAACGCCGGATTGCCTCGATCCTCGACCACGCCGATGCCCTCCGCACCAAGCGCTGCCAAGTCCTCACCTACCTCGACACACTCCCCCAGTCGATCTTCTACAACATGTTCGGCGACCCGGATGCCTCCACCGAAAACGTCCCGTTCGGTGACGTGGCCACATTGGCGGGTGGTCGCAACTTGGTGGGAGATGACTCCGCCGCGGACAGCGAATACCGGGTGCTGAAGATCAGCGCAGTGACCACCGGGCGGTTCAAGCCTGGCGAGTCGAAGCCTCTGCCTCCGGGCTATGTGCCTCCGATGGACCATCTGGTCCGTGAGGGAGACCTGTTGATGAGTCGCGCAAACACGACAGAACTTGTCGGCGCAGTCGCGTTCGTTACAGGTGCTCCGCCCAACCTCGCCCTTCCGGACAAGGTCTGGCGCTTTTCATGGAAGTCCGAGGCCGAGCCGACCTTCTGGCACGCCCTGTTGAGTACCCCAGCCATCCGCCGTCGCATCAGCCGCTTGGCGAGCGGCACTGGAGGCTCCATGAAGAATGTCGCGAAAGCGAAACTCGAGGTGATGCCGGTGCCTCACGTCAAGTTGGAGCGGCAACGCGAGTTCGCGGACCGTTCGGCCCAGATAGAGGTAGAGCGAGTAAGGCTCCAACGTGCGCTCACTGCTGACCTTGAACTGTTCCGGTCCCTCCAGTCCCGAGCATTTCGAGGTGAACTCGGGTGAGCCGTTCGATCAAGTCCATCGCTGTTCAGCGTTTTAAGAGTTTGGAGGACGTGACACTGGAGCTCGGTGATCGTCTCACCGTCCTCGTCGGGCCGAACAACGCCGGCAAGAGCAGTCTGCTGCAGGCGATTCAGTTCGGAGTGTCCGTAGTGCAGAGCGCAGGAATGGACGGTGCTGCGCGATGGACCGGAGAAGCACTGTCAGCGACTCTTGCCACGGATCAGTTGGTGTACACGCCGCTGCGCGACATCCACATGCTCGCCAAGGGTGGAGCGCTACGTCAAGACAAAGGCAAGGCCATTGTCATCACCGTCGCTGCCGATGACGGGGTGGCCGAGATCTCGGTCCGACGCGGCAAGAACAAGAACATCGCGGTCCGATGTCACGGCAGGGATCTTGGTTGGCAGATCCAGCAACTAGAGAGCCCCTTCAGCGTGATCGCCCCCGGCCTGGCCGGCATCCCGTCGTACGAGGAATTCAAGTCAGAAGGGATTGTGCGACGGGCAGCCGCTCGAGGAGACGCTAACAACGTGTTCCGGAACGTCCTGTGGATCCTTCGCAACGATGCCGCAGGCTGGAAGCATTTCCAGGATCGCCTACACCAAGTCTTCCCAGACGTGCATATCGATGTCACCTTCGATGCGTCCAGCGACGAACACCTACGCGCCACCATCACCCGCGATGGCACCGTGCTCCCGATCGACGCCAGCGGCACCGGGATCCTGCAGGCTGCGCAGGTGCTCGCCTACATCGGCGTGTACTCCCCGCGGCTGCTGATTCTCGACGAGCCAGATGCCCACCTTCACCCTGACAATCAACGCAAGCTGGTTCGCTTGCTGAACGAAGTGGCCGATGACGACGGCGTTCAAGTCTTGATGTCGACCCACTCACGCCACATGCTTGACGAGGGCGTGTCGGTCGATGCCGCGGTCCACTGGGTATGCTCTGGCGGCATATCGGACGCTCCTTTTGATGTGGTCGACTCTTTGATGGCACTCGGCGCTCTGGATGCGGGCGACCGACTACGAGCTGGAGCGACCAAATGGGTGGTGCTGACCGAGGACTCGAACACGGAACCCGTCAAGACCATCCTGCGGGCCAACGGCTTCTCAGACACATCGGTCGATGTCTGGAGCTATGCATCGAGTTCCCAGGTCCCGGCAGCGACGGCCCTAGGCCGTTTCATCACCGAACACGCCCCGGGCACGCGAGTGCTCGTTCACTGCGACCGGGATTATCTCGGTGGTGACGAACTGGACGCCGTCTTCGATCGGCTTAGGAAGGCAGGTCTGTTCTCCTTCACGACTCCCGGCACCGACATCGAGTCTTTCTTCTTGGCGATCGACCACCTTCTAGCCGTCTATTCCGACAAGGATCCAGAAGAGGTTCGTAAGTTGATCGCCGACGCGACGATCGAGACGCGGCACGACTCCCTGAAGGCCCTTATCAACGCTCGGGTGACGGCTGCCAATCGCAGGCGCAAGGAGGGTGAGAAGCAGCCCGATGCCGGCGAGATCGCCGTCCGAGCTCAGCGTGACCTCGATGCCGACCCCGAGAGATACCGACACGGCAAGAAGGTCCTGAAGCGGTTGAATGCCCTGGCTCAGGAACGGTTTGGCAAGGCAAGGAGCGTCTTCACAGCGTCGAACGCGCTGGCAGTGCAAGCCTTGCAGGACCTCCAGACAGCGGAGTCCGTGCCGTCCCCCAGCGAGATGGATGGGAACGCCACCGACGACTCAAACGCTACAGAGTGATCGACCGCTATGGGAAACTTCGACTTCGTCCGGCAAACGCTGCCGCCGATTCACGACGACTGCGCCAGGGCTGAGTCGTACCTTGCTTCCGATCCACGCTCGGCTTGCTTCTACAGTCGCCGCGTTGTCGAGGAGTTGGTCAGCTACCTCTATGACGTCCTCTTTCTGCCGATCCCCTACCGCGACGACCTCGCCGCGAAGCTCAATGACGCCGCCTTCAAGGCCACGGTGCCGCAAACGATCGCGCAGAAGCTGACCGCCATCCGAAGAATCGCCAACACCGCGGTCCACGAGAACCGGCAGATCCGTCCTGACGTCTCATTGGCGGTGTTGCGTGAACTGTTCAACGTCGTCGTGTGGACGTCGTATCACCACTCGCCGCACCCCCGCGCGGTCCCGTTGCAGGCGCAGTTCGACCCCGCACTCGCCGCGAAGGCAGCGCCGCTGACGCGGGAGGCGGTCACCCGGCTGGCGGCGAAGTTCCAGGAGCAGGACGAGGCCCGCGCTCGTGAACTGGCCGCGAAGGATGAGCGGCTCGCCGCGCACGAAGTTGAGATCGCCAAGCTCAACGCGCGGATCGCGGCGGCTCAGGCGGCAGCTGCGCCCGATACCCGTGACTACGACGAGGCGGTCGCGCGCGACCTGTTCATCGACGTGCTGCTGCACGAGGCCGGATGGACGCTCGACGAGAAGCGCGACCGTGAGTACGAGGTCACCGGCATGCCCAATGCTGCGGGCAACGGCTTCGTGGACTACGTGCTCTGGGGCGCGGACGGACTCCCGCTCGCTGTGGTGGAGGCCAAGCGAACGTCGAAGTCCCCCGAGATTGGGCAGCAGCAGGCCAAGCTCTATGCCGACTGCCTCGAGAAGCAGTTTGGTCGTCGGCCGGTCATCTTCTACACCAACGGCTACGAGCACCGGATCTGGGACGACGCCGGTGGTTACCCACCCCGAGAGACGCAGGGCTTCTACACTCGCGACGAGCTGGAGCTGCTGATACAGCGTCGCCAGACCAAGCTGCCGTTGTCGGGCGCCGCCGTGAACACCGACATCGCCGGACGCCCCTATCAGGTCCGGGCGATCAAGGCTGTGGGTGACGCCTTCGACCGCAAGCAGCGCGAGGCCTTGCTGGTGATGGCAACCGGGTCCGGCAAGACCCGCACCACGATCGCGCTGGTCGACCTGCTTCAGAAGGCCAACTGGGTCAAGCGGGTACTGTTCCTGGCCGACCGCACGGCGTTGGTCAACCAGGCGGCGAACGCGTTCAAGGAGCACCTGTCCGGCTCGACGACGGTCAATCTGGTGACGGAGAAGGTCACCGAAGGCCGCGTGTACGTGTCGACGTACCCGACGATGATGAATCTCATCAACGACATCGACGAGGGCAAGCGCCGTTTCGGACCCGGCTACATCGACCTCATCGTGATCGACGAAGCCCACCGCTCGGTCTATGCGAAGTACGGCGCGATCTTCGACTACTTCGACGCGATGCTCGTCGGCCTGACCGCGACGCCCAAGGACGAGGTCGACCACAACACCTATCGGCTGTTCCGCCTCGAGGACGGTGTGCCCACCGACAACTACTCCCTCGACGAGGCTGTCGAGCAGGGCTACCTCGTGCCGCCGAAGGGCATCAGCGTCGGCACCCAGTTCCTGCGTTCCGGCATCAAGTACGACGACCTGACCGAAGAGGAGAAGGACCAGTGGGACGCGCTCGACTGGGGTGAAGACGGTCCACCGGACGAGGTCGGGACCGAGGAGCTCAACCGGTTCCTGTTCAACGAGGACACCGTCGACAAGGTGCTCGAGACCCTGATGCTGCAGGGCTACAAGGTCGCCAGCGGTGACCGGCTGGGCAAGACGATCATCTTCGCGAAGTCGCAGAAGCATGCCGAATTCATTGAGAAGCGCTTCAACCTCGCCTACCCCCAGCTCGCCGGCCACTTCGCCCGCGTCATCACCCACGGCACGCCCTACGCGCAATCCTTGATCGACGACTTCTCGATCAAGGACAAGGCGCCCCATATCGCCATCAGTGTCGACATGCTAGACACCGGCATCGACGTCCCCGAAGTGGTCAACCTCGTCTTCTTCAAGATGGTGCGGTCGAAGTCGAAGTTCTGGCAGATGATCGGCCGCGGCACGCGGCTCTGTACGGACCTGTTCGGCCCCGGCGAGGACAAGCAGGACTTCCTCGTCTTCGACTTCTGCGGGAACCTCGAGTACTTCAGCCAGGACCTCCCCGGCTCGCAGGGACAGATCCAAAAGTCGCTCTCGCAGCGACTGTTCGAGGCGAGGCTCGGGCTGGTCACCGCCCTTGACGACAGCGAGCCAGATCTGCGGGCGTCGACCGTGGCGACCCTGCACCAGATCGTCGCCGGGATGAACCTCGACAACTTCGTCGTGCGCCCTCACCGCAGGGCCGTTGTGAAGTACGCCTCCGCAGACGCCTGGACGAGGATCCCGCCCGAGGACTCCGAAGAACTATTCACGCTTGCCGGTCTGCCATCTTCCGTGCAGGACGACGACGAGGACGCCAAGCGCTTCGACCTGCTCATCCTGCGCCGCCAGTTGGCCCAGCTCGACGGCGACATCGCGTTGGCCGAGCGGCTGCGCGAGACCGTCCAGCGCATCGCTGCCGCGCTCCTGGGCAAGACGACGATCCCGAGCGTGGCCCAGCAGGCAGTTCTGCTTGAGTCCGTCGCAGGCGATGAGTGGTGGGTCGATGTCACCCTGCCGATGCTTGAGGAGGCACGCCGAAAGCTGCGCAGCTTGGCGCGGTTCATCGAGAAGACGACGCGCAACCCCGTCTACACCGACTTTGAGGACACCCTGAACGAAGGCATCGAGGTGGTGCTCCCAGGCGTGACACCCGGCACGAACTTCGAGCGCTTCCGCGCCAAGGCCGAGGCCTACCTCCGCGAGCACCTGGAGAACCTCGCCCTCCAACGGCTGCGCCGAAACAAGCAACTCACGGCCGCCGATCTGGCCGAGCTTGAGCGGATGCTGATCGATGCCGGCGGCCAGCACGTTGATATCGAGTGGGCGACCGAGCGCGATGGCGGCTTGGGTTTCTTCGTACGCCACCTCGTTGGGCTCGACCGAGCCGCCGCCACCGAAGCTTTCGAGAAGTACCTGGACGGCACCGCGTTCTCCGCCGACCAGATTCGCTTCGTCAACCTCATCGTCGACGAGCTGACGAAGAACGGCATCATGGAGCCGGCTCGCCTCTTCGAGTCTCCCTACACCGACCACGCGCCCACCGGCCCCGACTACTTTTTCCCCGACGCCGACGTCGAAGTCATCGTCGACACCCTCCACCACATCAAGCGGACCGCTGTGCCGAGCGAAGTGGCCTGACCGATGTGAATCGGTGAGGTCGATGTGCCGCAGGCAGTACTCGCCGTCCCTCCTGCCCTCACCCTGAGCGCCCGTTCATAATTATCAACGGCTCCCAAATCCTCAATAAGTTTGGCCCTTTCCCACCCCCTTCAAGGTCGGCACGCATGCTACGAAAGTAGGTAGCGGGGCCGACGCGACTGTGCCCTTGACCTGCGGTTTCGTGGTTGTTGACGGTTGTCGAGGGGTGGTCTCGATGCACGGTGGCATGAAGGTCTACCGCGGCGCAGCTGCGGCGGCACGGCACTACGTCGAGGCCGACCGGTCGCGTGCGGACGACTACTACCTCGCGGAGGGCAGCGGAGTCGCGATGCGGTTCGTGGCCTCACCCGATGGGGTTGACCGTCGGGACGACATGGACGGTGACACCTACGAGAAGTGGGTCGCCGGAATCGACGTCGAGACCGGCGCGGTGAAGGGACGGCTCCGCACGGATGAGCACGCGGTGCGCTTCATCGAGGTCACCGTCAACGGGCCGAAGACCTGGTCGCTCGCCGCGGCGCTTCACCCGGAGGTCGCGGCCGCCTATGACGCCGCCCAGATGTCCGCGGCCGAGGAGATCATCGGCTGGCTTGCCTCGCACGCCACCACCCGGGTGGGGTCACGCGGCCGGCAGGTGCAGGTGCCGGTCGAGCAGATCGAGGGCGCCGTCGTCCGCCACTTCACGTCCCGGGCCGGTGACCCCCACCGGCACCTGCATCTCCAGATCAACGCCAGGGTGTTCGCCGACGGCGTGTGGCGAGGCATCCACACCGTCGGTGTGCGCGACAGCCTCGAGGCGATCAACGGGATCGGGCACGCGGCAATGATGACCGACCCGGGGTTTCGGGCAGCACTGGCCTCGCACGGACTCACCCTCGACGCCAACACCGGCGAGGTCGTCGAGCTCGCGCCGTACGCCGGTGCATTCAGCGCGCGGGCGCGCCAGATCGAGACCAACGTCGACACCTACGAAGCCCACTGGCGCGGCGACCATCCGGGCGAGGAGCCCGGGCCGGCGTTGCGGCAGGCATGGGATCGCCGCGCGTGGGCGGACGCGCGTCCCGACAAGGTCGTACCGACCTCGGGCGAGGATCTGCGGCAGCGGTGGGTCGAGGAGTTGCAGGAGCTGGGCTGCCGCCCGCCCGGTCTTGCGGGTGCAGCGTCATCAGTGGCCGGTCGCCCCGCGATGTTGCGGCCCGGGCTGCTCGACCGCAACGCGCTGGTCGACCTCGCGCTTGTCCGGCTCGGCGCGCGACGCTCGGCCTGGAATGCAGCGGACGCGCGGGGAGAGGCCGAGCGGTTGATCGCCGCCATCGGTGGCGCCGTCGACGGCACGGTCCGACGCGAGCTGGCCGAGGACCTGACGTCCCGGATCGTCGCCGCGTCACGACCTCTGCTCGGCCGCACCGACGTGCCCGAGCACATACGCGCACTTACGTCGACGGACGTGCTGGCTGTCGAGCACGAGATCGTCGACCGGGTCGCCCGGCGGGCCGAAAACAAGTGGATCACCGTCGTCGAAGGTGCGGCCGGCCCCGGCAAGACCACCCGGCTGGCCGCGACTCGGGAGGCGGTCGAAGCCAAGGGCTACCGGATGCTGATGGTGACGCCGACCCGCAAGGCAGCACAGGTGGCCGCCAGTGAGGTCGGCACCTCAGCGCACTCGGTCGCGTGGCTGCTGCACCAGCACGGGTTCCGCTGGGATGACGACGGGACGTGGAAGCGTGTTGCAGCAACCCCGTCGCCTTCGGCCCGTCTCCATCGAGGTGACCTGTTGGTGGTCGACGAAGCCGGGATGCTCGACCAGGACACCGCACGTGCACTCCTCTGTCTCGCCGACGAGACCCGGGCCAGGGTCATGCTGGTGGGGGATCGTCACCAGCTTCCCGCCGTCGGGCGTGGCGGTGTCCTCGACCTCGCCATCCGGTACGCGCCCGACCGAGTCACGCAGCTGGACACCGTCCGCCGCTTCGCCGACCCCGCCTACGCCGAGCTGTCGTTGCGGATGCGGACGGGAGAGAACCCCGGGGACGTCTTCGACGAACTCGTGCGCCGTGGCGACGTGGTGATCCACGCCAGCGACGTCGAGCGACAGCAGGCGCTCGCAGTGCGCACGACGTACGGCGAGCTCGTGGTCGCCGACACCCGCGAGCAGGTCGCCAAGATCAACAACCTCGCTCATCAGGTCCGCAAGGCCATGGGAGAGGTGACCGACCGAGTGGTCACCGCCTCGGGCGAGCGGATCGGGGTCGGCGACCGGATCGCCACCCGCCGCAACGACCACGACGCCGACGTCGCCAACCGGGAGACCTGGACCGTGATCGCCTGCGACGGCGGCGCCCTGACCGTTCACGGCGAGGCGGGCAGGCGGGTGCTGCCGCCCGAGTACGTGCGTGCCAACGTCGAGCTCGCCTATGCCACCACGGCCTACGGCGCACAAGGTGCGACCGTGCCGGTCTCACACGTCCTGATCGGCGAGCACACCGGGGCTGCGTCGGGGTACGTCGGCATGACTCGAGGGCGTGAGCGCAACGTCGCCCACGTCGTCGCCGAGTCGGTGCAGGAGGCGCGCAGCCAGTGGGTCGCCGTCTTCGGTCGCGACCGCGCCGACCTGGGGCCGGCACACGCACGGGTCGCCGCGGCCGACGCCGTCGACCGTTACGGCCCGAACGCACCGGTGCGGCCTGCCCCACCCCGCGTGGCGGGTTCACGTCACGCGGACGGCTACGGCCGGCGGTCGCCGGCCTCCCCACGTGGCCGGAGCCTTGGGCTCTGACGGTCGGGCGGAGGAACTGGGTGTTGGACGTATCTCCAACGTCCTGGCGGTAATGGGGGAGGCGGGGGCGGCAACGGCTCCCATCCCCGAACCCGTGCGCCCGGCGCGAGCTCCGGATTCTCGTGGAAGAAGAAGTTCAGCCCCTCCACCTCGGAGGGCTTGGTGGCCAGCCGGATCGCCGGCTCCCATGCGTCACGCACCGGATCGGGCAGATCGAGCTCGTCCCAGACGTCGACGAGCAGGCCGCCGTCGATCCACCGGATCATCTGCTGCGGCAGCCCACGGCGGATGAGCTGCTCGTACACGCCTCGCCGCTCGTCGCGCTCGCGCATGTTCCACGTGCGCATCCCGGTGTCGCGGATCAGGTCCGGGATGCGCAGCGTCGCGAAGCACGTGGGCGGCTCCACCGCCCACAGCATGCTGGGCGCCCAGAACGCCACGATCCCCTTCGGGTGGCGCTCCACCCAGTCGACGCGCGTGCGCAACGTCAGCTCGTGGTCGGTCGCGGCCAGGATCCGCGACGCAACCTTCAGCGACGGCGACTTCACGCCACGCTCGTACGCCGACAGCGTCGCCTGCGAGGTGCCCGACAGCGCCGCGAGGCGTGCCTGCGTCAGACCGCATGCGCGGCGCGCCCTCTCCAACAAGAAGGAGCGGTCCATCTGTCGATGATATCCGATCGGACGTATTTGGCTCTCGTTTGGGGCGGCTTGCACACCTGCCTGTTGACCGCAGTTATCGCGGTCCACGCCGAGCAGGAGGAACCATGAACAGTCACCCCAACGACGTCCCCTTCCACGAGCGCCACGACGACGAGCTGCTCACGCTCGAGGACGTCGCCCAGATCCTGAGGACCTCGCCGAACACCGTCCGCTGGTGGCGTCAGATCGGGACTGGCCCGGAGTTTTTCAAGATCGGACGGCGGCTCTACACGAGCGTCGCCGACCTGCGTCGCTTCATCCGAGAGCAACGCCTTGCCGCCCGGCCTGTTCTCGCTCGGCCCAAGGCGGTGTGAGCGATGGATGACCTGCGCCATGTCTTCCTCAGCGCGAGGGAGGTTATGGCGCGCTACGGCTGGGGAAAGACGAAGGGCTACCAGAACCTCAAGGACCGGGAACTGGTGCCGGCGCCGGTGATGACCCACCCCGACCGTTGGAGGCTCGACCAGCTCATCGCCTGGGAGGAGAGGAGGATGGCGCTCGCCGAGGCGGCGCTCGACGCGCTCGCCGTGCCCGATCGGAGGGAGGTCAACGTTACGGATCTGCTGCCGCAGCCCAAGCGACGTCGCTCCGCCTGACATGCACGGGTCAACGCGGCGACGGGCAACTGCTACGGGGCGGCTCTCGATCAGTCATTCCCGTACTCGTTGCCATAGTCGATGTCCGATGGCTCGCCAGCGACTTCGAAGGTCTGCGCCATGTCGAGGTACTCGAGGTACTCGGGGTTGTCGAAGGAGAGGCCGCACGTGCCACAGCTGAAGTAATCAGCCCAGACCGTGTGAGTGACGTTCACGTCGTAGTCGTCTTCTGAGATGCGCTCGTACTCGACCTCCGTGTTGGTGATCTCCTCACCCTCTAGTGTCCCGGTTGCACCACAGGCGGGGCAGGTCTCGTCACCGGAGTAGCGGAGGCCGATGCGAGCGTCGAAGGCCATCTCTCGGGCGACCTTCTCGCTGACGACGCCTGCGGCGATCTGGGCGACTCGCTGCCGCGCCCTCTCGACAAGCATCTCTGCACGAGACTCGATGTTCTTCTTGTTCTGGGCGAGATGAGCCTCGACGCCGGCTACTCGTTGGGCGCCAACCAAGTCTTCGGCGATACGGTCGAGCGCGTTGACCAGAATGATGGCCTGTGCCCAGAACCGCGGCCACCACGCCGACGAAGGGATCAAGGCGAAGGCGGCCTCGCCACTGTGCAGGTAGGCGTTGCGCGAGTTGGCGAACTTCATCGCCTCGCTGGAGTTGAAGGGCTTGAATGCCCGTTCGCACCGGCTGAAGACCGTCTTCGCCTGAACCGATTTGAAGCGCGGGTCTCCCTCGATGAGCCCTGAGGCCATAAGGATGTTGACGCCGTCCTCGCTCGGTTCGGCGATCAGTGCCGGATGACTTCGCGACAACGCAGCCTTTCCGAGGAGTTCGAGAGCCTGGCTGGCCCAGAAAGCTTGCTCGTCGAAGGAGCGGAGTGGCTCGTCATCCATCGCCCGGTTGAGGAAGAGCTTCGCCTTGAGCCACAGTGCTTCGTAGTCCCAGGGCTTCATCGCTTCGCCGCCTTAGGGACGTCGAAGCCGATCCGGTACAGGAGACGGTCCGGCTCGGCGCTCGCATCACCGCGCGCATGCAAGACCCGATGGTTATCGAGCAGCATGAAGGTGTTCGGCTCGTCCCACATGTGTTCGAGTGCGGTGCTCTTCCGAGTCGAGAGGAACTCGGCAGCCGTCATTGCCCGACTGTCAGATGGGCGCATGCACGCGGCGTCGAACCGAAGCACCGTCACGCTGCGGGCAGGAGCGAGAAAGCTCTTCGGGCCACTCACAAGCGTGAACAAGCCCTCTTGCAGGGCATCGCCAACCTGGGCATTGACCTCGACGGAGTTATAGGGCCAAAACAGTGTCGGCACGTTGGATGTCTCCGGTGAGACAAGCAGTAGCCACCGGCCTGGCTTGAGAAGATGCGCCCCATCAGTGTGAAGCGGCTGTTCGCCAGTCCCATGGGTAGCGCTCAGGGAAGAAGGATTCGCCTCACCCTTCGGTACGGGGCGGAGTTCGTCGGCACCCTCGGGATGTCCTCGGGTTTCGTGAGTCGTCCAGTTGAGAAGCCACCGACCTTCGAGCTTTAGATCGTCGAGCGAGGCGCTCCCCACAGCCCACCCGGACGTCGCGGCCTCGGCGAGAGCGGTCCGAAGATGTTTCGTCACCTCGTCATTCTCGCGTAGACCGACCGCTCGGTTGACTCAGCCCGGCAGCACGTCGTGCCATCGGTCGAACACGAGGTCGATCTCGGTGGGGTCAACAAAGGTGTCAAACGTGGACTTGGCGCGCTCGCGGCTCACCGGATCGCGGAGAACTGCGGCGGTCCACTCGACGCTCTGTCGCACGGCGACGCCGACCTCGGGATCATCCACATACTCGGCGATGGCTCCGGCCGTCTTGCCCGGGTCAGCAACCGCCATGAGTCGCCACAGGTCGCCGAGGTCCTTGTCGCGGACCGGGCCCTTGCGCGGCTCTCGAAGCCGTTCACCGACCTTCGAGCCCTTGGCCAGGATGAGCGCGGGGATCTCGGCAACGTGGATCTCGGTCGTGAGCCGAGGATCGGCGAAGTCGGTGATCGTGACCAGTGATCGGTTGAACGCAGCGAGCTCGAGGCCGAGAGCGTTACCAACAGCGAGCTTGCCGTGGGCAGGCTGCAGTGCTGGAACGCCTCGCTTGCTCCGACTCGCCGTGCCGGAGAGTCCGTGTGGAGCGAGCAGGTCGATCTTCTCGCGGAAGGAGCGCGTGCCGTCGGGCTCGTCGTACGGCTTCCGGCCCCACAGTCCAGGGCGGGCTGTCGTGCGGTGCTCGTAACCGGCGTCCGCCAGCAGGGCCTCGATGCTGGGGAAGTCGCCGACCAGGCCGGGCGTCACTCCGAGGTCGCCATCGCCCGTGGGCATCCGCGGCACGTCGAGGTCCATCGTCCTCAGCAGAACGGCGTGCGCGCCGACCAAGGTCAACGACTCGGCATGGACTGAGAGGACGTCCATGACGTTGATGATCGCGCGACGGCTCCACTCGATCTCGGTCCGCGGTTCCTGGAAGTCCGTCATGCGACTCGCCGCCCCAGCAGGATGTCGGCCTGCTCGGCCATGCGGTCGATGCCGCCGTAGGCATCAAGGATCACCTGATCGCGCGCGGCGACAGAGATCTCGTTGATCGCCGTCCGGCCAAGCTCACTCACGCCGTCGAACGGGATCAGCGTGATCCGCATCCCGAAGGAGCCCGGCTCCTTCGGCACGAGCCCCGCCGCTGCGGCGGCGCGCGATACGTCCTCGACGTAGAGCACCGGCCAGTTCTCTCCCGCGCTGGAGCGGTACAGGTTCGCCCCGGCGTCACCCGTCAGCGCGTACTCGACCCGGGCCGCGTCGAGAGCGCCGGCAAGGTCGTACGCACTCGGTCCGGTCTTGTAGTCAACGGCGCCGGGACGGCGAGTGAGCCGGGCGGCCCGGCCGGCGCGGAACAGCAGATCCGGCTCCTTGCCCGGCACCACCCGACCTTGGTCATTGACCAGACCGATCCGAGTCCAGCGCTGTTGCCAAGCTTCGACTTCCGGCGTGACCGTGACGGCGAGCGACGAGTCGAGGGCGGACCGCGCTGCCGCAATCGCCGCAATGTCGGCGACGCCCGTGAAGCCGATCGGCTCTCCCAGGACGGTGAGGAGCTCCTGTGCAAGATCGAACGATGGGCTGACTGCGCCGGACTCGATCCGAGTGACCGTCGTCGGGGCGACGTCGACGAGCGCCGCGAGCTGACGGGCACTGAGCCCGTTCACGAGGCGCAGCGTCGAGATGCGCTCCGCAAGGTCCATGAGACTAGTCTAGGAGTGTGTTGCAGATATGCAACACAGGTCGCATGTGTAGCCGCGGAACTTCCCGAAAACACCCGTCTTCCGCGACGCACGGAACTCGGCCATTGTCGAGAAGACTCGTGAGGGTCCAGCCCAGGTCCAGCCCGGCGCCACTACGAGCGCAGAGGTGCCCGAGTGATGCACGAGAGTGATACACGAAGTTCCGGAATCGGTGTCCCAGGGCAGTCTTGGCTGAACCGGGGCGGCCCGTCGCACCCGACCTGACCTGCGCTTTCGTCAGATGCCACCAACGGCTGTTGAAGGCTCAACCTCGTGGCACCAGTGGCAGGCGGCGTAGCCGACCGAGAGCAGGATCGGCACCCCGCGCTCGCGGGCCTCGGCGAAGGCGGCGTCCCCCCACTCCTGCCAGTGGACGGGGTTGTCCTTGTGCTGGAGCAGGTAGGGGCTGGTCGCGCCCGCGAGGCGGTTGCTCATGGGTCCAGCCTCCATCAGTACGGGGGCGGCGTCGCGGCGGGGCGGTGCGGCCGCTCGCTGGTGGAGGTGCGGCGGAGGGTGACGCCGTGGGTGGGGCCAGGTGGTCAGCCGGCCGCTGCTAGGAGGTCACGCAGCAGCCCGTCGAGCTCACGACGGCGCGCGGGGGGCAGGGCGGCGAGGAGCGACCGCTGGGTCTCCAGCCCCGCCACGACCGCCTTGTCGACGACCTCCCGGCCGGCCGGGGTGAGCGTGACCAGCAGGGCGCGGCGGTCCGTGGGCGAGGGGGAGCGGGCCACGAGCCCAGCCCGCTCGAGCCGGTCCACGCGGCCGGTGATGCCGCCGGAGGTGAGCATGAGTGCCCCGGTGAGGGCCGACGGGGTCAGGGCGAACGGCTCGCCGGACCGGCGCAGCGTGGCGAGGACGTCGAAGTCGGCACGGGTGATGCCGAAGCGCCCGTACGTCGCCTCCATCGCGTCACCGGACGCGCGGGCGATCCGGTAGATGCGGCCGAAGATCCCCATCGCCTCGGTGTCGAGCTCGGGACGTTCCCGTGCCCACTGCTCGAGGATCCGGTCCACCCCGTCACCCGTCATGACGACAGTCTGGCACGGTACCTCTTGACAGTCGCTTAGTTCTAAGTATCTTAGAGCTAAGAGAAATGGTGTGGGCCGTCTTCAGTCGATGGCGAGTGCCGCAACCGTGCCGACGTCGCAAGCCGATGCCGGCGCCCGCCGGGGTGCCGGTACCGGGGACCGCGGTGCCACCTCACCACGACGAGCAGGAGTGGAGGAGGGGCATGTCGACCGTTCGCACCGTCCTCCTCACCGCACTGGCGCCGGCCGTCTGGGGGACCACCTATGCGGTCACGACCCAGTGGCTGCCCGAGGACCGACCGCTCCTGGCCGCGATGCTGCGGGCGCTGCCCGCGGGGCTCGTCCTCCTCGCCATCGGGCACCGGCTCCCGCACGGGTCGTGGTGGTGGCGAGCGGCCGTCCTCGGCACCCTCAACATCGGGGCGTTCTTCGCGCTGCTCTTCGTCGCCGCCTACCGTCTGCCCGGCGGGGTGGCGGCGACTCTCGGCGCCGTCCAGCCACTGGTGGTGGCCGGGCTCGCCGCGGCCCTGCTCGCCGAGCGGGTCCGCCTCCGCACCGCCCTGGCCGGACTCGCCGGCGTGACGGGCATCGCCCTGCTCGTGCTGCGTGCCGACGCGCGCCTGGACGGCGCGGGTCTTGCCGCCGGGCTTGCCGGCACGGTCTGCGTGGCGCTGGGCATGGTGCTCACCCGACGGTGGGGCAGGCCCGTCCCGCTGCTGACCTTCACGGGGTGGCAGCTCGCCGCGGGCGGTCTGGCCCTCGTGCCGGTGGTGCTCGCGGTCGAGGGACTCCCCGCGGGGCTCACGGCGCAGAACGTGGGCGGTTTCGCCTACCTCGGCGTGGTCGGCACGGCCGCGGCGTACGCGCTGTGGTTCCGCGGGCTCGAGCGGCTCCCGGTCGCCGCCGTGTCCTTCCTCGGCCTCCTCAGCCCGGTGGTCGCGACGGTCGTGGGCTGGGTCGCCCTGGGTGAGGCGCTCACGGCGGGCCAGCTCGCCGGGATGGTGATCGCCCTCGGCGGCCTGGCGGTGGGCGCGACGACGCCGGGTGCCCGGACACGGCCGGCGCCGTACCCGGAACCCGCCCCCGACGCCGACCCGCGCCGCGACCCGGTGGCGGTGCCGACCGCGTCGTCCGTCGTGCGCGCTGTCGGCGCAGCCCGCTGAGGGTGTGGGGGGCCGCGACGTCCCGGCCGTGCCGGCGGCTCCGGCGGTGTCGTCTCCCCAGGTCTGCACCGCGTAATGTGCTCCGGTGCGCACCGACCCCGCGATCGTCGAGCCGACCCCCGACCCCCCGGGGCTGACGGCGTGCGCGCTGTGCGCCGGGGAGACGCTCGGCCACCGTGACCCGCTCCCCGGTGGGCAGGCGGAGCGGCTGCGCCGCCTGGCCGACGACGGCGTGGCCCGGCTGACGTTCGTCGACTGCCTGGACGAGTGCGAGCGCGGCGACGTCGTGGTCGCGCGCCCGACAGCCGGCTGCCGCCGGTCGGGGGCGACCCCCGTGTGGTTCGAGCGGCTCGCCGGGGACGACGCGACCGCGGAGCTGGAGTCGTGGTTGCGCGCCGGCGGTCCCGGGCGGGCGCTGCTGCCACCGGCGCTCGAGTCACATGCCCTCGAGCGAGATGCTGACGCCGACGGCACGTCGCCCCACCCTGCCTGACACCCGGAGCGACGGACCTCCGCAGTCAGCCGGCGGCCCCAGCAGTCAGCCGGCGAGGTTGCCGATCTGGCCGCTGCTCGCGACCAGATCGGCGACCTGGTCGCGGCGCGGCCGGGTGCCGGCCGTTCGGGTGGTGCAGTCAGGTCCCGCCCGGCCCGGCGGATTGCCCCGGGACGTCGCGGCGCTCGGGCAGCGGCTCGGTGGCCGGACCCTCCAGGACCCGCCCGGCCGCGTCGAACCGGGAGCCGTGCAGTGGGCAGTCCCAGGTGCAGTCGGCGTCGTTCCACGTCACCACGCCGCCGCGGTGCGTGCACACCGCCGACACCCGGCGCGTGCGGCCCCCGACCGTGCTCGAGGCCACCCGCCGCACGCCGTCGAGCTCGACGCGGCCCTGCCCCTCCGGCGGCCGCACCGCCGAGGAGTGCACGCGTGGGCTGAACCAGTCCGCGGCGAACCGGGCTGCGACCGAGGCGTTGAGCCGGACCGCCCGGTCGACGCCGAAGATCTCGGCCCCGCGCCAGGTGCGCACGGTGTGCGCCCACGGCAGGTGCCCGCCCAGGATCGTGCCGGAGATCGCCAGTCCCGCGGCGACCCCTGTCGCCAGGCCCCACTTGTCGTAGCCGGTCGCGACGAGCACGCGGTCCGAGCCGGGCAGGAGCGGCCCGACCGAGGGCAGGAGGTCGGCCCCGCGGTAGTCCTGCGCCGACCACACGTGGGTGGGCCGGGCCCCGGGGAAGTGCTCGGCCGCCCACCGGGTGAGCTCCAGGACGTGCTCCCGGGGTGAGACGGCCCGCCCGACGGGGTGTCCCTGGCCGCCGACGACGAGCTTGCGGCCGCCGGTGACCGGCGCGGTGCGCAGCGACCGGGTCGGCTCCTCGGCGGAGATGGCCATGTCCTCGGGCAGGGGACCGGGCACGTCCAGCGCGAGGGCGTAGGACCGCAGCGGCTCCAGGCGGGCGAAGAAGCCGCCGCGGTCGAGGATCGGGGTGCCGGTGGCGAGGACCACCCGGCCCGCGGTGATCCGCACCTCCCGGGTGCCGCCGTCGCCGTCGTCGGTGGTGACCGTGACCTCGCAGGGTGACCCGCTGCTGACGCCGGTCACCCGCGAGCCCTCGAAGATCTCGCCGCCGTGGCGCTCGACGTCACGGGCGAGCGCCTCGACGACGTCCATGGTGTCGAGCTGGGCCTGGTCTTCCAGCCGGACCGACCCGTTCGTGGCGAACGGCAGGTCGGGCTCCTCCACCCACTCCACCGCCAGGCCGGCGTTGTGCGCGGCGTCGTACTCCGCGGCGGCGGCGTCGCGCCCCTCCTCGCCCCACGCGAAGGTCAGGGCGGCGCGCCGCTCGACGGGGACGTCGTGGTCCGCGCAGTAGCGCAGCAGCCACTGCTGGCCCTCCGCGTTGGCGTCGACGTAGGCCTGGATGGTGGCGGTGGAGTGCCGTCGCGCGAGGCGGGAGAGCTTCGTGCCCTGCAGGAGTGTCACCTTGCCGGTGCTGTTGCCGGTCGTGACGACGCCGAGCCGGCGCGCCTCGACCACGGCGACGTCGGCGCCCGCCCGGGCCAGGAGCAGCGCCGTCGTCAGGCCGGTGAGCCCGCCCCCGACGACGAGCACGTCCACGGTGCGGCCGGGCGGCAGCGGCGGGAACGCCGGCCGGTCCGGCCGGTCGAGCCAGAGCGAGGTGTGCCCGTCCAGGTCCATCGCGTTCCCCTCGTGGTCGCGGGGCCTGCGGGTCGCCCCGCCGCCCGCGAGGTGCTGCAGACGTCACCCACGGTAGGGCCGCCGGGGGACGTTCGCCACGCGCTCGCGCCGCCGGAGCGGCTTAGCATCGCTGCATGACCGAATCCCAGACAACACCGTCCGGTGCCGTCGTCGCCGAGGTGGACCTCTTCGCCCCGCTGACACTGGGCCGCCTCACCCTGCCCAACCGGGTCGTCATGGCCCCGCTCACCCGGCGCCGCGCCACCGCCGCGGGTGTCCCCACGGCCGCGATGGCCCGCTACTACGCCGACCGCGCCTCGACGGGCCTGATCGTGGCGGAAGGCACCTACCCGAGCGAGCGCGCGAAGACCTACCCGGGCCAGCCCGGCATCGCCACCGACGAGCAGGCCGCCGGCTGGCGCGCGGTCACCGACGCCGTGCACGAGCGGGGCGGGCGGATCGTCCTGCAGGTCATGCACGGCGGCCGGGTGGCCCACCTACCCGACGCCGCCGAGCGCGACGTCGTCGCGCCGAGCCCGATCGCCGTCGAGGGTGAGCTGCGCCTGCCCGGGCAGGCCCCGCGGCCCTTCGTCACCCCGCGGGAGCTGCGGACCGAGGAGATGCCGGAGGTGGTCGAGGAGCTCGTCGCCGCCTCCCGGCGCGCGATCGACGCCGGTTTCGACGGAGTCGAGCTGCACGGGGCGAACGGGTACCTCCTCAACCAGTTCCTCGCCCCGGGCACGAACCGGCGGACCGACGCCTACGGCGGCAGCCCGGAGAACCGGGCCCGCCTCGTCGTCGAGGTCGTGGGCGCCGTCGCCGACGCCGTCGGCGCGGACCGGACCGGCCTGCGCATCTCCCCGCGGCAGGCCCGCTCGGGCCTGGACGAGACGCACGCCCCGGAGATCCTCGAGACCTACGGCGCCCTCGTGGACCAGATCGCCGGCCTCGGACCGGCGTACCTCAGCGTCCTGAGCGACCACCCGGCCTGCGACCTCGTGCAGGAGCTGCGCAGTCGCTTCGGCGGACCGCTGCTGGTCAACAACGGCTTCGAGGTCGTCACCACCAGGGAGATCGCCGCGGCCCTGCTCGCCGACGACCTCGGCGACGCCGTCGTCGTGGGCCGGGCGGCGCTGGCCAACCCCGACCTCGTGCGGCGCTGGCGCGAGGGTCGCCCGCTCAACGTCCCCGACCAGGAAACCTTCTACGTCGGCGGCGAGCACGGCTACAACGACTACCCGTTCCTGGACTGAGCGCCGGCCTCAGCGGCCACCGGCCGCTCGGGCCGGCGGGCCGGAGCCACGGCGGGACAAGCCGAAAAGAGCATCAGGCATCGCCTGACGGAGTCTTCTGCTCGCCCGCTAGCCCGTTCGCCCGTTCGCCCGCTCGTCAGCCGGCCGACGGTGCCAGCAGCTCCTTCACATGCCCCTTCGTGGGGACGCGTCCCGAGAGGACGATCTGCTCGTCGACGACGAGGCCGGGGGTGGACATGATCCCGCAGGCGGCGATCTCGGCGTAGTCGGTGACCTTGGTGATCTGGGCGTCGATGCCGAGCTCGGTGACGGCGTCGCGGGTGACCCGCTCGAGGGTGACGCAGTTCTTGCACCCGGGGCCGAGGATCTTACGCCCCACGCCGCGCCCGGGGTGAGGACGACGGTCCCCCCGGGCGGCGGCGGGCAGGCCCGGCGGTCAGGGGACGAGCTCGGTGAGCAGCGCCCGCACCCGCGCGTCGATCTCGTCGCGGATGCGCCGGGCCTCGTCGGGTGAGGCGTCGGCCGGGTCGGCGAGCGACCAGTCCTCGTACCGCTTGCCCGGGTAGATTGGGCACGCGTCGCCGCAGCCCATCGTGATGACGACGTCGGCGGCGCGCACGACGTCGTCCGTCAGCGGTTTGGGGAACTCCCGGGCGAGGTCGACCCCGAGCTCGTCCATCACCTCGGTGACGGCCGGGTGGATCCGCTCGGCCGGTGCCGAGCCCGCGGAGCGCACGTGCACCCGGCCCTGCGCGTGGTGGTGCAGCAGGGCGGCGGCCATCTGCGAGCGCCCGGCGTTCTGCACGCACACGAACAGCACCTCGGGCAGGTCGTGCGGCACGCGGCCCTTCGACTGCGCCAGGGCGGTGAGCCGGTCGCCCGCGAAGCGGCTGGTCAGGGCCGGCAGGTGCGCGGTCACCTTGGCCGAGCGGCCCAGGGCCGCGTAGGACTCGAAGACGTACCGCTCGACGGTCTCGGCCGCGAACACCCCGGCGAACCGGGCGGCGAGCTCGTCGGCGATGGTGTGGAGGACGTGGTCGGGGCTCAGCAGCCCGGGCATCGGAGTCGGCGAGGTCACGACGCGCCGGCTCAGGCCTGGTCGGCGGTCGCCGGGAGGAGCTCGGCGAGGAGCTGCTCGATGCGTCCGCGGATCTCGTCACGCACCTCGCGGACCTTCTCGATGCCCTGGCCCGCCGGGTCCTCGAGGACCCAGTCCTCGTAGCGGACCCCGGGGAAGTACGGGCAGACGTCCCCGCAGCCCATGGTGATGACGACGTCGGAGACCTCGACGGCCTCCGGGGTGAGGACCTTGGGCCGCTCCGCGGTGATGTCGATGCCCACCTCGCGCATGGCCTCGACCGCGACCGGGTTGATCTGGTCGGCGGGCATGGAGCCGGCGGAGCGGACCTCCACCTGCCCGCCGGAGAGCTCACGCATGAAGCCGGCGGCCATCTGGGAACGGCCGGCGTTGTGGACGCAGACGAACATGGCGCTGGGACGGTCGGACATGGTTGCTCCTCCTGGGGTGCTGGTGTCGCTCGGGGTCGGACGTCGGGTGGGGTGGTGCTGGTCAGGCGAACAGGCGGGCGAGGTCGTCCACGCGGCGACCGATCTCCTCGAGCGCGTCGTCGAACGCCGCGGTGGTGCCGGCGGGGACGGGGTCGGGCACGGACCAGTGGATGTCCGCGCCGAGGTCGAGCTCCTCGTGGGCGCGGTCGCAGACGGTGACGACGAGGTCCTCCCGGCCGCGCACCTCGCTCACGTGGCGGGGCCGGACCCGGGGGAGGGGGAGGTGGTGGCGGGTCGCGGCCGCGACCGCCCCGGGGTTGATCCGCTCGGCCGGGTGCGTGCCGGCGGACGCCGCCGGGATCTCGCTCGCCCGGCGCCACAGGGCGGCAGCGAGGTGGGAGCGCGCGGAGTTGGCCGTGCAGACGAAGAGCACGCGCGGGGCCGGCCGCAGGGCGGGCGGCCCGAGGGTGTCGAGCGCGCCGCGCACGAGCCGCAGGTAGGTGCGGCGCCCGTCGCCCTCCGACCGGCGCCGGTCGACGACACCCTCACGCTCGAGCACCCGAAGGTGGTGGGCGAGGAGGTTCGAGGGCATCTCGAGCAGGCGCGCCAGCTCCGACGGCGAGGCGTCGCCGAGGGTGAGGGTGTCGACGATCCGCAACCGGGCGGGGTCCGACAGGGCGCCGTGCAGCGCAGCACGCCGGACCAGGCTCACACCATCTCGCTCAGCGCTCATTGCCTCAATCTTCACTGAGTCATCTCTGGGCGTCAAGTGACGGTCCTCGGGCGCCCTGGGCGCCGGGCGGACAATGAGCGCATGAGCGAACGACGCTGGGAACACGTCGCCCGGTCGGTGGGCCTCATCGGCCCCGACGGGTCGGTCGCCGCGACGGTGTTCGCCGAGATGTCGGCGCTCGCGGTGCGGACCGGAGCCGCGAACCTCGGCCAGGGCTTCCCGGACGCCGACGGTCCCGACCACGTCAAGGCGGCGGCCGTCGCGGCGATCGAGCGGGGGGACAACCAGTACCCGCCCGGACCAGGGATCCAGCCGCTGCGGCGCGCCGTGGCCGACCACCAGCGCGCGCACTACGGGCTGGACGTGGACCCGGAGACCGTCCTCGTCACCGCCGGGGCGACCGAGGCCATCGCCGCGACGGTGCTGGCGCTGACCGGTCCGGGGGACGAGGTGGTGACCCTCGAGCCGTACTACGACTCCTACGCCGCGACGATCGCCATGAGCGGCGCCTCGCACCGGACGATCCCGCTCCGCCCGGGCCCGGACGGGTTCCGCCTCCACCCCGGCGACGTCGACGCCGCGTTCTCGCCCCGCACCCGCCTCGTCCTCGTCAACACCCCGCACAACCCCACCGGGACGGTCCTCACCCGGGCCGAGCTCGAACTGCTCGGGCGGGCCGCCGTGGCCCACGACGCCGTCGTCGTCACCGACGAGGTGTACGAGCACCTCACGTTCGACGGCGCCGAGCACGTGCCCATGGCGACCCTCCCCGGGCTGGCCGAGCGCACGCTCACGATCTCCTCGGCCGGCAAGACGCTGTCCCTGACGGGGTGGAAGGTGGGCTGGCTGCACGGTCCCGCGGAGCTGGTCGCCGCGGTGCGGACGGTCAAGCAGTTCCTTACCTACGTCGCCTCGGGCCCGTTCCAGCACGCCGTGGCCGACGCGCTGCCGGACCCGCGCACCGCGGCCTACGTCGCCGGCCTGGCGCGGTCCCTCCAGGACCGCCGCGACCTGCTCTGCGAGGCCCTCAGCTCCGCCGGCCTGGTGCCGGTCGTGCCGCAGGGGACGTACTTCGTGCTCGCCGACGCCGCGCCCCTGGGACGCCCCGACGCCGTCGCCCTGTGCCGCGACCTGCCGGCGCTCGCGGGCGTGGTCGCCATCCCGGTCAGCGCGTTCTGCGTCGCCGGCGGGGAGACGGCGCAGGCGCTGCGCTCGTACCTCCGGTTCACCTTCGTCAAGTCGCCGGCGGTGCTCGAGGCCGCCGCGGCCGGTCTGGCGCGGCTACCCCGGGGGTGAGGCGGGCGAGCCGGCTCGACGAAGGGCCGCGTGGAGCCCCGCGAAGGTCAGGACGCCGAGGGCGGTGCCGTCGGCCCGGTGCACCGGCACCGTCCCGTCGGGGCTGGCCGCCAGGGCGGAGAAGGCGGCGTCCAGGCTCTGCCCGACACGCAGCGGCTCCCGGGAGGCGCCGTCGGCCCGGGTGGCGTCCGCACGGGCGGTGACCGGTGCGCCGTCGACGTCGCCGGCCTCGAGGTGGGCCACGGACATGAGCCGCACGGCCCGGGAGTCGCCGATGAAACCCTCGACGAACGGCGACGCGGGACGGGTGAGGACGGTGACGGGGTCGGCGACCTGCTCGAGCCGGCCGCCCTGGCTGAAGACGGCGACCCGGTCCCCGAGCAGGACCGCCTCGTCGATGTCGTGGGTCACCAGCAGCACCGTCGTGCCGAGCTCGTCGTGGATGCGCCGGAACTCCTGCTGCAGCCCGCGCCGGCCCTCGGGGTCGACCGCGCCGAAGGGCTCGTCCATGAGCATGACGCGCGGGTCGGTCGCCAGGGCCCGGGCGACGCCCACGCGCTGACGCTGGCCGCCGGAGAGCTCGTGGGGGTAGCGGGGCCCGTGCAGGGCGGGGTCCAGGCGCACGAGCGTGAGCAGCTCGTCGACGCGCTCGCGCGTGCGGCGCCGGTCCCACCCGAGCAGTCCGGGGACGGTGGCGACGTTCTGCGCCACCGTGCGGTGGGGGAAGAGCCCCACGTTCTGGATGACGTACCCGATGCCGCGGCGCAGCCGGACGGGGTCGGTGGCCGCGACGTCGTCGCCGTCGAGGAGGACCCGGCCGCTGGTGGGCTCCACCAGGCGGTTGACCATCCGCAGGAGCGTGGACTTGCCCGACCCGGAGGGCCCGACGAGGGTGAGGAGCTCGTGCTCGGCGACGTCGAGGTCCAGCTCGGCCACCGCGACGGTGCCGTCGGGGTAGGTCTTGCCCACGCCGTCGAAGCGGATGAGCGCCTGGCTGGGTGCGGTGGCCACGGCCCGACGCTACCGGCGCGGGCCCGCGGTCACGACCCGACGGGCGCGGGCGTCGACGGCCGCGGCACGGCCCGGCGCCGCGTGACGTCGTGCCGTCGTCGTCGGGAGCGGTTACGGTCGGGCGTGTGATCCTGCCCGCGTCGGTCGCCGTGGAGAACCCCTGGCTCTCCTGGGGCTACGTCGAGAGCAACTGGGACGACCTCGCCCGGCTCACCGGGCAGCACGTCAGCCTCACCGTCCAGGCCGTGCTCATCGCCCTGGCGATCGCCCTGCCTCTCGCGCTGCTCGCCCGGGCGCGCCCGGCGGTCGCCGGGGCCCTGCTCGGCACCTCCGCCGTCCTTTACACGGTGCCCTCGCTCGCGCTGTTCGGTCTCCTCGCGCCGTTCACCGGGATCGGCCGCACCACGGTCCTCATCGGCCTGGTCGCCTACGCGATGCTCGTGCTCGTGCGCAACATCCTCGTGGGCCTCCAGGGCGTGCCGCACGACGTCGTCGACGCCGCCCGGGGCATGGGCTACTCCGGTGGCCGGCGGCTTCTCGCCGTCGAGCTGCCCCTCGCGCTGCCCGCGATCATCACCGGCGTCCGCCTCGCCACGGTGACGACGGTGGCGCTGGTCACCGTCGGCGTCGTCGTCGGGTACGGGGGTCTGGGGCAGCTGATGTTCCGCGGGTTCAGCTCCTCCTACCGCGCGGAGATCATGACGGCGACGCTGCTGTGCCTGGCGATCGCCCTCGTCGCGGACGTGGTCCTCCTCGCCCTCGGCCGGGCCCTGGCGCCCTGGTCCCGGCGGCGGGTCGCATGAGCGGCGCCTCGGCGCTGGGCGACGCCGTCCGGTACCTCAACGACCCGCTGAGCTGGACCCAGCGCGGAGGCATCCTCGACCTCCTCGGCGACCACCTGTGGATGACCCTGGTGGCCGTGGCGCTCGCCGCCGTAATCGCACTGCCCCTCGGGGTCCTGCTCGCGCGGCTGCGCCGCGGCTCCGCCGTCGTGGTCACCGCGGCGAACCTCACCCGCGCCCTGCCGACCCTGGCACTGCTTTACATCTTCACCGCGGCGATCGGGTTCGGTCAGCGGCCCACGATCCTCGCCGTCGCGATCTTCGCCGTCCCGCCCATCCTGTCGAACACCTTCACCGGCCTGCAGGAGGTCGACCCCGCCGCCCGCGACGCCGGCCGCGGCATGGGGATGTCCCGCGGACGGCTCCTCACCTCGGTCGAGCTCCCGCTGGCGCTCCCGCTGATCGGTGCCGGCCTGCGTACCGCCGTCGTGCAGGTCATCGCCACGGTCTCCCTCGCCTCGCTCGTCGGTGGCGGGGGCCTGGGGCTCATCATCTCCAACGGCATCTTCACCCAGCGGTTCGGCCAGGCGATGGCCGGGGCGCTGCTGGTCGTCGTGCTCGCCCTGGGCGTGGAGGCGCTGCTCGCGGTGGGCCAGCGGATACTCACGCCGGCGCCCATGCGCGTCGCCGGGCGACGGCGCGGAGCCAGGAGGAGCGGCGCCCGGGCCGGCGGGTAGGACGCACCTGCCCGCCCGGCGGGGGCCGGTGGGGGACGCGCGCACCAGGTCCGGGGAGCGCGACGCCGGCCCGCGCTCGCCGCACGCGAGGAACCCGCAGGTCACGATCTCGTCTCGCTCACCGACGAGCGGTTGCGGGCGCCCGCACGGCGGGATGCAATGTCCCACGACATCCCCTTCGATCCTGCGAGGTCATCGTGCGCCACCCGAGAACCCTCAGCGCCCTGGGCGCCGCGCTCGTGCTCACCCTCGCCGCGTGCGGCGACCCCGGCTCCGCGGACGGCGGGACGGCTGACGGTGGGCCGGCCGCGACGACCGCCCCGGCGGACGGCGGTACCTCCGCCGCGGCCGCGGCGTGCGAGCCGATCGCCGGCGACCAGCTCGTGGTCCTCGAGGACGACCAGGACCTGCAGACCGTCGACAACGTCATCCCGGCCGTGCACGCCCCCGACGCCCAGCCGGCGATGATCGCCGCGCTCGACGCCGTCTCGGCGAGCCTTGACACCGAGGCGCTCATCGAGCTCAACCGGCAGGTCGACGTCGAGCGCTCCACCTCCTCCGAGGCCGCCGCCGCCTATTTCGAGGAGGCCGGCATCGAGGTGGCGGACACCTCAGGCTCGGGCGACGTCGTCGTCGGGGCCGGCAACTTCTCCGAGTCCGCGACCCTCGCCGAGCTCTACGCCCTGGCACTGACCGAGGCCGGGTACACCACCGAGGTGCGCACCATCGGCAACCGCGAGACCTACGAGCCGGCCCTGGAGAGCGGGGAGCTGACCGTGGTCCCCGAGTACGTCGGCACCCTCACCGAGTTCCTCAACCTCAAGGTCAACGGCGCCGACGCCGACGCTCGGGCGAGCTCCGACCTCGAGGCCACCACCGAGGCGCTGCGCGAGCTGGGCGAGGAGGTGGGCCTCACCTTCGGCGAGCCGTCCGAGGCCGCCGACCAGAACGCCTACGCCGTCACGACCGCGTTCGCCGACGAGTACGCCGTGACCACCCTCTCCGAGCTGGCCGAGACCTGCGGCGGGGGCGTCGTGCTCGGCGGCCCGCCGGAGTGCCCGGACCGCCCGTTCTGCCAGCCGGGCCTCGAGGAGACCTACGGCCTGACGATCAGCGAGTTCGTCTCCCTCGACGCCGGCGGACCGCTGACCAAGCAGGCTCTGACCTCCGGCGAGGTCTCCCTCGGCATGGTCTTCTCCTCCGACGCGGCGCTCGCCGAGGAGTAGTCCGGCCTCCGGTGGGGCGGGGACAC
Organism: Georgenia muralis; assembly: GCF_003814705.1. Taxonomy (NCBI): domain Bacteria; kingdom Bacillati; phylum Actinomycetota; class Actinomycetes; order Allobogoriellales; family Allobogoriellaceae; genus Georgenia; species Georgenia muralis. The sequence continues at coordinate 1,232,105 of NZ_RKRA01000001.1, read as the reverse complement.
CTCGAGACGCGAGGCCCGCCAGGTTGCCGACCTGGTCGTGATCAGCGACCAGATCGGCGACCTCGCCGGGCCCGGTCGCGTGCGCCGTCCCTGAGCCGGACGAACGAGTACGTGCCGCGCCGCTCAAGGATGACGCCGCGCGCGTCGACGGCGAGCAGGTCTCCCCGCACGGGCACGACCACGCGGCCCTCGTCGGTGAGCTGGGCGAGCAGCTCGTCGGGTACCGCTCGTGCCTCGGCAGAGACGAGGATGCGGTCGAACGGCGCGTCGTCGGGCAGTCCGAGCCGGTCCGGGTCGGCCGGCGCGACCCGGACGTCCGGGTAGCCGGCCGCCACGAGGTTCGCCCGGGCCCATCCGACGAGGGCCGGCTCGATCTCCACCCCGACCACCGAGCCACCCGGCGCGACGAGGTGGGCCAGCAGCGCCGTGGTCCAGCCCGACCCGGCCCCGACGTCGAGGCACCGGTCGCCTGGCCTGGGGTCGAGCATCGTCAGCATGGCCTCGACCGTGCTGGGCTGGGAGCACGTCGCGCCGTGCCCGATGAGCACGGCCTGGTCCGACCCGGCGAGCCGGCGCTGCCCGCGGGGGAGGAACCCGCGCCGGTCCACGGCCCGCATCGCTGCCCGCACCCGGTCGTCCACACTCCTATCGTCCCGCCCCGTCGACGTTCCGTCTGGAGTCCACGACGGTGGACTCGGGGGTCTTCCCCGCCGGGACCCGCACGGTGTAATGGGCGGTCGAGCTGCCCCCCGACGGCGACGTGCCGCGGACCCTCCTCGCCACGGCCTTCCCGTGCTGCGGCGTCGAGCTCGCCGACGCCGCGCAGGTGCTGGACGCCAAGGTGGCATCGCTGGAGCTCTCCGGCCGAGCGTCGTCGCGCGGGTACGGTCGGTCCATGACCGTCCCCGGCCCCTCACCCGAACCGGCCCTGGCCGCGGCGCGACCCGCGGCGGCCACGACCACCGCACCGCCTGCCCACCGGCCGCCGCTCACGGCGGTCCGCTGGGGCATCGTCGGCGTCGGCGACGTGACCGAGCGCAAGTCCGGCCCGGGCCTCCAGCGGGCCGAGCGGTCCTCGCTCGTCGGGGTCATGCGGCGCGACGGGGCGAAGGCAGCCGACTACGCCCGCCGCCACGGTGTCCCACGCTGGTACGACGACGCCGACGCCCTCATCGCCGACCCCGAGGTCGACGCCGTCTACGTCGCCACGCCGCCGGACAGCCACCGCGACTACGTCCTGCGGGTCGCTGCCGCCGGCAAGCCGGTCTACGTCGAGAAGCCCATGGCGCGCACGGCCGCGGAGTGCGAGGAGATGATCGCCGCCTGCGACGACGCCGGGGTGCCGCTGTTCGTCGCGTTCTACCGCCGGGCGATGCCGCGGTTCGTCACCGTGGGACGCCTGCTCGCCGACGGCGCGATCGGGACGGTCCGCGCCGTCCGGGTGCTCGGGACCTCGCCGGGTGAGGCGTGGGAGCCGCAGCACCTGCCCTGGCGGGTGCGGCCCGAGATCTCCGGCGGTGGTCTCTTCGTCGACCTGGCCTCGCACACCCTCGACCTCCTCGACCACCTGCTCGGCCCGCTCTCTTCCGTGAGCGGCGCCGCGTCGAACCAGGCGGGCCGGCACCACGCTGAGGACACCGTCACCGCGGCGTTCACCCTGGGCGACGGCATCCAGGGCAGCGGCCTGTGGTGCTACGCCGCGGGCGAGCGGCGCGACGAGGTCGAGATCCTCGGGACGGCCGGTTCGCTGACCTTCTCCAGCTTCGGCACCGAGCCGCTGCTGGTGCGCACGGCCGACGGCGAGCGTAGCGTCGCGGCGCCGTACCCCGACGTCGTCCAGCAGCCGCTCATCCAGGCCGTCGTCGACGAGCTCACGGGTCGGGGCCGGGCACCCAGCACCGGCCGCAGCGCCCTGCGCACCGCGCGGGCCGTCGACGCGGTGCTCGCCACCTACCGTGCGGAGCGCGGTATCACGTTCTGAGCCGCGGGCCACGGGACGTCAGCCGGGGCGCCCCCATGCTCGGTGCCGGGTGCCGGGTGCCGGGTGCCGGGTGCCGGGTGCCGGGTGCCGGGTGCCGGGTGCCGGGTGCCGGGTGCCGGGGGCCGGGTGCCGGGTGCCGGGTGCCGGGGGCGGGTGGCCGGGCCGTCAGGCCGCGCCGTCCCAGACGAGCCCGTCCGTCGCCACACGCGCCCCGGCGGAGGGCTCGTGGGTCCGAACCGTGCCGTCATGCATGAGGTGCCCCACCGCCAGGCCGTGGCGCAGCGCGAGGACGTCGGCGATGACACGTCGGTGGCAGCGCCACCACAGCGTCTCCGAGCACATCAGCGCCACCCGCCGCTCGGCGGCGTCGCCGAGGACCCCCGCGAGAGCGTCGGCGAAGTCGGCCGAGCGGGTCCAGGCCGCGTACGCGCGGAAGGCCTCCACCCGCCACCACGTGTCGGGTGACGTCGCCCGCCGCGCCGCGGGGATGTGCCGCCGGCCGCCCAGCCTCGGCTCCCACCGGTAGGCCACGCCCGCGGCGTGCACCCACTCCTCCAGAGCGTCCCGGCGGACGTCGGGGTTGGCCCGGGACCCGGGGAACCGGCGCACGTCCACGACCTCGGCGACTCCGGCGTCACGGAGCAGGGCGGCCAGGGCCGTGCGGTCGAGCGTCCCGTGGCCGACGGTGAGCACGCCGGGCCGGGCCTGGCCCGCCCCGGGGAGAGCGGCGCCCGCGTCGGCCGGCGCTTCCTCCGCCCGGCTCACGGATGCGCGCGGCCGGCCGCGTCGAAGGTCACCGGCCGCTCGCGCAGGAGCAGACCGAGCCCGACCATCGCTGCCCCGAGCACGAGGTGGAGCCAGTCGTCCGCGACGTTGACCGGGACGAAGTTCGCCCCGGACTCCTTGTCGATGAGGAGCCCGTACAGCCACAGCACGAGGTAGACGGCGCCGCCGGCGAGGAGGTACGTCCGTGCGCCGCGCGCGGACCTGGCCATGAGGAGGCCCACGACACCGAAGAGCAGGTGCACGATGTTGTGCAGCCACGAGACCTGGAAGATCCCCAGGAGCATGGCGCCGGACTCGTGCCCGGCGAAGGCCATCTCGTCATAGCTGCTCGTCACGCCGGGGATCATGCCGAGGATCCCGACGACCAGGAAGGCCGCGCCGACGACGGCGGCCGCGATCTGGACGAGCGCGCGGGGTCGCTCGGGATGGTGCCGGGCGAGGGTGGGATCGGTGGCCATGTCTCCTCCGGAAGGCGGACGGGGCCGCACCGGTGCGGTGCGACCCCTCGACGCGCCGTCAGGCGCGGATGGCCGCACCATCAGGCGCGGGTGACCTCCTCGATGGTGTCGCCGACCTTGCGGTCGCGGCCGGCCTGGGCGATGTTCTGCTCCGAGATGATGCCGACCAGCTGGTGGCCGTCGATGACCGGCAGACGGCGCACCTGGTGCTTGGCCATCGTGGCCATCGCCTCGTCGACCGAGTCGTCGGCGCCGATCGTCACCGGCTTGCCCTGGGCGAGGGAGGAGGCCGTCATCGTCGAGCAGTCGCCGCCCTCGGCGATGCAGCGCACGACGATGTCGCGGTCGGTGAGCATCCCGTGCAGCCTGCCGTCCTCGCCGCAGATCGGCAGTGCGCCGACGTCGAGGTCGCGCATGAGCCGGGCGGCCTCGAGCAGGGTCTGGGTCTCGCGCACGCACTGGGGGTCGCGGGTCATGATGTCTCGAGCTGTCGTCGCCATCGTGATTCCTTTCCTCGTAGGGTGCTGCTCCGACCACGGTAGGCACGCGCCCGTGACCCTGCATCCGGAGCGTCCCGTCCGCCCGGCACGCCGCGGAGTCCGCGCCCACCGTGGTCAGGCCCAGACGGCGCCGGCGAGGAGCAGGCCGAGCCCCGCGGCCACGAGACCTGCGACGACGCTGCCTGTCACGTTGGCCAGGGCGTACAGCCGTGAGCCGTCCTCCACCAGGCGGACCGTCTCGTACCCGAACGTGCTGTAGGTGGTCAGCGCCCCGCAGAACCCCACGCCGACGGCGGCGAGCACCTCCTCGCCCACGCCGCCCGCCCACGCACCACCGACGACCAGGCCGAGCAGGAGTGAGCCCGCGACGTTGACGGCGAGGGTGCCCCACGGCAGCACGGAGGCGGTCCGGGACTGCACCGCCCGGTCGGCGTAGTACCGCAGTGGCGCGCCGACGGCGGCGCCCAGCGCCACGAGCAGTGCGCTCACGCCGGCTCGCCCGCCTCCTCGTGCCCGAAGTGGCGCACCACCTCGACCTCGTCGACGACGGCCACCCCCTCGGACACGACCCCGTCGAGCTGCGGCAGGAACGCGCGGATCTTCTCGGCCTCGTCGATGACCACGACGGCGAGCGGGAGGTCCTCGCTGAGGCTGAGGATGCGGCTGGTGTGGATCTTCTGGAACCGGCCGAACCCCTCCAGCCCGCGGAAGACCGAGGCGCCGGCCAGGCCGGCGTCCCGGGCCCGCCGGACGATCTCGGCGTAGACGGGCCGGTGGTGCCACTGGTCGGACTCACCGACGAGCACGGTCAGGCGCAGGTGCGTCGAGCCTTCTCTCACGGGGTTCCCTTCGTCCGGGTGAGCAGCCGGGTCAGCGCCATGCCGGCCTCGACGGCGAGGAGAGCACCGATCACGGTGCCGATGACGTACACGGCAGCCGTGCCGAGCGCGCCCGAGCCGGCGAGCAGGTGCGCGTCGACGGCGTAGGTGGAGAACGTGGTGTACCCCCCGAGGAGCCCCACGCCGACGAACGGCCGCGCGAGCCGGTGCGGCCGGCCGACGACCTCGGTGAGCAGCACCATGAGCACGCCGATCGCGAGCGAGCCGGAGACGTTGACGAGCAGGGTCGCCCAGGGGAACCCCGCTGCAGGCAGCGCCAGGGCCACCCCGTACCGCGCGAGCGCGCCGAGGGCCCCGCCGGCGGCGATCACCAGCCCGACGTCCGCGGACCGGCCCCGGCCGGCGGCGCGGCGGGCTGCGGCATCGTCCGGCATGGTGTGTCCTCCCTGGTCGGGGCGAGCGTACGCCGGTCCCGGCGGCGCGGGTGCGACGGCGGTGCCAGAGTGGGACGGTGCATCACGACCGGATGGGGACGCTCGTGCTCCTGCGCCACGGGGAGTCCGTGGGCAACGCGCGCGCGATGTTCACCGGGGTCCTGGACGTCGACCTCACCGCCGTGGGCGAGAGCGCCTGCGAGGAGGCCGGCGCCCGCCTGCGGGGCACGGGGTGGACGCCGGACGTCATCATCACCTCCGAGCTCTGGCGCGGCCGGCGCACCGCCGAGCTGGTCCGCCGGGCGCTGGAGGTCGACGTGCCGGTCGAGCGGACCTGGCGGCTGAACGAGCGCAACTACGGCGCCCTGTCGGGTCACCTCAAGGCCGAGGTGGCCCAGCGTCACGGCATCGAGAGCTTCCTGCACTGGCGCCGGTCGTACGAGGGCCGGCCGCCCCCGCTCGACGAGGCCACCCTGCGCACCTGGCGCTCCCTGAGCCCGTTCGACCGGCTGCCCCCGGAGGCCCTGACCGCCACCGAGTCCCTGGCCGACGTCGTCGAGCGGCTGCGGCCCTGGACGAGTGGGCTCACGGCCCGGCTGCGCACCGGCCGGCACGTCCTCGTCGCCGCCCACGGCAACACCCTGCGCGCGCTCGCCGCCATCCTCGACGACCTCACGCCCGACGAGCTGCGGGCGCTCAACCTCCCCAACGCGCGGCCGCTGCTGTACGAGCTCGACGACGACGCCCGCCCCGTGCGCCGCGGGGGGCGGTACCTCGACCCCGACCTCGCCCACGCCGAGGCCCGGGCGATCGCCCTGGAGGGCGGGACCTGAGCGGAGCAACTCGTGGCAAGGCGTGGGGGTCCTGGGCCGGTGGGGGTACTTTCGTGGGAGAACCGGCCCGACGAGCGGAGTGCACGATGACTGAGGTCCCCACCACCGAGATGTCCCCCCTGCCCAAGCGGTCGCGCGGACCGCGGCACGTCGTCGTCATGGGCGTCTCCGGCGGTGGCAAGACCACGCTCGCGATGATGCTCGCGGGCAAGCTCGGCTACGTCTTCGCCGAGGGCGACGAGTTCCACAGCCAGGCCAACCGCGAGAAGATGGGCTCGGGCACGCCGCTCGACGACGACGACCGGGCTCCGTGGCTGCAGTCCATCCAGGACTGGATGACGGCCGAGGCCCGCGCCGGGCACTCCACCGTCGTCACCTGCTCCGCCCTGCGCAAGAGGTACCGCGACGTCCTGCGCGGGGCCGAGGGCCACGCCGTCTTCGTGCACATGGCGCCCCCGGTCGACCTCACCCTCGAGCGGATGAAGGTCCGGGAGGGCCACTACATGCCCCCGAGCCTGCTCACCTCGCAGGTGCAGACCCTCGAGGAGCTCGAGGACGACGAGGCGGGGTTCAAGGTCACCTCCACCGGCGCGCCCACCGAGGTGCTCGCCGCCGTCCTGGCCCAGCTCAAGGACTACTGAGACTGAGGCGCGGCGCACCGCACCCTCAGCCGCGCCAGCGGCGCACCGCGATCGCCACGGCGGCCGCGAGAGCCCCGATCGCCAGGACGAGGACGGCCCAGCCGGGCACGTCGAGCCCGCCGGTGGGGTTGTTCACCTGGTCCCCGCCGGGGTCGTTCCCGCCGTCGCCGCCGCCGTTCCCGACCTTCGCCGCGGCGTCGGCGTCGTCGGCTGGCGCCCCGGGGTCAGCGGGGCCGGCCGCCCGGACGTCGGTGTCGGGACCCTCGACGGTGAACGCCAGGTCGCCGTCGATGCGGTGCCCGTCGGAGGAGACCACCGACCACGTGACGGTGTAGCCCGCGGCGGGCAGCTCCTCCTCGAGGGCCACCGCTGCGACCCGGCCGTCGACCTCCGCGGGTGCCTCCGTGACCGTGGCCCCCGCGGCGTCGGTGAGCACCATGGCCGCGCCGGTGGCGAGGAGGTCCGCGCTGAAGGTCAGGGTGATCTCCCCGGGGGACGACGCGAGCCGGGCGCCGTCGGCGGGGGAGCTCTCCAGGAGCACGTCGTGCGCGAGGGCGGCGGGCGCCGTCGTCAGCGCCAGGACGAGGGCGGTCACAACGGCGAGGACGGCGCGGATCACCGCGTCAGTGTAGGCACGGCGAGCCCCGCTCAGCCGACCCGTCGGGCCACCTGGAAGCCGCCGGCGTCCAGGACGAGCGCGTAGTCGGTGCCCGGGTGCCGCTCCTCCGCGAAGGACGCGGCGTCCGTGATGTCCCGGTCCGGCCAGGTCCGGCGCAGGGTGTCGAGCTGGACGTAGTCCGGTGCCGGGTTGCCCGGGTTCCCCACCCAGTACACCTGGGCGCGCGGGACCAGGTACGCCATGAGGTAGATGTCGGTCTCGACGGTGGCGCCGGCCGGCACCGCCTCGATGGCGGCCATGGCGGCGTCGTGGCGCTCGGGCAGGGCGTAGGTGGCCGGCTCGGCCAGGCGGCCCAGCGGCATGACCGGCGTCATGAGGAGCGTGGTCGCCGTCGTGGCGACGACGCCGAGCGTGGCCCAGCCGCCCGCACCGGTCCCGGGCGGAGCCCGCCGGTCCGCCGGCTCGGTGCGGTCGGGCGGGGCCGGGCCGCCGGCCGTACGGTCCCCGCGCCCGGCGACGACGTCGAGAAGTGCGGCCGCGGCGACGGGCATGAGGACCGCGGAGTAGTGCCAGTCCCAGCCCCAGTAGAACGGGACGTTGCCGACGAAGCGCCAGGCGAGGGTGGGCAGCCAGAGCCACACCAGGGGCGAGGTCGCACCCACCACCCCGGCCGAGCCGACGAGGAGGAGCACGGTCACCCACTTCTCGCCCGGCGTGAGAACCCGCACGAGCAGCGACGCGTCGGCCGCGGGGTCGAGCCGGTCGTAGTAGTCCCAGGTCCCGCCCGGGTTGAGGGCGGGGAGGACGACGCCGATGGCCAGGACGGACCAGGCCACCCCCCACACCAGCACGAGCGCACCCGTGCGGCCCTGCGTCGAGCGCCACACCCGGCGGAGGTGCCCCGTGCCGGGCGACGACTCCGGCCCGGGACGGCCGCGCCCGGCCCGCCACACCATCACCGCGCCGAGCGCGGCGACGGTCAGGCCCAGGTCCTCCTTGACGAGCACGAGCGGCGCCGCCCACAGCGCCGCGGCGCGCCACCGCCCGCGCAGGAACGCGGCCAGCGCGGCGGCGAGCAGCGGGACGGCCAGGGCGATCTCGTGGAACTGCGCCCCGACCGCGCCCTGCAGCCCCCAGCTCAGCCCGTAGGCCACGCCGAGCACCGTGCCCCGGGCCGGCCCCAGCAGCTCGCGGGCCACCGACGTCACGGGTTGCACGGACAGGCCCAGCAGCAGCGCCTGGAGGACGAGGAGCGTCAGGCCGGAGGGGAAGAGCCGGTAGACCGGGCCGAGGACCACCAGCAGGGGGTGGAAGTGGTCCCCGAGCAGGTTGAAGCCCTCGCCCTTGATCGTCACGACCGGGGCCGCCGGCTGGGCGTAGGCCTTGGCGAGCTGGGTGAAGATCCCGAGGTCCCAGGAGGGTGACTCCAGCAGCCGCCACTGCAGGACGGCGAACAGGGTGTAGACCGCCGCCGTGCCCGCCGCCAGGGCCCAGGGCACGACCGTGTCGGCCCGTGCCCGGGTGGTCGTCGGCACGGCGGCGACCACGGTCAGAGGACGTCGCGGCGCTGGAGGACGTGCAGCGCCGCCCACCCCAGCGGCACGCGGCCCCAGAAGGTGAGGAGGCGGTACAGCACGGCCACGGACGCCGCGGTGGCGGCGGGCACGCCGGCCAGCGCCAGCCCGCCGGTCAGGGCCGCCTCGACGGGGCCGATGCCGCCGGGGGACGGGACGACCGAGCCGATGGAGTTGGAGGCGAGGTAGGTGATCGCCAGTGCGGTCAGGGGCAGGCTCTGCCCGAAGGCCGCGAGGGAGAGCCCGAAGGCGGCGACGTAACCGGCGGTGAGGAGCAGGGCCCCGCCGACGCCGACGAGCAGACGCCGCGGGCTGGAGGCGACCCACACCAGGCGGGGCCACACCTGGCGCAGGGTCGGCGCGAGCTTGTGCCACACCCAGGTCCGCAGACGCGGGACGAGCATGAGCGCGCCCAGGGCCACGACGGCGGCGGCGACCGCCCCGAGCACCGCGCCCGAGGGGGCGCTGAGGGTGCCGGCGGAGCCGGTCACCAGGGCGAGCACGACGAGCATGACGATAGTCGTGACGAACTGGGTGACCTGGGTCAGGCCCACGGTGGCGACGGCCAGAGGGGTGCTGACCTTCTTCTTGGTGAGGAAGCGCAGGTTCAGCGCGGTGTACCCGATGCCCGCCGGCGCGACGAGGGCGACGACCGACGCCGAGACCTGGACGAGCGTGGCCTGCCACAGGCCGACCTTCTCCGGGGCGAAGGCCACCAGCGTCAGGCCCGAACCGACGTAGGTGAGGAGCCCGACGGCGAAGGCGGCGAGCATGAGCCACGGGCTCGCCCCCGCGATGGCCGTGGCTACCTCCTCGAAGTTCAGGGTCGAGAGCAGCACCCACAGGGCCACCACGAGCAGGGTGGCGGTGATGACGGTCCTCGCGGAGAACCGGGTCAGCTGCACCGGGGCGACGTCGGCGGTCGGCACCACCTCGATGAGCTCGTCCCGCAGGTCGCCGAGGAGGTCCTTGAGGTTCGCCGCCGCGCCACGGGTCCGGTTCGGCAGGGCGACAGGCTGCAGCAGCGGCGCGATGGAGGCGAGCTGGTCTCGGTTGAGGACCCGTCCCGCGGACGACAGGGCCCGCTCCGTCCCCACGAGGACCGCCACCAGGGCGAGGAGCTGGGCGAGGTCGATGCGCCGGCTCAGCTCGGAGGAGACGATCTCGCCGTTCTCCCAGTCGCGCACCCACACCCGGCGGGCGGGGTCGACCAGCACGGCGGCGGCGTGGAGGTCCCGGTGGGCCAGGCCCGCCGCGTGGGCGGCGCGGACCTGCGCCCACACCTGGTCGAGCATCTCGTCGTCGAGCTCCTCCGGCGCGAGCTGGTCGAGGCGACGGGCGCCGTCGACGTGCTCGGTGACGATGAGGACCGAGTCGCGCGACTCCGTGACGCCGACGAGCTCGGGGACCCGCACACCTGCCGAGCGGGCCGAGAGGGACATGAGGACGGCGCGGTTGGCGGCCTCGCGCAGGTTGGTGGCCGGGCGCCGGTCGAGCCCCCGCATCCGCGCGCTGTCCCAGAGGCTGGCGAGCACGCCGACGACGTGCCGGTCGCCGTCGAGGACCGTGAGGTCGCGCCGCTCCCCGGCAGCGTCCCAGACGGCGTAGACGCGGTGGGCGCTCTCGCCGTCCGGCATGTCGGCCAGGCCCGCGCGGGCGCCGGCGATCGCCTCGTCGGGCTCGGTGAGCGGGTCGGGGACGATGACGTCGCCCTTCTCGCCCTCCCGGTCGACGGCGGCCAGCAGGTCGGCGGGAGTGGTCGGGTGCGGGTGGTGCGGTGTGCGGGCCGGCTCGTCCTGCTCCGCGAGGGGGGCCGCGGTGTGCGTGGACTCGCGCAGCTGCTCGGTGTAGCCGATCGGGGAGGAGGTGGTCACCAGCCACGACCGGGCGGCGGCCTCGCCGGGCAGGTGGTCCACCCGCACCACCGTGACGGCGTCGATCCCCGCCCGGCGCAGCCCGCGGACGAGGGAGAGCCCGGTGGCGCGCTCGTGGAGCACCCCCGAGGCGTACCGCATCGCCAGGCCGGCCACGCGCCCGAGGAGGACCGCCACCAGCGCGCCGGGCAGGGTCTGGTCGCCCTGGACGATCGCCAGGCCCAGCACGATCCACAGCAGCGACCACGACCAGCGCAGGAGCCGGTGGTGGGAGCGGTCGCCCACGGCGGTGAGGAGCCCGGCGAGGCCCGCGGCGTAGGGGTTCATCGCGATGACCCGCGAGCCCTCGCTCGTGATCGTCAGGCCGGAGGAGAGCGGGCTCGGGCCGATCGTGTCGAGGACGAGCAGAGCTCCCTGGGCGAGGAGAGCGGCGACGAGCCCGGTCGCGAGCGCCTCGAGGGCGGAGCGCCAGCTCCGGCGCATCACGCGGTCCACCAGCACCACGATCGGCAGGAAGAACGTGACCAGGCCCTCGAGGACGGTCACGGGCAGGAGCAGGACCTGGCGCAGGACGTTGGCGACGGCGGACTGGACGTCCTCGGTCACCCCCTGGGTGGTGGCGTTGCCGTAGACGGCGAGCAGGAGCACGAAGACGATCGCGAGAACCGCGATGACCAGCGCGAGGAGGTCCGCGGGTCGGCGCACCCGGGTCAGGGGGGCGTCGACGAGGAGCACCTGGCGGCGCGGGGAGGCGTCGTCGGGCCGAGAGGGCGCGGCTGACCCGCTCTCCCCCGGGTGCTGGCTCATGGCTCGGAGTCTACGTGCGGGTCCCCGCCTGACCGGGCAGGTGGGGCGGTCGCCTGTGGCCGTACCCGCCCGGGCCTATCGTGGGTCCGACGGCGCCCTCGGCGTGCTGCGGGCGGCGCGGTCCTGGGGGTGGCCCGGCGCCGGGCTGCTCCTCGTGCAGGGCGTCGGTGGGCTGGGCGCCGGTCTGCTGCTCCTGCTCCAGCCCGCCCTGACCGCGCAGGCGGTGCTCGTGGGGCTCGGGGCCGTGGTCGTCGGCCTGGTCACGGTGGTCCTCACCACCGGACAGTGCGACCTCGCCCGTGTGGGCGTGGTCGGCGGCCGGGGGTGTCGTCGTGGCGGTCTTCGGGGTGGTCCTCATCCTCGTGCCCGCCGCCGTCGTGGGGACGCCGGCGGTGCTCGTGGGGGTCTTCGCGGTCGTCGTCGGTGCCGTGAACGTCGCCGAGGGGCTGCGCCTGCGGCGGCTGTGGGTCGGGCTGCGGCGGTAGGCAGCGCTGCCCCGGTACGCCCCGTCGGGCCGGCGCGCTCGGTTCAGCGTGCTGCCGCGCCGACGGTGGCCTCGGGCCTGGGTGCGGCCGGGACGAGCCGCGCCGCGAGCAGCCGGGCGGCCCGGGCGGTCGCCACGGTCTGGGCGAGGACGAGGGCGGGGAAGGACAGGAGGAGGACGACGGCGAGGACGGTCGTCCCGGCGCCCGCGCCGAACAGGGCCGCCCGGTCCTCCTGGAGCGGGATCACCGCGCTCTGGAAGAGCAGGACGGCGGCCCCCGTCCACAGCAGGACCGCGCCGGTGCGGCGCCGGCCGAGCCCGACGGCGGCCGCGCCGGGGAGCATGGCCAGGACGAAGAGGGCGACGATGGCGAGGCTGCCGCCGAGGGAGAAGCCCGTCTCGGCGCCGCCGACGACGGCGACGAGGCGCATGAGCACGCGCGCGGTGACGCCGGCCAGCACCCCGATCGTGAGGGCGGCGGTGGCACCGGCGAGGGCGCGGAGGGCGGCGGTCATGGGGGCCTCTTCTGCTCGGGCGGCTCGGGGCCCGCCGCCGTCGGCGGGCCGCCACGAAACGGTAGGGCGGCACGACCGGCACCCGACAGGGGGACGGTTGCTCAGAAGCTCGCCCGGGCGTTGCTCAGGACCCGCTGCTGCGCTGCTCCCCGGGTAGACGGTCGGTCGGGCTCCCACGCGCGGTCAACGTCGACGCGCGGTCCATCTCGGCGCACCGTCGATCTCGGTGCACGGTCCACCTCGGCGCACGGTCCACCTCGGGCGTCGGTCGGACCCGTCCTGGTCAGGCCAGTCCGAGGGCGGCGAGCGCGGCGGCCGGGAGCAGGGCGTAGCCGACGAACGCGACCACGTCGATGAGGGTGTGCGCGACGACGAGCGGCATGGTGCGCCGTCGGCGGCGGTAGTACTCGCCGAAGACCACACCCATGACGACGTTGCCCAGCAGCGGGCCGAAGCCCTGGTACAGGTGGTACGCCCCGCGCACGACCGCGCTGGTGGCGACGACGGCGCGCGGCCCCCAGCCCAGCTGCTCGAGCCGCTCGATGAGGTAGCCGGCCACGACGACCTCCTCGAGGAGGGCGTTCTTCAGCGCCGCGAGGACCAGCACGGGCACGGTCCACCAGTGCTCCGCGAGCGCCGAGGCCTGGACCTCCACGGTCACGCCCAGGGCCCGGCCGAGCAGGTACAGGCCGAGGCCCGGCACACCGATGAGGGCGGCGAGGCCCGTGCCCGCGGCGAGGTCGCGCCACGGCCGGGTGCCGTCGAGGCCGATGCGCGCCGTGGCCCGCCGGCCGGGTTCGGACAGGAGGAACAGGGCCAGCGCCACGGGGACGAGGGCGAACCCGATGCCGAGGAGCTGGTAGACGAGGTCGAGGTAGGGCCGTGGCGAGCGGGAGGGGTTCAGGGCGGTGCTCTGCTCGCCGAGCGGCGTGGTGAGGGTGAGCCGGGCGAGGATGTTGACCACCGCGTAGACGGCCGCCTCGCCCAGGGAGAGGCCCAGGACGATGAGGATCTCGGCGCGCAGGCGCCGGCGCGTCGTCGGTGCCGTCGTTGTCGTCGTGTCCACCGCACCAGTCTCGCCGACCGGGCGCCGGGTCACCGAGCGGTGGCCTGCCGGGTGGGGCACGAGATGATGGGCGACATGACCGCACCCGCCATCGCCGCCGTCGTCCTGGACATGGACGGCGTCATCACCGACACCGAGACGCTCTGGGACGAGGTCCGCCGGGGCATGGCCGCCGACGACGGCGTCCCGTGGCCCGCGGGGGCCACCGAGGCGATGATGGGCATGTCCACCGGGGAGTGGTCCACGTTCCTCGCGCGCGAGGTCGGGCTGCGGGGCGAGCCGGGCGAGCTCGCCGCCCGCACGATCGACGGCATGGCCGCCCACTACCGCGCCGGCGTCCCGCTCATGCCCGGCGCGGTCGAGGCGATCCACCGCCTCTCCGCCCGGTGGCCGCTCGGGCTGGCGTCGTCCAGCCCGCGGCGGCTGATCGACACCGTCCTGGCCGAGCTGGGGGTGACCGACCGCTTCGCGGCGACGGTCTCGACCGAGGAGGTCGCGGCCGGCAAGCCCTCCCCGGACGGGTACCTGCGCGCGTGCGAGCTCCTCGGCGTCGAGCCCGCCTCCGCCGTCGCCATCGAGGACTCCTCCAACGGTGTCCGATCGGCGGCCGCGGCGGGGATGCGGGTGATCGCCATCCCCCACGACGCCTACGGCGTCGCGCCGGACGCGCTCGAGCTCGCCGCCGTGCGCCTGGGCAGCCTGGACGAGGTGACGCTCGAGCGGGTGGAGGCGCTCGCCCGGTAGGGCGGGCGCCCCGCACCCCCTCGTCGGCCGGCGGGGCCGCGGCGACCGTGTCAGCCGGCCCGGCCCCGGCGGCTCCGTCAGCCCGCGCGGCGCAGCCGCAGCGAGTTCGTCACGACGATGACCGAGCTCGCCGCCATCGCGGCCCCGGCGATCATCGGGTTGAGCAGGCCGGACGCCGCCAGCGGGATCGCCGCGACGTTGTACGCGAACGCCCAGAACAGGTTCTGCTTGATGATCCGCAGCGTCTTGCGGGAGATGCGGATCGCCGTCGGGGCCGAGCGCAGGTCGCCGCGCACGAGCGTGATGTCGGAGGCCTCGATCGCCGCGTCGGTGCCGGTGCCCATGGCCAGGCCCAGACCCTGCCGGCCCGCCTGGGCGAGTGCGGCGGCGTCGTTGACGCCGTCGCCGACCACCCCGACGACACGGCCCCGGTCCTGCAGGGACCGCACGACGTCGAGCTTGTCCTCGGGGAGGACCTCGGCGATGACGTGCTCGGGCGCGATCCCGACCTCGTCGGCCACCCGCTCGGCCGCGGCGCGGTTGTCGCCGGTGAGGAGGTAGGGGGTGATGCCCAGCTCCTTGATCTGGGCGACGGCCTGCGCCGAGGTGGCCTTGACCTCGTCGCGCAGGACGAGGACCCCGCGGGCCCGGCCCTCCCAGGCGACGACGACCGCGGTCGCGCCGTCGGTCTCGGCGTGGGCGTGGGCGCGGGTGACGTCGTCGTCCGGGCCGGTGCCCGCGACATCCTGCCCGGCGAGCCAGGAGGGACGGCCGACGAGGACGTCGCGGGCGGTGCCGCCGTCGTCCACGGTGGCCGAGACCCCGCGCCCGGCGTGGTTGAAGAAGTCCCGGGCACGCGGCAGGGTGGTGCCGCCCGCGCGGGCCGCCTCCTGCGCGGCGTCAGCGACGGCGCGCGCGATGGGGTGCTCGCTGCCGGCCTCGACCGCCCCGGCCAGGCGCAGGACGTCGGCGCGGGTGCCGTCGGTCCAGCCCGAGCCGTCCGCCGCCGCGGGGGCGAGGACGTCGGCCAGGCGCATGCGTCCCTCGGTCACGGTCCCGGTCTTGTCCAGGACCATCGTGTCGACCCGGCGGGTGGACTCGAGGATCTCGGGTCCCTTGATGACGATGCCGAGCTGGGCGGCGCGGCCGGTGCCCACGAGGAGCGCGGTCGGTGTGGCGAGGCCGAGCGCGCACGGGCAGGCGATGATGAGGACCGCGACGGCGGCGGTGAAGGCCGACTGCAGCGGGTTGCCCAGTGCCAGCCACGTGACGAACGTCGCCACGGCGAGCGTGATGACGATCGGGACGAAGACGGCCGAGATCCGGTCCGCGAGGCGCTGGACGGGGGCCTTGCCGGCCTGCGCCTGGGTGACGAGCCGGGCGATCTGGGCCAGCGTCGTCTCGTCGCCGACCCGGGTGGCGCGCACGAGCAGGCTGCCGGAGGTGTTGACGGTGGCGCCGGTGACGGCGTCGCCGGGGGTCACGTCGACCGGTACCGGCTCACCGGTGAGCAGCGAGGTGTCCAGGGCCGAGGTGCCCTCGACGACGACGCCGTCGGTGGCGACCTTCTCGCCGGGCCGCACCGCGAAGAGATCCCCGGCCACCAGCGCCTCGACGGGCACGCGGGTCTCGGTGCGGTTGCCCGCCGCGTCGAGGCGGACCCTGGCGACGTCCTTCGCACCGAGGGAGAGCAGGGCGCGCAGGGCGTCCCCGGCGCTGCGGCGCGAGCGGGACTCGGCGTAGCGGCCCGCGAGCAGGAACGTCGTGACGACGGCCGCGACCTCGAGGTAGAGCTCGGGCATGTGGGACCGGGGGGCGTCGGCGGCGGGGAACAGCTGGAACTGCATCCGCATGCCGATCTCGCCCGCGCCGCCGAGGGTGATCGCCCACAGCGACCACAGGGTCGCGGCGATGACGCCGAGCGAGACGAGGGTGTCCATCGTCGACGAGCCGTGGCGGCCGGCGCGGAACGCGGCGAGGTGGAACGGCCACGCGCCCCACGTGACCACGGGCAGGGCCAGGGCCAGGACGAGCCACTGCCACCCGGGGAACTGCAGGGCCGGGACCATCGACAGCGCGGCGACCGGGACGGTCAGGACGGCGGAGACGCGCAGGCGGCGCAGCAGGTCCGCCGCGCGCCGCTCGGCGGGGGAGGAGGTGTCGGCGGCCTCGTCGGCGGCCTCGTCGGCGGTGGGGACGGTGGCGTCGCTGCGGCGCTCGTCCGGCCCGGCGGTACCCGGCGTGCCGGACCTGCCGGCCGGGCCGGTGGTGGTCGCGGCGGGCGTCCCGCCACGGACCTTGGTGACACGCCCGCTGTAGCCGGCCGCGGAGATCGCCGCGAGCAGGTCCGCCTCGGGGACGTCCTCGGCGAGGGTGACGTGTGCCGTCTCGGTGGCGAGGTTGACCGTCGCGCTCGCGCCGGGGAGCTTGTTGAGCTTCTTCTCCACCCGCGCGACGCAGGAGGAGCAGGTCATGCCCTCGACGGCCAGGTCCAGCTCACGCAGGAACGTCGGTGCGGCCGGGGCCGCGGACCCGTCAGGTGCACCGGTCGGTGCCGCGGCGGTCGCCACCTTCCGGCGGGTCACGGCGGCGGTGTATCCGGCAGCCTCGACAGCGGCGACGAGATCGGTGTCGGCGACGTCGGACTCGAGCCGCACGTGGGCGGTCTCGGTGGCGAGGTTGACGGTAGCCCGGACGCCCGGGACCTTGTTGAGGCGCTTCTCGACCCGGCTGACGCAGGAGGAGCAGGTCATGCCCTCGACGCTCAGGTCGACCTCGCCGATCGGCTCGATCGGCAGCGGGGTGCGCTCGGTGGCGGTGGTCATGCGGTGCCTTCCCGTTCTCGTGCCGACCGGTGCCGGCGCGGCGGCGCAAGGAGTGCGCCGCTGGTGGTCCGCGGCCGCCGTCGGCGGCCGCGGACGGGGGTGGTGTCAGGCGTCGCGGCGGACGGCGGCGACGGAGTAGCCGGCCTCGTCCACGGCGCCGCGGAGGGCGTCGTCGTCGAGGGTGGAGCCGGAGACGACCGTCACCGGCGAGACCCCGCCGGCGTTGAGGTCGACGGAGACGCTCTTCACGCCCTCGAGGCCCGAGAGCTCGGTGGTGACGGCGTGGACGCAGTGCCCGCAGGTCATGCCCTCGACGTCGATGACGGTGGTGCGCTCGATCTCGGTGGTGCTCATGCTGTGCTCCTCGTGGTGGGTCGTGGGCCCTGCCGCGGTCCGGCAGGGTGCGGTGCGGTGAGTTGCGGTGAGCTTCGGTGCGTCAGGAACGGACGAGACGGGCGATGGCCTCGGCAGCCTCGGTGACCTTCTCCCGGCCCTCCTCGTCCGAGGCCTTGGCGGCGTCGACGACGCAGTGGTTGAGGTGGTCCTCGACCAGCCCGATGCCGACCGCCTGGAGGGCCTTGGTGACCGCCGAGATCTGGGTCAGCACGTCGATGCAGTACACGTCCTCGTCGACCATGCGCGCGATGCCGCGCACCTGGCCCTCGATCCGGCGCAACCGCTTGGCGTACTGGTCCTTCGTGCCGCTGTAGCCGGCCATGGTGGACTCCTCCGGTCGACCCCGCGGGTCGGTCTCGTTCCTGCCTCGGTACGACAGCGTACCCCTAGGGGGTATCGACGTCCACCCGGGACGGTACCTGCCCGGGTATTTCTCGCCAGGACCAAGGTCCTGCGACCGGCCGGAACCGGTGCGTGGCGCCGAGCTCCGCCGCGGCCGATCGTGGACCGGGGGGCGTCCGTCGCTCCGGATGCTTCTTCGACGCGACCGGCCGAAGCATCTGTCAGGCATGTCCGGACGGATTCTTCGGCCAGTGGTGGTCGAGGGTGCACCGGGGGCTGGGTGCGCGTGGGGCGGGCGGGGCGGGAGGGGCGGCGCGGGGCCGGGTCAGGACCGCGGCGTCGCACCGCCGGCCGGATCCGTGGGGCCGGCGTCGTCGGCGCCGGCCGGATCCGTGGGGCCGGCGTCGTCGGCGCCGGGCTGGTCGGTAGCCTGGGCTGCGGCGTCCGCGGCCAGGCGCTCGCGCAGCCAGGCGGGGGTGTGCTCGTCGTCGCGGGGGTAGCGCCGCAGGTCCTCGACGAACTGCCCGGGCTCGAGCGGGCGCCCCCACTTCTGCTCGTTGTTGTAGTCGAGGTTGAGGGAGAGCTTGCCGCTGCGCTCGAGGGTGACCAGGGCGGTGAACCACGTCCCCTTGCCCGGTTCGTACGCCTTGTGCCGCATCTCGGACATGGCGCGGGCGACGTCGCCCGGCAGGCCCGCCAGCGGCACCTCCTTGCCCTCGGCGCCGGTGACGGCGGCCATGACCTCGCCGCGGCTGCCGACCATGCGGCACAGGACCCGTGCGCGGGTCCACCCGGTGGGGGAGACCGAGACGAGCCCCTGGGCGACGCGCTGGAGCTCAGCGGCGAACTTCGACATGGGGTGGTCCGCCTCGGGCGACCCGGGGGCGACCGTGACGACGGGCGTGCCGACGTTGACCCGCGGCGCCGACGCGGTGCGGGCGGGAGCGCCCGCGGGGTCCGCCGGCCCGGCCGAGGAGGCCTGCGCGAGCTGGCCCTCCCGTGCCCAGGCGCGCGGCACGCGCTGGGCGTACACGACGTCGGTGAGAACGGAGAGCGGCACGGTCGTCTCGTAGACCCCGACGTCGACCTTGTCCATCCCCAGCCGCTCGGCGACGTCGGCGTCGTGGGCGAGGGAGGTGACCCGGCACATCTGCTGGCCGTCCTGGTCGGGTCCCTGGTCGACGATCCGGACCGGGATGCCGTGCCAGCGGGCGCTGGCGTGGATCTCGAACAGCTCGGGCACCTCGGCGGCGGCGAGCTGCTTGGCCCAGGTGCCCGCCTTCGTCCGGCTGAACCCGAGCTTCTCGGGGTCCTTCGCGACCGTGACGATCGTGACGACGGTGGGTGCGCCGTCGTCGTCGGTGCGCACGTCCGCCGCGAACGTGCCCAGGGCCAGCTTGGCCACCGGCCCGACGTACTTCGACGGCAGCAGCGCGTGGAAGGAGTCGTCGGAGAGGTGGTTCTGCCACCCGAACGCGACGCCGTGGTACGACCCGATGAGCTCCGGCTCGGCGCCACCGGGGTGGAAGCGCCACAGCCGCGCGCCGGGGGTGAGGCGGGTGTGCTCGAGCCAGGACAGGGGGGCCACGACGTCACCGGTGCCGGCGAACCCGGTGCCGTTGAAGGGCGGGCGCTCCAGGAAGGTGCCGCCCGTGGCCCGTCGCCCGGCCTCGTCCGTGCCGCCGGTGGCCGGGACGAGGACGGCGGTGGGGGCCGTGGGGACGTGCAGGACGTCGATCGGGCGGTCCGGGGAGAAGGGCGTGCCCGCGAACCCGAGTCCGTGGAGGTCGAAGAGCCCCTGCGTGGTGGTGACCTCGGCGACGTCTGCCGCCGGCACGACGTAGCCCGCGACGCGGTCCAGCCCTCGGTCGAGGTAGGCGGCGGACATCTGCGGGGTGACGGCCTTCTGCAGCATGGTGCTCATGAGGTGGGGTATCTCCGGTGGGGGTCGCCTGGTCGACCACGAGCCTAGGTCGTCGGCGCCCGGGCGCCTAAGCCGGCGGCGGCAGCCGGGCGCAGCGCCCGGGCGGCACTACCGTGACCGGCATGCGACTGGGCGTCCTGGACATCGGCTCGAACACCGTGCACCTCCTCATCGTCGACGCCGAGCCGGACGCACGGCCTGCGCCCGCCGTCGACGAGCGCACCACGGTGCGTCTCATGCGCTACCTCGACGACGGCAAGATCACCGACGACGGGGTGGCGGCGCTCGGCGACGCCGTCGCGAGGGCCACCAAGGCCGCCCGCAAGCACGGCGCCGAGGAGATGATGGGGATCGCGACCTCGGCCATCCGCGAGGCGACGAACGGCGCGGAGGTGCTCGCCCACCTCGAGGAGATCGCCGGCGTGCCGCTGCGGGTGCTCTCGGGGCAGCAGGAGGCGGAGCTGACCTTCCTCGCCGCCCGGCGCTGGCACGGCTGGGCCGCCGGGCGCCTCCTCGTCCTCGACATCGGCGGCGGCTCGCTCGAGATCGCCATGGGCATCGACGACAAGCCCGAGTTCGCTGCGTCCGTGCCGCTCGGCGCGGGCCGGCTAACGAAGGAGTTCCTGCGCTCCGACCCGCCCGAGCCCGACGAGATCGACGAGCTGAAGTCCCACATCAAGAAGACCCTCGCCCCGCTCGTGAAGGAGCTGGGGAATCTGCCCTCGCCCGACCGGGTGGTCGCCACCTCCAAGACGTTCCGCTCGCTCGCGCGGCTGGCCGGCCAGCGGTTCGCCGTCGTCGGGTCGCAGGAGCGCCGGCGCATGCAGCTCGCCGACCTCAAGGACTGGACCCCGCGCCTGGCGAAGATCCCCGCCGAGCAGCGGATGGAGCTGCCCGGGATCACCCCCGAGCGGACCTACCAGATCGTCGCCGGCGGGTTCGTGGCCCAGCGGGTGATGAAGGACCTCGGCCTCGAGGAGCTCGAGATCTGCCCGTGGGCGCTGCGCGAGGGTGTGCTGCTGCGGCGCCTGGACCACATGGGCTGAGGGTCCGCTCAGGCCGTGACCCGCACGCTCTCCACGACCTCGGGGTGCTCCTCCACCGGCGGCCGCACCGCACGGGCGGCGGCCACCAGTGCGGCCACCCCGGCCAGGGCCGCGAGCAGGCCGAGCCACGTGCTGCCGCTGACGGCCAGCACGACGTAGCCGGCCAGCGCCGCCGTCGCGGCGGCCAGGGCGTAGGGCAGCTGGGTGAGCACGTGGTCCATGAGGTTGGCCCCCGCGCCGGTCGAGGACAGGATCGTGGTGTCCGAGATCGGGGAGACGTGGTCGCCGACGACGGCGCCGCCCAGGACCGCGGCGAGCGCCGGCAGGAGCAGCTCGGCGCTGCCGACCTCGGTCATGATCTGCCCGGCGATGGGCAGGAGGATGCCGAAGGAGCCCCACGACGTGCCCGTCGCGAACGCCATGAGGGAGGCGACGACGAACATCGTCGGGATGAGGAAGCGGGGCTCGAGCCCCGCGTCGGACACCAGGCCGGCGAGGTACTCGCCGGTGCCGAGCTGCTCGATGAGCGCCACGGTCATCCAGGCCAGGACCAGGATGTACACCGCCGGGAGCATGGACCGCACGCCCTGGACCCAGCCGTCCCGGAACGTGCCCGAGCCGAACCGCTCGTTGCTGCGCGTGTCCTTGGCGTAGTACACCAGCGCCGCACCGAGCCCCAGCAGGCCGCCCACCACGAGCGACTCGGTCACGAGGGTGTTCGCGAAGATCTCGATCAGGTCCCAGGAGCCGGACCGGGTGTGCCCGGTCCAGACGATCGCCCCGACGACGCCCGCCACCAGGGCGACGAACGGCACCACCATGGCGCTGATCGAGCCGGGCCGGTGAACGGGGAGGTCCGCGGACAGCTCGCCCGGGATCGTCTTGGCCGGGTCGAACGGCCGGCCCGCGGCGAGGGCGCGGACCTCCTCACGGCGCATCGGCCCGACGTCGACCCGCAGCACGGCGACGGCGAACACCATGGCGAGGGCGGTCCAGACGTAGTAGTTCATCGGCATCATCGCCACGAAGGCCTGGAACGCCGTGACCTCGCTCATGCCCGCGGCGAGCAGGATCGGCGCGATGATCCCGATGATGCTCGCGCCCCAGCTCGAGAACGGGGCGACCACGCACACCGGCGCCGACGTCGAGTCGATGATGTAGGCGAGCTTCGCCCGGGACACGCGGTTGCGGTCGGTCACCGGCTTGGCCACCTGGCCGACGGCGAGGGCGTTGAAGTAGTCGTCGATGAAGATGACGATGCCGAGGGCGGCGGCGAGCAGCTGCGACCCGCGGCGGGTGGAGACCCGCTCCATCGCCCACCGGCCGAACGCGCGGCTGCCGCCGGACATGAGGATGAAGGCGGCGAGCACGCCGAGGATCAGCAGGAACGCGATGATGTAGACGTTCCAGGTGTTGACGCCGCCGTCGGCCCAGAAGATGCCGGCGAACGACTCGGCGACCAGGCGGAGCGCGCCGGGCACGTCGAGCTCGGCGACGACCAGCGCGGCCGTGACGATCCCGACGCCGAGGCTGAGCAGCACCTTGCGGGTGAGGATGACCATCGTGATGGCCAGCAGGGGTGGAAACACCGGCAGGAACGGCAGGCCCAGGACGGTGTCGGTCATGTGTGGCTCACTTCCGGCCGGTCAGACGGCGTCGTCGCCGCGCTCGCGGCCCGTCTCGCGCCCGGCGCGGCGCTCGATGCGCATCGCCCGCACGCGAGAGACCACAAACCACGCCAGGGCGGCCAGCACGGCGACGATGACGACACGGGAGAACGTGCCGACGTAGGTCTCCACCACGTGCCACTGCTCGCCGAGCCAGTAGCCGGCCAGGATGAGCACGGTGTTCCAGATCAGCGACCCGGCCAGCGTCAGGGCCGTGAACAGGACGAGCGGCATGTGGGTGATGCCGGCCGGGATGGAGATCAGCGACCGGAAGATCGGGATCATCCGGCCGAGGAAGACCGTGCCCTTGCCGTGCCTGTGGAACCAGGCCTCGGTCTTGTCCACGTCCTCGATCTTGACCAGCGGGAGCCAGTTCATGATCGCGCGGGTGCGGTCGCGGCCGAGCAGGGCGCCGATGCCGTAGAGGACCCACGCGCCCACCACCGAGCCGGCCGTGCACCACAGGATCACCTCGAGGAGGCCCAGGGTGCCCTGCGAGGCGGTGAACCCGGCGAGGGGCAGGATGACCTCGCTCGGCAGGGGTGGGAAGAGGTTCTCGAGGCCGATGAGCAGCGCCGCGCCGAAGCCGCCGAGGCTCTCCATGACGCTCACCGCCCAGGCGGCGACGCCCTCGAGGGGTGCGTCGGAGGCGGCAGCGGAGCTCAGCGGCAGGAAGGTCACGGTCCCCAACGGTACGTGGGAGCCGAAGGTCTGTCGTCGGTGCAGAGGTGTGAGGCTGCCCATCGCGGCGAGAAGGTGCGGTGCCACCGAGTGGGTCCCGCCCCACCCGCGGGACGGGCGGAGCGGGACCTGTGCCGGGAGCCGGACAGTGGGAGCGACCACCCGGCTGAGGTCGACTCGCGGGCGAGCGGTCAGCTCGCGGTGTAGCCGCCGTCGGCGAGGTAGTAGCCGCCGGTGAGGAACGACGCGTCGTCGCTGAGCAGGAAGGCGACCAGGTGGGCGACCTCCTCGGCGCGGCCGAGGCGGCCGAGCGCGTGCTTGGCGGCGAGGGCCTCGCGGTGCTCGGCCGGGAGGTTCTCGAGCAGGGGGGTCGCGATGTAGCCGGGGCCGACGGCGTTGATGCGCACGTTCTGGGTCCCGTACTCGACCGCGGCGTTGCGGGTCATCCCCACGACGCCGTGCTTGGCGGTGGTGTAGGCGGTGTTGCCGGGTGCGGCGACCGAGCCGTGGACCGAGGCCATGTTGACGATCGAGCCGCCGCCCGAGGCGAGCATGGCCGGGATCTGGTGCCGCAGCCCGTACAGGACGCCGTTGAGGTTGATGTCGATCACCCGGGCCCAGTCCTCGAGGTCGATCTCCCCTGTCGGCGCAGCCTTGCCGCCGATGCCGGCGTTGTTCACCGCCAGGTCGAGGTGCCCGTAGGCCTCGAGCGCGGTCCGCACGACCTTCTCGGAGTCGGCGGCGACGGCCGTGTCCTGCGCGACCGCGGTGGCCGTCCCGCCGGCCCCGGCGATGCGCGCCACGGTGGCCTCGGCCGCCGCCAGGTTGATGTCGGAGGCGACCACCCGAGCCCCGCCGGCGGCGAGCTCCTCGGCGATGGCGGCGCCGAGGCCCGAGCCTGCGCCGGTGACGATTGCGACCTTGCTGTCGAACGTAGACATTCTCGGACTTCTCTCTCACGCGGGGAACGTCCTGGTGGCGGCCCCATGTTCATGTGTCTGCATGAACGAGGTCGACGCTCGGAGAATTCCCGACGACACCCGGCCGCAGGGGCGGGAGACCGTGGCGGCCTCAGGACACGACCGGCTCGGTGAGCCTTGGATCAGGCGTCGAGGTGGCGCACCAGGCGCTCGGCCAGGCCGGTGTAGGTGCCCGGCTCGAGCGCGAGCAGCCGCGCCTCGACGTCGCCCGGGAGGCCCAGGCCCGCGACGAACTCGCGCATGCCAGGTCCGTCCACGCGGCGCCCGCGGGTGAGGTCCTTGAGCCGCTCGTAGGGGTCCTCCATGCCGGTCGCACCGGCGATCGACGCCGCGCGCATCGCCTGCTGCACCGCCTCGCCGAGCACCTCCCAGTTGCCGTCGAGGTCGCGGGCCAGCGCGTCGCCGTCGACGTCGAGGCCGGCCAGGCCCCGCCGGACGTTGTCGATCGCCAGCAGCGAGTGGCCGAAGGCGGTGCCGATGTTGCGCTGGGTGGAGGAGTCGGTGAGGTCTCGCTGGAGGCGGGAGGTCACCAGGGTCGAGCCGAGGGTGTCGAGCAGCGCGCTGGAGATCTCGAGGTTGGCCTCGGCGTTCTCGAAGCGGATGGGGTTGACCTTGTGCGGCATGGTCGAGGACCCGGTCGAGCCCTGCGCCGAGAGCCGCTGGCGAAAGTACCCCAGCGAGATGTACGTCCACACGTCGGTGGCGAGGTTGTGCAGGACCCGGTTGAACCGGGCGACGTCGGCGTAGAGCTCGGCCTGCCAGTCGTGGGACTCGATCTGGGTGGTCAGGGGGTTCCAGGTCAGCCCGAGGTGCTCGACGAAGGAGCGGGCGACCGCCTCCCAGTCCACGCCCGGGACGGAGACGGCGTGGGCACCGTAGGTGCCGGTGGCGCCGTTGATCTTGCCCAGGTACTCCGCCGACGCGACCCGTCGGAGCTGCCGGCGCAGGCGGTGCGCGAGGACGGCGAGCTCCTTGCCGAGCGTGGTCGGCGTCGCCGGCTGGCCGTGGGTCCGGGAGAGCATGGCGGCGCCGGCGTGCTCGCGGGCCAGGTCGGCGACCTCGTCGACCATGCCCGAGGCCGCGGGCAGCCACACCTCGGTGACCGCGTCCTTGACGGTGAGCGCGTAGGACAGGTTGTTGACGTCCTCGCTCGTGCAGAAGATGTGCACGATCTCGTGCACCCGCGGCAGGACGGTGCCCTCGCCGAGCACGTCCGGCGCGGCGTCGAGGCGGCGCTTGAGGAAGTACTCCACGGCCTTGACGTCGTGGAGCGTCTCCCGCTCGATCTCGGCCAGCTCGGCGATCTCGTCGGCACCGAACGTGGCGACGACGCCGCGCAGGTACGCCTTGTCGCCCTCGCTCAGCCGCGGTGCGCCGGGCAGCACGGCCTCGTCCGTCAGGTGGATGAGCCACTCGACCTCGACGTGCACCCGTGCCCGGTTCAGCGCCGCCTCGGAGAGGTGGTTCGTCAGCGGGGCGACGGCACGGCGGTAGCGGCCGTCGAGGGCGCCGAGGGCGACGTGAGGGGTGAGCGTGGCGAGGTCGACGCGGTCGGTCATGGGCGCCATCATCCCAGCCGATCGTGCCGGGCGTCCGTGACGTCCACCCGCGGGCCGTCGGTCACGTCCGTCGGTCGCGTCCCTCACGTCCGGTCACGTCCGTCGGGGGACCGCGGCCCCTGGCGGGGCGGGTCACCACGGGGGACACTGGTTGCCGCGGCCGGTCGAGGAGGAGGTCGTCGTGCCCACTAGCGTGAGGACACCTGCACGGACGTCGGACGCCCCGCGCGGCGGCACGATGACCGGCGAGGTCGCCGTCCGAAGGCCGCTCGTGGAGGTCTTCGCGTTCGTCGCCGACATGCGGAACGAGCCGAGGTACAACCGGCGGATGGCGTCGGCGGAGAAGGTCACCCCCGGGCCGGTCGGCAGGGGGACGCGCTTCCACCAGCGGATGCGGATGCCCGGCCGGGCCGCGCACATGTGGTCGGAGATCACCGGGTACGACCCGCTGCGGTCGCTGGCCGTGCGGGCGCACCTGAGCTGGATGGACACCTCGGGCGCCCTGACCTTCACCCCGGCCGAGGGTGGCACCCGG
Source organism: Georgenia muralis (assembly GCF_003814705.1). NCBI lineage: Bacteria > Bacillati > Actinomycetota > Actinomycetes > Allobogoriellales > Allobogoriellaceae > Georgenia > Georgenia muralis. Next base: position 1,205,995 of record NZ_RKRA01000001.1, on the reverse strand, counting down.
CTGAGCTGGGACTGGGACGTCCGCCTCCACGGACGCGCGGCCGCACTGGCGCCCGCGCTCCTCGTCCTCGGCCGGCGCCAGGAGCACGCCACGTGGCGGGCGCTCGCGAGACACCTGGAGCGCCAGAACCGATGGCGCCGGAAGGGCTGGAGACGCCAGAAGCGCCGCTGGCGGTCGCCCGCGGGGCAGTGAGGGCGAGGCCTCCGGCACGAGCCTTGTTCGAGCACTGTTGGCAAACCGGACGTCCCGTTCGACTCGGCGCCATCCGCGTCCGGTCCATGCGCACCCGTCGGCACATCGAACGCGGGCAACCACAGCGAACCCATGCAGCTGCAGCGAACGCCTGCAACCGGAACGAGCACCGCGATCACCAGGGCGAGCAACCCGAGCGGCCAACAGGGACCCAAACAACACCCCCGGGCACGGTGGGCACAGAGCTCTGCGGCGCGGCACGACGCGGTGAAACGGTGACGAGGTGACGCAGTGACGCGGTGACCCGAGGACGCCACCGGCGTGGTGCGCGACCTCGGGCGGCCACGGTCGTGGTGCGCGACGCCAGGACGGCCACCCGCGCCCGTACGCCTCGACGGTAACCCGCGCCCGTGGTGCGCCCGGCCGGTGGGAGCGGCATGCTCGTGGGCGGGACGTCGGGAAGGAGCACGGCATGCCAGACCTCATCGTCGTCCGGCACGGGGAGACGGAGTGGAGCCTCTCCGGTCAGCACACCGGCACCACCGACATCCCGCTCACGGAGCGCGGCGAGCGGCAGGCGCGAGAGCTGCTGGACAACTTCGGCGAGCGCGAGTTCGCCAAGGTGCTCGTCAGCCCGCGCCAGCGGGCACGCCGGACCGCCGAGCTCGCCGGCATCGACGACTTCGAGATCGACGAGGACCTCGTGGAGTGGGACTACGGCGAGCTCGAGGGCGTCACGACCGCCGAGTACAACGAGCGGCGCGAGGCGGAGGGCCGCGGCAGCTGGAACCTGTGGACCGACGGTGCCCCGGGCGGGGAGAGCGCCGAGGACGTCGCGGCCCGGGTCGACCGGGTGATCGCGCGGACCGAGCGGCTGCGCGAGTCCGGCGACGTGCTCGTCGTCGGGCACAGCCACCTCTCCCGCATGCTCGTCGTCCGATGGCTCGGGCTACCCGCCCGGTACGGGGAGAACTTCCTCCTCGACGCCGCCCACTGGGCGGTCCTCGGCCACAAGCGCGGCGCGCCGGTCGTCAAGCACTGGGGCGTGCCGCCCCACGCCTGAGCGTGGCGGCGCCGGGACGGTCGACGGGCGGGATGGCGACGGCGCGGGGACGGTCGACGGGCGGGATGGCGACGGCGCGGGAGCGGTCGACGGCGGACGCGGTCCGTGGTGGAGTGAGCCCATGGCCAAGGCGAAGGCGCCCGCGACCGAGCTCGAGGTCGGCGGCCGCACGGTACGGATCTCCAACCCCGACCGCGTGTACTTCCCGGGCCCCGGGCACACCAAGCTCGACCTCGCGCAGTACTACCTCGCCGTCGGCGACGGCGTGGTCAACGCCCTGCGCGAGCGGCCGTGCATGCTGCACCGCTACCCCGAGGGGATCGAGGGGGAGAAGGTCCACCAGAAGCGGCTGCCGCACGGGGCGCCGCCGTGGGTCGAGACCGTGCGCGTCCACTTCCCCCGCTACGACCGCGACGCCGACGAGCTGTGCGTCACCGAGCTGGCCCAGGTGATCTGGGCGGTCCAGATGTCGACCATCGAGTTCCACCCGTGGAACAGCCGGCGGGCCGACGTCGAGCGGCCGGACGAGTGGCGCATCGACCTCGACCCCGGCGAGGCGTGCGACTTCGCGACCGTCCGGCGGGTGGCGGCCGTCGCCCACGAGGTGCTCGACGAGCTCGGCGCCACCGGGTTCCCCAAGACCACCGGCGGCGACGGTCTGCACGTCTACGTGCGGATCACGCCCGAGCACGGCTTCAGCGACGTGCGCCGCGCGGCGCTGGCCTTCGCGCGCGAGGTCGAGCGGCGCACCCCGGGGGACGCGACCACCACGTGGTGGCGCAAGGACCGCGACCCGGCGAAGGTGTTCGTCGACTTCAACCAGAACGCCCGCGATCACACCATCGCCTGCGCCTACTCGGTGCGGGGCACCCCCGAGGCGACCGTCTCCGCCCCGCTGACGCGAAGATTTACCCGGCCATAGGCAGGTGGGCGGGTGAGAGGGTGACGTCGTAGCCCATCTGTCGGAGTTGGTCGAGGGCGCGGTTCTTGGCCTTGTCGGGGTTGAGTCGGACGAAGTAGTCGCCTCCGGGCTCGTGGTAGGGGTTGTCGTTGGTGAGCATGTACCAGATTGCGACGAGCATCGCGTGCTCAAGTGCGACCTGGGCCTTGATCGGGCCTCGTCGTGTGGCGATGCGCCGGTACTTCGCCGCGAGGTAGGTGCTCTTGGACTTCGCGGCGGCCATGGCCGCGATGCCGAGGGCCCCCTTGAGGTAGGGATTGCCCGGGCGTGTCTTGGTGGACTTGACGTGCCCGGCGGATTCGTTCGATCCCGGGCACGTCCCGGCCCAGGAGGCCAGGTGTCCCGCAGTGGGAAAGATGGCCATGTCGGCTCCGGTCTCGGCGATGATGACGTCGGCGACCAACACGCTGATGCCCGGGATCGTGATGATCAGGTCCCTGACGTGGCGAAAGGGCTCGATCATCCTCTCGATCCGGGTGGTGAGCAGGTCGACGGCCTCGGTGTGGTGATCGATCAGGTCCAGATGCATCTGGGCAAGGAAGGCGTGGTGATCGTTGAAGCGTCCGGTCAACGCCTCGGTGAGCTGGGGGATCTTGACCCGCATGCGCCGCTTTGCGAGGTCAGCCAGCACGGCCGGATCCCGTTCACCGGCGATGAGCGCATCGAGCATCGCCCGCCCGGAGACCCCGGTGATGTCCGAGGCGACGGCGGAGAGCTTGATCCCGGCGTCCTCCAAGAGCTTTTCCAAGCGCTGGATCTCGCGGCTGCGTTCGCGGGTCAGCGCCGTGCGAGTGCGGGTCAGGTCCCGCAGTTCCCGTACCGGCGGCGGCGGCACGAACGATCCACGCACCAGGCCGTGAGCGCCCAGTTGCGCCAACCAGGCCGCGTCGGAGACGTCACTCTTGCGGCCCGGCATGTTCTTGGCGTGCCGGGCGTTGACGAGCAGCACTTCGAACGGGCCGTCCTCGAGGAGGTAGTAGAACGGCTTCCAGTAATCGCTCGTGGCCTCCATGACCACGCACGTGACAGCCTCGGTGATCAGATGCTCACGCAGGGCGAGTATCGAGTTCGTGGTCGCTCCCCACGTCGTGACGGTCGACTTCGCCCCCGCTCGGCCGCCTCCAGCGATCCGGACCGCGACCTTGGCGTCCCTCTTCGATACGTCGAGCCCGGCGCACCGCCGGTGCAGGACTTCCATCCCGACCACTTCCCCTCATCCGCCTTGGTGGAGTAACGGTGCGTTCGTCCCGGGAAGGGCTGGGAGTGTTTCGAAGTCTGACGCTCGTGCTCAAAGGCAACATTCCACGGTTCCCGTGGAGGCCCTCCGCCACCATGCTGACCTACAGGCTCAACGGCACCACAGAGGGCGCGGGGTCTACCGGGACGAACACCACCAGTGTCCCTGTCGGCACCCCCACGCCGCCAGCATCGCGCCAACCGCCACCGGAGCACCATCTTCGCGAGCCCCGGCGAGACTCCACGGAGTCTCTAAGTTGCTGACCTGGGACGAGGTGCCCGACTGCGACCCGGGGGACTTCACGGTCGCGACGATGCCCGCCCGCTACGCCGAGCGCGGCGACCTCCACGCGGGCATCGACGACGCCGTCTTCGACCTCGCCCCGCTCCTGGCGTGGGCCGAGCGTGACGAGGCCGACGGCGCGGAGCCGCCGCCGGACTGACCGCGGCTCAGGCCGGCGTGGCGGCGGCCGCGGCCCGTGCGGCACCGGGCAGCGCCGCGAGGATGCGGCCGATCGCGTCGTCGTCGTGCGCGGCGGAGAGGAACCACGCCTCGTACACGCTCGGCGGCAGGGCCACCCCGGCGTCGAGCATGGCGTGGAAGAACGGCGGGTACCGGAACGTGTCCTGAGCCTTCGCCTGCGCGTAGGTCTGCACCCCGTCGATCGCCGCGTCCTCGCCGAACATCACCGAGAAGAGGTTGCCCGCCCGCTGGAGCCGGTGCGCGACGCCCGCCTCGGTCAGGGCGGCGCTCGCCGCCTCGCCCACCACCCGGGCGGCCTCGTCGACGTGGGCGTAGACCGCGTCGTCGGCCAGGCGCAGGGTGGCCAGGCCGGCGGCTGTCGCGAGCGGGTTCCCCGAGAGGGTGCCCGCCTGGTAGACCGGGCCGACCGGGGCGAGGAGGTCCATGAGGTGCGCCCGCCCGCCCAGCGCGGCCAGCGGCATCCCGCCGCCGACGACCTTGCCGAAGGTGAACAGGTCCGGCACCCAGCCCTCCCCGCCGAGGAGCGTCGCTCCCAGACCGCCGTCGGCCGGGACGCCGTCGAGGCCCCACCAGCCCGACGGGCCCACCCGGAAGCCGGTGAGGACCTCGTCGAGGACCATGAGGGATCCGTGGTCGGCGGTGATGCGGCGCAGCTCGGCGTTGAACCCGGGCGCGGGCGGCACGACGCCCATGTTCGCCGGGGCCGCCTCGGTGATGACCGCGGCGATCTCGCTGCCGCGCTCGGCGAAGGCGGCCTCCAGGGCCTCGACGTCGTTGTAGGGCAGGACGAGGGTCTCGGCGGCGCTGGCCGCGGTGACCCCGGCGGAGCCCGGCAGAGCGAACGTCGCGACGCCGGAGCCCGCCTCGGCGAGGAGGGCGTCGACGTGCCCGTGGTAGCAGCCCGCGAACTTCACGACCAGGTCGCGGCCCGTGGCCCCGCGGGCGAGGCGGACCGCCGTCATCGTCGCCTCGGTGCCGGTGGAGACGAACCGCACCTTGGCCGCGGCGGGCACCCGGCCGCGCACCGCCTCCGCGAGCTCGACCTCGGCGAGCGTGGGGGCGCCGAAGGACAGGCCGCGGCCGGCGGCCGCGGTCACGGCGGCCACGACCTCGGGGTGGGCGTGGCCCAGGAGGGCCGGGCCCCACGACATGACGAGGTCGACGTACTCGCGTCCCTCGGTGTCGGTGACGTACGGGCCCCGCGCCGAGGCGAGGAAGCGGGGGTCGCCCCCGACGGAGCCGTACGCGCGCACGGGCGAGTCCACGCCGCCGGGGATGACGGCGCGGGCCCGCTCGAAGAGCTCGTGGGTGGGGTCGGCGGTCATGGTCGTGCTCCTCGGGACGGGGGCGTGGTGCGGATGTGCTCGGGGCTCACCGTAGCCAGCGGGCCAGCTCGGTGGCCCAGTAGGTCAGCACGACGTCGGCGCCCGCGCGGCGGATGGACAGCACGGTCTCCTCGATGGTGCGCCGGCGGTCGAGCCAGCCCTGGGCCGCGGCGGCCTCGACCATCGCGTACTCCCCGGAGACCTGGTAGGCGGCCACCGGCACCTCCGAGAGCGCCGCGACCTCGGCGAGGACGTCGAGGTAGGCCAGGGCGGGCTTGACCATGACGACGTCGGCGCCCTCGGCGAGGTCGAGCGTGGCCTCGCGCAGACCCTCGCGCCGGTTGGCCACGTCCATCTGGTAGGTCTTGCGGTCACCGCGGAGCTGGGAGTCGACGGCCTCGCGGAACGGGCCGTAGAAGGCCGAGGCGTACTTGGCCGAGTAAGCCAGGATCGCGGTGTCGGTGTACCCGGCGCCCTCGAGCACCTCCCGGACGGCGCCGACCTGGCCGTCCATCATCCCGCTGAGCCCGAGCACGTGGGCGCCGGTCGCGGCCTGCGCGAGCGCCATCTCCTGGTAGCGCACGAGCGTCGCGTCGTTGTCCACCCGGCCCGCGGCGTCGAGCACCCCGCAGTGCCCGTGGTCGGTGAACTCGTCGAGGCACAGGTCGGACATCACGACGACGGCGTCGCCGACCTCCGCCACGAGCGCCCGCAGACCGGCGTTGAGGACGCCGTCCTCGTCGGTCGCGCAGGTGCCCGTGGCGTCGCGGGTGGCGGGGACGCCGAAGAGCATGACCCCGCCCACGCCGGCCTCGGCCGCCTCGACCGCGGCCCGCCGCAGCGTGTCCGTCGTGTGCTGGACGACACCGGGCATGGACCCGATGGGCACCGGCTCGGTGGCCGCCTCGCGGACGAACATCGGCAGGACCAGGTCGGCGGGGGCGACCCGGGTCTCGGCGACGAGGCGACGCAGGGCGGGGGTCGCGCGCAGCCGCCGCGGCCGGTCGACCGGACGGTAGGCCGGCTCGGTCGCCGGTGCGGCGGTGCGGGGGCGGGCGGGTTCCTCGCGGGTGGTCACCGGGGCTCCTCCTGGTTCGGGGCGGTCGACGTGGTCGACGTGGGCGGCGTGGGCGGCGTGGGCGAGGTGGTCGGGTGCAGGGCGGCGGCGACGGCGCCGACGAGCCCGGCCGGGCTCTGGGCCGAGGCGACGGCGGCGACCGTGAGGCCGGCGGCGGCGGCCGCGGCGGCCGTGCTCGCGCCGATCGCGCAGAGCAGCGTCCGTGCCGGCGGGCGGCCGTACAGGCTCACGAGCGCCCGGGCGACCGACCCCGAGGTGAGCAGGACGGCGTCGACCTGCTCGGCGGTGAGGGCGGCGGCGACGGCCGGGTCCGGCCCGGGCGCGGGGACGGTGGTGTACGCGACGACGTCGCTGACGCGCCAGCCGCGCGCCCGCAGGCCCTGCGCCAGGGTGGGCGCGGCGAGAGCGGACCGGGGGAGCAGCACGGAGCCGCCGTCCGGCTCCGGCCACGCGGCGAGGAGCGCCTCGGCGCTCGCGGTCTGCCCCGGGACGAGGTCGGCCCGGACCCCTACCGCCGCAAGCGCGTCCGCGGTGGCCGGCCCGACGGCGGCGACGCGGGCACCGGCGGTGAGCTCCGCCGGGGTGGCCCCCAGCGCGCGGGCCCGCTCGGCGATCACGTCGACGGTCACCGCCGAGGTGACCGCGAGCCAGGTGTGGGCGCCGGCCTGCAGGGCACGCAGGGCGTCGTCGAGGGCGGTCGACGGCGCCGGGACGGTACGGACGAGGAGCGCGGGGAGCGGCCGGCCGCCCGCCTCCCGCACCGCGACGACGAAGGGGTCGTCGGCGGCCGGGCGGGGCACGAGGACGACCGCGCCGGCGAGGTCGCTCACCAGCGGTGCCTCACGGCCGGCCCGACGAGGCGTCGCTGCGCGGCAGCAGACCCGCGAGCTCGACGGCCCCGGCGGCGAGCAGCTCGTGGGCGAGGGCGGCGCCGAGCTCGCGCGCGGCCTCGAGGCCCTGCTCGTCTGCCGGCACGGGTGCGGCGCCGGACCGGATGAGCCCGTCACCACCGAACACGCCGGCGGTCAGCAGCAGGCGGCCCGCGTCGTCGACACGGGCGTGGGCGGCCACGGGGGCGGTGCAGCCGGCCTCGAGGACGCGCAGCACCTCCCGCTCGGCCACGACCGCCAGGCGGGTGGCGGGGTCCTCGAGCCCGCGCAGGGCCGCGGCGAGCGGCGCGGCGTGCTCCTCGGCCCGGCACTCGACCGCCAGCGCCCCCTGGCCCGGGGCGGGGAGCATGACGTCGGTGGGCAGCAGGTCGGTGACGTGGGCCAGGAGCCCCAGGCGGCTCAGCCCCGCCGCGGCCAGGACGACGGCGTCGAGGTCGCCCGGTGCCACGCGGGCCAGCCGGGTGGGCACGTTGCCGCGGATGTCGACGACGGCGAGGTCCGGACGGGCCAGGCGTAGCTGGGCGGCCCGGCGGGGGGACCCGGTGCCGACCCGGGCACCGCCGGGCAGGGTCGCCAGCGTCCAGCCCTCGCGGGCGCACAGGGCGTCGCGGGGGTCCTCCCGCACGGGGACCGCAGCGATCTCGAGCCCGGGCAGGGGGGCGGAGGGCAGGTCCTTGAGGGAGTGGACGGCGACGTCGATGTCGCCGGCGAGGAGCGCCTCGCGCAGGGCCGCGGCGAACACGCCGGTGCCACCGAGGGTGGTCAGCGACGCGGTGGAGCGGTCACCCTCGGTGCGGATGCGCACGAGCCGCACGTCCAGACCGGAGCTCGCGGCGAGCGCCTCCGCGACCGTCGTGGACTGGGTGAGGGCGAGGTCGCTGCCTCGGGTGCCGAGGCGCAGGGTCGAGCTCACCGCCCCAGTGTCACCAGGGCCGGGGGAATTGTCGAGGCGGTTTTCTGGCACGGTGTCACCTCGTTTTCTGACGGATTGTCACGACGCATTGACGTGCGGTCCGCGTCACATTTCTCCGTGTCGTCCAGGACGTTCCTGGAAATGTCATTCCGTGGGTCATTCCGCGGCCCCGCCGGACGCTCGTGCATCGCCGACGCCGACGCCGTCGCCGGCCCCGGCCCCGGCGGTCTCCATCGGGTCGGTCGCGACCGACCGCGCCAGGGACTGCGCCTGCGCGACGACGGCCGCCAGGCCGGTGCCGGCGACCCACGCCCCGGCGAGGTGGAGGCCCGGCCGCTCGGCGACCCTGGCGCGGACCGTGGTGACGTAGGCCCGGTGGGCCGGTGTGGCGGACGCCAGGACCCCGGTCCGTCGCACGACCCGGTGGTCGAGGACCCGGCCCAGGGGCACGCCGAGCAGCGTGGTGGCGTCGGCCAGCGCCGCCGCGGCACCGACGTCGTCGGTGCGCTCGCCGTGCCGGCCGTAGGAGACCCGCAGGACGTGGACGCCCGGGGCGGTGACCTCACGCAGCCACGGCCACTTCGCGCTCACGTGGGTGAGCGCCTTCGCGCGCACCCCCGTCGCACCTGGGGGGACGAGCAGGCCGGAGCCCCGGGGGGCGGCGTCGAGCGCCGGCGCCTCGACGACGAGGGTGACGTGGGTGATGGTCGACCCGCCCGCCGCGGGCGCGTCGGGCAGCGTCAGGACACCGGCGAGGAGCTCCCGTGCCGGACCCTCGGGGAGGGCGAGGACCACGTGGGCCGCGGTGGCGCGGGACCGGCCGCCGGCCTCGTCGACGTCGACCGTCCACCCGCCGTCGACCGCGTGCAGACCCGTGACGGTGGCGCCGGTGCGGACCTCACCGCCGCCGGCCCGGACCGCCGCGGCGAGGGCGCGGGGCAGGCGGAACAGCCCTCCGGCGGTGCTCGCCGCGGCCGCGCCGGGGGTGGCGTCGACGAGCGCCGCCACGGCGCCGGCGAGGGTGCCGTGCTCGGTCAGGGCGGCCCGCAGCCCGGGCATGACGGAGTCGACGGCGAGGTCTGCGGGGTCGGCCGAGTGGATGCCGCCCGCCACCGGGGTGACGAGCCGGTCGAGGACCACCTGCCCCATCCGGGTGCGCACGAGGGTCGCCACGTCGGCGGCGTCGGCGCCCACGTGGGCGGGTAGGCCGGCGTCGGCCGCGGCCGCGGCCGCCGCCGCCTCGGGGCCGAGCGCGGCGACGACGTCGGCCGCGCCGAGGTCCGCGGGCACGCCGAGCAGGGTCCGCACCGGGATGCGGAAGGCCCGCTGGGGCGTCCACACCCAGGAACCGGCGCCGGGCTCGACGACCTCCAGCCCGAGCGACCGGACGAGGTCGCCGACCTCGGGCCGGCGGGTGGCGAAGGCCTCGGCGCCGAGGTCGAGCTCGTACCCGCCGACGACGCCGGAACCGACGAGACCACCGACCGCGGACGACGCCTCGAGCACCACCGGGCGGAGCCCCTCGGCGAGAAACGCGTGCGCGGCGCTCAGCCCGGCCATCCCGCCGCCGACGACGACGACGTCCGCGCGGGCGTCCCCGCGGACGTGCGGGCCGGCCGCGGCGGCGCGGACGGCCCGCCTCACAGCGAGTGGACCAGGGCGACGAGGCGGGTCAGGACGTCGGGGTCGGTGCCCGGCGGCACGCCGTGGCCGAGGTTGACCACGTGGGCGGGCGCCGAGCGGCCGCGTTCGACGACGTCGCGCACGTGCGCCTCGAGGACGTCCCACGGGGCGTCGAGGAGCGCCGGGTCGATATTGCCCTGCAGCACCGTGGTGCCGCCGAGGCGGCGGTTCGCCTCGTCCAGCGGGATGCGGTAGTCGACCCCGACGACGTCCGCGCCGGCGTCACGCATGGCCCCCAGCAGCTCGCCGGTGCCGGTGCCGAAGTGCACGACCGGCACGCCGAGGGAGCGGACCTGGGCCAGGGTGCGGGCGCTGAAGGGCGCGGCGTGGGAGGCGTAGTCGTCCAGGGACAGGGCGCCCGCCCAGGAGTCGAACAGCTGGGCGGCGCGGGCGCCGGCGCGGACCTGGGTGCGCACGAAGTCGGCGCTGATGTCCGCCGCCCACCGCATGAGGCGCCGCCAGGACTCGGGGTCGGCGTGCATGAGGGTGCGGGCCGCGAGGTGGTCGCGCGAGGGCCGTCCCTCGACGAGGTAGGCCGCCAGGGTGAAGGGGGCGCCCGCGAAGCCGATGAGCGGGGTCTCGTCGAGCTCGGCGACGACGATCCGGACAGCCTCGGCCACGGCGGAGGCGTCCCCGGGCTGGTGGTCGACGAGCCGGTCGACGTCGGCCGCCGAGCGGACGGGCTCGGCCACGACCGGCCCCACCCCGGGCTGGATGGTGACGTCCACGCCGGCCAGGTGCAGCGGCACCATGATGTCGGAGAAGAAGATCGCGGCGTCCACGCCGTGACGGCGCACCGGCTGCAGCGTGATCTCGGCCGCGAGGTCCGGGCGCAGGCAGGACTCGATCATCCCCACGCCCTCGCGCAGGGCGCGGTACTCGGGCAGGGAGCGGCCGGCCTGGCGCATGAACCACACCGGCAGGCGCTCCGGGCGTCGTCCGGAATAGGCCTCGAGCAGGGCGGGGGCCGTCATTTCCTGGGCAGGGGCCGTGGTCGTCGAATCCGTCACCGGGCCATTGTGCCCGCCCCCCGAGGAAATGGTTCACTAGGGGGGACGTGGTACTCCTGATGCTCTCGGCGAATCACCACGACCTGAACCTCACCGACGTCGAGCGGTTGAGCACGGGTGCCCACGAGGTCGGCCCCCAGGTCGTGGCGTCCTCCCCTGCCGTGGCCGGTGCCGTGGTCCTGGCCACGTGCAACCGGCTCGAGGTCTACGTCGAGGCCGAGAGCCCCGAGGAGGCCGCGCGGGCCGCCCAGGAGGCGGTGGCGCGCAGCTCGGGCACCGACCTGGCCGAGGTCGCCCGGCTCATGCGGGCCGAGACCGACGACGCCGCGGTCCGGCACCTCTTCGAGGTCGCCGCCGGGCTGGACTCGATGGTGGTGGGGGAGCGGGAGATCACCGGCCAGGTCCGCCGGGCCCTGAGCGCCGCCCGCGAGGCGGGCACGACCTCGCCGCTGCTGGAGAAGACGCTCCAGCGCGCCACCCGCACCTCCCGCCAGGTGGCGGTCGCCACGGACCTGGCCCGGGCGGGGCTCTCGGTCGTCTCGGTCGCGCTCGACCTCGCGGCCGCCCGTGCCGGCGCGCTCGCGTGCGAGCGTGAGCACGCGGCCGCCGCCGACCCCCACGACCCCGCCGTCCCGCGTGCCTCCCTGGCCGGGCGCCGCACCCTGCTCGTCGGCACCGGCTCCTACGCCGGGGCCTCCCTCGCCGCGCTGCGCGAGCGCGGCGTCACCGATGTCGCGGTGTGGTCGGCCTCCGGGCGGGCGCGGGACTTCGCCGCCGGACACGGCGTCGTCGTCGCGGAGGAGGACCTCGCCGCCGCGCTGGCCGGCGTCGACCTCGTCGTCACCGTGCGCGGCACGGGCACCCCGGTCCTGCGGGTGGACCTCGTCGCCGCCGCGGTCGCCGCCCGCCGGCCGGAGGACGGGCCGCTCGTCGTCGTCGACCTGGCCCTGCACCGCGACGTCGAGGAGGAGGTCGGCGACCTCGACGGCGTCCTCCTCGTCGACCTGCCGACCGTGCGTGAGCACGCCCCGGCCGCGACCGCCGCCGAGATCGCCCGCGCCCGCCAGATCGTCGACGACGCCGTGCGGGAGCTCCTCGAGGACCACGCCGGCCGGCGCATGGACCAGGCCGTGGTGGCCCTGCGCGAGTCGGTGGCCGACGCCGTCGCCGCCGAGATCGAGCGCCTGCCCGCCGACGGTGCCATCCCCGCGGACAAGGCCGCCCAGGCCCTGCGCCGCCTCGCCGCGCGCCTGCTCCACGAGCCGACGGTCCGGGCGCGCACCGCCGGGCGTCAGGGTCGCGGCGAGGAGTACCTGCTCGCTCTCGAGCAGGTCCTCGGCCTGAGCCTGCCCGGGGTGGCGGGTGCGGTGCACCCGGTCGCCGACGCCCCCGGACACCCGCACGAGCCCGGTCACGTCGCCGGTCACGTCCCCGAGCCGGGGCACGTGGCCGGTCCCGCCCGAGAACCCGGTCACGCCGTCGGCCCTGCCCGTGAGCCCGACCTCCGGTCGGAGCGCGCCACCCACCTCCCCGTGCCGGCGCAGCCGGCTGACGCATGAGAGCGAGCGACATGCCCTCCCTGTCCCCCTACGACGCCGTGCTGCTGCTCTCCTTCGGGGGACCGGAGAAGCCCGAGGACGTCGTGCCGTTCCTGCGCAACGTCACGGCCGGCCGCGGCATCCCCGACGAGCGCCTCGCCGAGGTGGGCGAGCACTACTACCACTTCGGCGGTCGCAGCCCCATCAACGACCAGAACAAGGCGCTCCTCGCAGCGCTGCGGGAGGACCTCGCCGGTCGCGGCGTGGACACCCCGGTGGTCTGGGGCAACCGCAACTGGGACCCGTTCCTCACCGACGCCCTGCGGGAGCTGCACGACTCCGGCGCGCGCCGGGTGCTCACCCTGGTCACCAGCGCCTACGGGTCGTACTCGGGCTGCCGGCAGTACCGGGAGAACATCGCGGCCTCGCTCGCCGCGCTCGCGGCGGAGGGGCGCGAGCTCGAGGTGGACAAGGTTCGCGCCTACTTCAACCACCCGGGCTTCGTCGCCGCGAACGTCGAGGCGGTGACCGCCGCGTACGAGCGCCTCGACGCTGCCGCCGGTGACGGCGACAGCGCCGCCGACGCCGACGGGGGGCGCCGGCCCCGGCCGGCCGCACCGCTGGTCTTCGTGACCCACTCCATCCCCACCCCCATGGAGGTGGGCTCCGGCGTGGAGACGGCCGCGAGCTACTCCGCCCAGCACCTCGACGTCGCGGGTCTGGTCGCCCAGCAGGTGGGCGAGCGGCTGGGCCGCCCGGTGCCCTGGGAGCTGGCGTACTGCTCCCGCTCCGGCACCCCCGTGACCCCGTGGCTCGAGCCGGACGTCAGCCGCACCCTCACCGCCCTGCACGCCGACGGCGCAGCGGCGGCGGTCGTGGCCCCCATCGGCTTCATCTCCGACCACATGGAGGTCATCTACGACCTCGACGTCGAGGCGCGGGAGACCGCCGACGAGCTGGGGCTGCGCATGGAGCGCGCCGCCACGGTGGGCACGGCGCCGGAGTTCGTCGCCGGCCTGGTCGACCTCCTGCTCGAGCGTGCGGCCACCGTGCGGGGCGACGTCCCCGAGCGGGCCGCCGTCGGCGCGCTCGGACCGTGGCGCGACGTCTGCAGGCCGGGCTGCTGCCGCCTCCGGGCCGGCGTCGACAGCGGCGTCCCCGCCGCCTGCCAGGCGCCGGACGACGCGCCCGCCGTCACCCGCGCCGCCGTCTGAGGCGACCCGAGCACCGCCGTCCGGCACACCACCACCAGCCCGACCCTCCCGAGGAGCCCGACCCATGAGCCAGCCCAGCCCCGCACGGATCGGCGAGGGTGCCGACGTCGAGAGCATCAACGCCGGCATCGACTACACGATGTGGTCGGTCTTCGCCACGGCCGAGCCCCTGCCCGACGACGCCGCCGAGCGGGCGGCGATCGTCGCCGACGCCGAGGCTGCGGTCGCCGCCGCCGGCGTCGTGCTGCGGGGCTTCTACGACGTCGCGGGGCTCCGGGCGGATGCCGACCTCATGGTGTGGTGGCACGCCCCGACCGTCGAGGCCGTGCAGGACGCCTACCACCGGCTCCTCGCCTCCGCCCTCGGCGCGCACCTCGCGCCGGTGTGGTCGGTCGTGGGGCTGCACCGGCCGGCCGAGTTCAACAAGCGGCACGTCCCGGCGTACCTGGCCGGTGAGGACCCCGGCGCGTACCTGTGCGTGTACCCGTTCGTGCGGTCCTACGAGTGGTACCTGCTGCCGGAGGAGGAGCGGCGCGACATGCTCCGCGAGCACGGCATGGCCGCCCGCGACTACCCGGACGTGCGCGCCAACACCGTCTCCGCCTTCGCGCTGGGCGACTACGAGTGGATCCTCGCGTTCGAGGCGGCGGAGCTGCACCGGATCGTCGACCTCATGCGCGACCTGCGGCCCGTCGGTGCCCGCCGGCACGTGCGTGAGGAGATCCCGTTCTACACCGGGCCCCGCGTCGCGCTCGGCGACTGGGCGGAGCGCCAGCCCCGAGCCTGAGCGACGTCCCCGGCGAGCCGACCGCCCGGCGCCTCACAGGTACAGGGCGGCCACCGCGACGGCCCGGCACCCGTACCCGCCGCCGAAGAGGGCGGCGTGCACGAGCAGGATGTGCAGCTGGTGCAGCCCCACCCGCTCGGGCCGGCCGGGCGCGAACGGCGAGACCTCGTCGTAGGCCGCGACGATCCGCTCCAGGTGCGGCGCCCCGAAGACCGCGAGCTGGGCGAGGTCGGACTCGGCGTGGCCGCCGTGGGCGGCGGGGTCGATGAGCGTGCAGCGCACCCGACCCGCCACCGCCCACAGCACGTTCCCGCCCCAGAGGTCCCCGTGGAGGCGCGCCGCCGGCCCGGCGACGAGCGCGGGCTGCGGGTGGTCGAGCACGCCCTCGGTCAGTCGCTCGGCCAGGGCGTGGAGCGCACGGTCGCCGTCGCGGTCCACCGACCCGTTCGCGACCGCGGCGGGCAGGTACGGCAGGACCCGGTCGGCGGCGTAGAAATCCCCCCAGGAGCCGGATGCGCCACCGGACGGCGCCCACCCGGCGCCGGGACGCGGCGGCGCGGCGTCCCGGAGCGGCAGGGACGCGCGCCCCATGAACCCGTCCCCGGACCACCCCGCCGGGTGGCAGCCCAGGTGCGGGGCACCGGCCGCGTGGGTGCGGGCCAGGGCCCGGCCGAACGCCTCGGCGTCGGCGGCGCCGGGCGCGCCCTCGGTGAGCCGCCGGGTCCCGAGCCGCCCGGGGCTCTCGTCGACGATCGTGACGACGTCCGCGCCGCCCGGGGCCTCGGCGCGCCAGCGGAGCCCGGCGGCCTCGAAGCGGGTGGCTCCCGCCTGCCCGGAGTCGTGCTTGAGGAAGGTGTCCACCGCCGGATCCTCCCGCACGGGTGTCCGTTCCCGCACAGGGGGCGGGCCGGCCGCGGTCGTCAACAGGCCGGAAGGGCCGCGGACCGGTGCGGCGGCCCGCCCGGCCTAGCGTGCGGCGGAGGGTCGGGTGCGTGGTGCGGCGGGAGTGGGGCGCACGAGACGAGGAGGGACGATGGCGCTGATGTGCGACCCCGGCTCGGGGCTGCGTACCGACATCCTGGTGGCCCGGGACGCGCTCGACGCGGCGATCGAGCTGCTCCGGGCCGCTGGTCCCGCCACGTGGACGGGCCCGGGTGCGGCGGCCTACGCCGATGCGGTGACCGGACTGGTGCTGGAGGCGCTGTCGCTCGGGCACGTGCTCGACGCCGCCGAGCGTGCGGCGGGCGCCGCGGACGCGGACCTCGCGGCGCGGTGGTCCTAGGTGGGGGTGCTCGCCCGCGACGGCGACACCACGCCGGCGTGGACCCCGCACCCGTGGCGCACGCGGGTCATGGTCACCGGCGGGGGGCGGGTGGCCGTGGACACCGACGAGCTCGCCGCGCGAGCGGCACTCCTGCGCGCCGCGGCGGGCGAGATCGACCGGTCCCGGGCGCACGCCGCGGCCGCCGCCGGGCAGGTGATGCGTTACCACGCCGCCGCGGTCCTCCCGGCCATCGAGGCCGGCCGTCACCTCGAGGACGTCCTCGGCGTCGGCCGGTCGCTCCCGGCGCTGGCCGGGGCGGTGCGCGGGCTGGCCGACGACCTCGACCTCCAGCGGGTCTGGTACGCCGAGGCCGAGCGGGAGGTCTCGACGCTCCTCGCACCGCCCTGGTGGCGGGTCCTCGGCGCGGTCGCGCCACCCGGGCTCGTGCCGTGGCAGGCCGGCGCCGTCGTGGTCGGTGCCGACGCCCTGCGCCTGGTCGGTCATGCGGGCTCGGCGGCCGCGGCCCTGGCGGGCCCGCTCCCCGGCGCCGTCGTGGCGCAGCGCCACACGGCGGCGTTCGCGCGGTACGCCCAGTACCTCGACGACGACGTCACCCGCGGCCAGGTGCTGGTGGACGGCGAGCCGGTGGCCGTCGCGGGCCTGACCCCGGTCCAGCGGACCGCGCTCGCCGCCTACGGCCCCCTCTCCGCGGTCGGCCTGGTCGCCCAGGGAGGACGGCGCCTGTCCGGCCTCGCCGTCTCGCCCGCCCCCGTCGTCCCCATGCGCGGTGCCGCCGGCGCCGCGACGGCACCCCGCGGTCCACGGGATCGTGTCGGGCCACCGGGAACGCTCGGTGCGCTCGCGCACCTGACCACCCTCGCCCGCCCGGTGCAGCTGCCCCGCACGCCCGCGGACCTGCTCGGCAGGCTCGCCGCCCTCGAGCGTGACGTCCGCCGCCGTGGCACCGGCGCCGTCGAGGTCCTGCGGACCACGACACCCGGTGGGCGCCGGCACTGGACGGTCATCATCCCCGGTACGCAGGCTCCCCTCGCCGGCGGGGCGAACCCCATGGACAACGCCACGAACCTCCTCGCGCTCGCCGGGCGGCGCACCGACGTCGAGCGGGCCGTCGTCACCGCCCTCGATGCCTCGGGTGTCGCGCCTGGGGAGCCCGTCAGCCTCGTCGGGCACAGCCAGGGCGGGCTCGTGGCCGCCCGACTCGCCGCGGACCCGCTCGTCACGGCCCGGTTCACCGTCGACTCCGTGCTCACGGCGGGGAGCCCGCTCGGGCCGGTCCAGGTGCACGCGGCGGTCTCGACGCTCAGCCTCGAGGACGTCCGCGACGTCACCGTCGGCCTCGACGGCCAGCCCAACGCCCACCTCACGGTCGCCGTCGACGGCGGGGCGGACGAGCCCCACGACCGCGACGGCTACGCGCGTTCGGCCGAGCGGCTCGCCGAGGTCGACGACCCTGCGGTCCGGCGCTGGCTGGAGCAGGACGCGGCCGCCCGTGCGGCGACGGTGCCGGGCGCACGGACGGAGTCGATGGTGTTCGAGGCCTGGCGGACCGAGCGGTGAGACCTCAGCGGTGGTCCCCGGGGATGAGGGCGTGCAGGATCCAGGCGGCGACCGCGATGACGACGCCGCCCAGGAGCGCGGGGACGAAGCCGTCGACGACGAGCCCGAAGTCGGTGAACCCGGTGATCCACCCGGTGAGCATGAGCATGAGGGCGTTGACGACCACGAAGAACAGGCCGAGCGTGAGGATGTAGAAGGGCAGCGACAGCAGGGCGACGACCGGCCGGACGATCATGTTCACCAGCGTGAACACCAGCGCGACGACGGCGACGGTCAGCACCTGCTCACCGGTCGTGGACGCGGCGGGCAGGTCGATCCCGTCGATGATGAACGTCGTCAACCAGATCGCGAGGCCGTTGACCACGAGGCGCACGAGGAAGGTCATGGCACCGATCCTGCCACCGGACGCGCGCCGCCGGGGCGCCCCACGGTGGTGCATCCTTGAGCCATGGCGTCCTCGCGTCCGGGCCTGCGGCCGGACATCGAATCCCTGCCTGCGTACGTCCCCGGGGCCCGGCCCGCGGCCGGGCGTCAGGTGTTCAAGCTGTCGAGCAACGAGATCCCCTTCCCGCCGCTGCCGTCCGTCGTGGCGGCCCTGGACACCGCGGCCGCCGAGGTCAACCGCTACCCGGACATGTACGCCACCGAGCTCACCGAGGCCCTCGGCGCCGTGCACGGCGTCGGTGCCGAGCGTGTGACGGTGGGCAACGGCTCGGTGGCCGTCCTGGCGCACGTGCTCACGGCGGTGTGCGCCCCGGGGGACGAGGTGGTCTTCGCGTGGCGCTCCTTCGAGGCCTACCCCATCGCCGTCCAGGTCGCCGGTGCCCGGCCCGTCGCCGTGCCCCTCGACGTCGAGGGGCGCCACGACCTGCCGGCGATGGCGGCCGCCGTCACCGAGCGGACCCGGGCGCTCATTCTCTGCAGCCCGAACAACCCCACCGGACCGGCCCTGACCGCCGCCGAGGTGGAGGAGCTCCTCGAGGTCGTCCCGCCCTCGGTCCTCGTGGTCCTGGACGAGGCCTACATCGAGTTCGTCCGCACGCCCGACCCGACGGACGGACCCGCGCTGCTCGCCCGGCACCGCAACCTCGTGGTGCTGCGGACCTTCTCCAAGGCTTACGGCCTCGCCGGGTTGAGGGTCGGGTATGCCCTCGCCCGGCGCCGCCTGACCCGCGGCTTCCGGGCGGCCTCGACCCCGTTCGGCGTGAACGTCATGGGCATGGCGGCGGCCCTGGCGGGCCTGGGCGCCGCGGACGAGGTCCGCGAGCGCGTCGAGCACGTCGTCCTCGAGCGGGAGCGGGTCCTGGCGGGGCTGTCCGAGCAGGGCTGGCACGTGCCCGACGCGCAGGGCAACTTCGTCTGGCTGCCGCTCGGCCGGCAGGCCGGCGCGTTCGCCGACGTCGCCCGGCAGCAGGGCGTGCTCGTGCGGGCGTTCGCGGGCGACGGCGTGCGGGTCTCCGTCGGCGAGCCGGAGGGCAACGACCTCTTCCTCCGCGTGGCGGGGCACTGGCTCGCCGACCTCGGTGCCGACGCCGCGGTCCCGGCGACGCGCTGAGCTGCTCGGCCCGGCGTCGTCAGCCCCGCACCGTCGTCAGCCCAGCAGCAGCGTCAGCGTCACCAGCACGGACAGGACCACCTCGCCCAGCCCGAGGGCCATGGGCCGCACGGGACGACCACGCCGCGCCGCCAGGACCGGCACGGCGACCGTCCGGGCGGCGAGCGCGACCCATACCCCGGCGTGCGCCGCAGTGAGCGTGCCGGCCGCGGCGAGCGCCGCCGTCCCGGCCGCGCCCAGCAGGTGGAAGCCGACGGAGGCGAGGAGGTAGGCCCGGTTCCCGCGCTCGCGGATGTTGGTCTTGACGTAGAGGATCGTCCCGAGGAAGTACGCGGTGAGCAGCGCCGTGACGAGCCAGGCCCACGCCCAGCCGGTGAGGGAGCCGTCGGGGGACGCGCCCGGCAGCGCCGTGGTCGCGCCCGCCGCGAGCCACCCGGTGCTCCACAGGCCGCCGTGACCGGAGGTCCCGGCGTCGTAGGCCACCGCGGCCGTCAGCCCGGCCGCCAAGACCGTGACGGCGCCGTTGAGCAGGGAGCGGTCCCGCCGGTGCGCCGACGACCACAGGGTCACCGCGACGAGCGGCGCGAAGGGCAGCGCCCACCACGCGAGGTGGGGCGCGAGGACCAGCAGGGCCAGCCCCAGCGCCGCCGTCGCCGTCCCGTACACGCGCACCGGCGGCAGGTAGCGCGGCCGGCGCCGCGAGCGCAGCCACAGCCCCGTGGCGTAGAAGGCGAGGTACCCGGTCCACCAGGTCGCCACCAGGGGGAGGTGCACCCAGGCGGGGCCGGCCAGGGCGATACCGGCCCCGACGGGCAGGACGATCATGGCCCAGGCCCCGTGCTGGTCCGGCACCCAGCCGGGTGGGCGACGCCGCCTGCCGGCCGGTCGTGGCCGTCCGGGGGTGGTCGGCTCGTGGTCGGCGGACCGGGTGGCGGGACGGGCAGTGGGCACGCGCCACGTCTACCAGCCGCGCCGGTGCCGTCCCCCGGGACCGAGGTCCCGGCCGGGCCGTAGGCTCTCGCGTGCCCCAGCCGCACCGCACTGTGGAACTCGCATGCGTCTTGGGGGTCGCGACCAGGCTGGGCCGCCGATCGTTGGAGGTTTCCTCAAAGACGAGGTTACGGTTGCGTAGCCTACGCTTGCGTAGGTCCGTCCGGGGCCCGTCACCATGCGGTACCGGACCGCCGCCGCGTCCGGCCCGCCACCCCTGGGGCGGGCGCGGCGGACCGACCCGGTGTACCGTGCGGCGCACCGTGCGCCGTCGCTCGAGGAGGGTTTCGTTTGACCGAGCCGCTCACCGCCCTTGCCGGGTCCCACGAGGCCGAACCCGGCACCGTCCAGCTCCTCGACCCCCGTGGCCGGCGCGTGGAGGAACCCACGTACTCGCCGCTCGTCGCGGACCTCGACGCCGAGGCCCTGCGGACCATGTACCGCGACATGGTCGTCACCCGCACGTTCGACAACACCGCCACCGCGCTGCAGCGTCAGGGTGAGCTGGGGCTGTGGCCCCCCTCCCTGGGCCAGGAGGGGGCGCAGGTCGGCTCCGCCCACGCCCTCTCCGCGCGCGACTTCGTCTTCCCGGCCTACCGTGAGCACGGGGTCGCCCGGGTGCGGGGGCTCGACCTCGGCGAGCTCCTCCCGGTCTTCCGCGGCGTGCGGCACGGCGGCTGGGACCCCGCGGCGCACAACTTCAACATCTACACGTTCGTCATCGGGGCGCACACGCTGCACGCCGTCGGCTACGCCCTGGGCATCCAGCGCGACGGTGACGTCGGCACCGGTGACCCCGCCCGGGACCGGGCAGCGGTGGTCTACTTCGGCGACGGCGCGACCTCCCAGGGCGACACGAACGAGGCGCTCGTCTTCGCGGCCTCGAACAACGCTCCCGTGGTCTTCTTCCTCCAGAACAACCACTGGGCGATCTCCGTCCCGACGACCACCCAGAGCCGCGTCCCGCTCGTCCAGCGCGGGTCCGGGTTCGGGATCCCCTCGGTGCGCGTCGACGGCAACGACGTGCTCGCCTGCTACGCCGTGACCCGGGCCGCCCTCGAGCGGGCCCACTCCGGCTCCGGCCCCACCTTCATCGAGGCGGTCACCTACCGGATGGGTGCCCACACCACCTCCGACGACCCCACGCGCTACCGCGACCGGGCCGAGGAGGACCTGTGGCGTGAGCGCGACCCCATCGCCCGCATGCGCGCCCACCTGCGCGAGGAGGGTCTGGCCGACGACGCCTTCCTGGCCGACGTCGAGGACGAGGCCCACGCCGTCGCCGACGCCGCACGCTCCTACTGCCGGGGACTCGAGGCAGCGCCCACGGGCGCGATGTTCGACCACGTCTACACCGCCGACCACCCCCTGGTCGCCGCCGAGCGCGCCGAGGCCGAGGCCTTCGAGGCCGCCTTCGAGGAGACCCGATGAGCACGACGGTCCTGGCGAAGGCCGTCAACGCCGGCCTGCGCCGCGCCCTGGAGCGCGACGACAAGGTCCTCCTCATGGGTGAGGACATCGGCCCGCTCGGCGGGGTCTTCCGCGTCACCGACGGCCTACAGAAGGACTTCGGCCCCGACCGGGTCGTCGACACGCCCCTGGCCGAGTCGGGGATCATCGGCACCGCCATCGGGCTCGCCATGGCCGGGTACCGGCCGGTCTGCGAGATCCAGTTCGACGGCTTCATCTTCCCCGCCTACGACCAGATCACCACCCAGCTGGCCAAGCTCACGTACCGCTCGTGCGGGGACCTGTCCATGCCCGTGGTCATCCGCGTGCCCTACGGCGGCGGGATCGGCGCGGTCGAGCACCACAGCGAGTCGCCCGAGGCGCTCTTCGCGCACACCGCCGGCCTGCGGATCGTCAGCCCCGCCACCGCCGCGGACGGCTACACGATGATCCAGCAGGCCATCGCCTCGCCGGACCCCGTGCTCTTCCTCGAGCCCAAGGCCCGCTACTGGGAGAAGGGCGAGGCGGACCTCGACGCCGAGGTCGACCTCGGCGCCGACGCCCTGACGACCGGTCTGCACTCCGCCCGGACCGTGCGGCCGGGGCGCGACCTCACCCTCGTCGGGTACGGCCCTGCCGTGCGCACGATGCTCACCGCCGCCGAGGTGGCCGCGCAGGAGGGCCACGAGCTCGAGGTCATCGACCTACGCTCGATCTCGCCGATCGACTTCGGCGCGGTCGAGGCCTCGGTCGCCCGGACCGGCCGGCTCGTGGTCGTTCACGAGGCCCCGGTGTTCTTCGGCCCCGGCGCCGAGATCGCCGCCCGGGTCGCCGAGCGGTGCTTCTACTCCCTCGAGGCCCCCGTGCTCCGGGTGGGCGGCTACCACACCCCCTACCCGGCGAGCGCGAACGAGGAGGCCTACCTCCCCGGTCTGGACCGCGTCCTCGACGCCGTGGACCGGGCCCTCGCCTACTGAAGGAGCACGTGTGCCGAGCTACCAGCAGTTCCGACTCCCCGACGTCGGTGAGGGCCTGACCGAGGCCGACCTGGTCACCTGGGCGGTGGCGGTCGGTGACACCGTCGCCGTCGACCAGCAGCTGTGCGAGATCGAGACGGCCAAGTCGGTCGTCGAGCTCCCCAGCCCCTACGCCGGACTCGTCCACGAGCTCCTCGTCCCCGAGGGGGCGACGGTCGACGTCGGGACGCCGATCATCGTCATCGACACCGACCCCGGGGGCGCGCCGGGCGAGCCGCCCGCCGACCGGCCGGCGCAGACGACCGATGCCTCGCAGGCGGGGGCGGACGACAGCTCCGGGAGCGTGCTGGTGGGGTACGGGACCAAGGGGGCGACGGCCGCGCGGCGGCCACGACGCGCGGCGGCCCCGGATTCGGCTCCCGCACCTGTACCGGCACGGGCAGCTGCACCGGCTCCCGCACCGGCACCGGCGCCGGCGCCGGCACCGGCACCGGCGCCGGCGCGCGGGCCGGCCGCGCCGCCCGCCACGGCTCGCCCGTCGTCGGCCACGCAGCGCACCGGCTCCGCGGCCACGCCGCCCACGGCGGACGGCCCCGCCGGGCTGCGCGTCATGGCCAAGCCGCCGGTGCGCAAGCTCGCCAAGGACCTCGGCGTCGACCTCACGGTGGTCCGGGGCTCCGGGCCCGGCGGCATCGTGACCCGCGAGGACGTCGTCGCCCAGCAGGCCAAGACCGAGGCCAGGCCGTTGGCGACCTACCCCGGCGACGAGGAGCCGTGGCTCGCGGGCGGGACGGTCTCCGAGGACGGCCGGCAGACGCGGGTGCCGGCCAAGGCCGTCCGGCGCCGCACGGCCGAGGCGATGGTCTCCTCCGCCTTCACCGCCCCGCACGTGACCGTGTTCCAGACCGTCGACGTGACCAAGACGATGAAGCTCGTCGAGCGCCTCCGGGCCGACCGGGAGTTCGCCGACGTGCGGGTGACCCCCCTGCTCATCGTCATGAAGGCGTTCATCCACGGGGTGCGCCGCCACCCGGAGGTCAACGCCAGCTGGGACGACCAGACCAAGGAGATCGTCTACAAGCACTACATGAACCTCGGCATCGCGGCCTCCACGCCGCGGGGCCTGGTCGTTCCCAACATCAAGAACGCCAACCGGATGAAGCTCCACGACCTCGCCGTGGCGCTCGCCGACCTCACCGCGACCGCCCGGGCCGGGAAGACCACGCCACAGGACATGTCGGACGGGACGATCTCCATCACCAACGTCGGCGTCTTCGGCATCGACACCGGCACCCCGATCCTCAACCCGGGGGAGTCGGTGATCCTGGCGTTCGGCTCGGTCAGGCGCCAGCCGTGGGTCCACAAGGGCAAGGTCCGGCCCCGCTGGGTCACCCAGCTGGCGCTGTCGATGGACCACCGCCTCGTGGACGGCGCCCTCGGGTCGCGGCTGCTCGCCGACGTCGCGCGCGTGCTCGAGGATCCGGCCCAGGTTCTCGTCTGGGGCTGACGGCCCGCGCGCCGGGCCGCCGCCGGGTCTGTCCCGGAGGCCCTGGGCGTGGCATGAACGTGCCATGGCACGGACGTGCCTCGTCCAGGGCTGGTACCGGCTCTCCCCGCCTCGTAGTTTCGATGTGTCGCACCTGATCTGGAGGGGTCCGGGGCGATCACCCGGACGAGGAACACGAGAGGGGGCCCGCCATGATCGAGGCCAGGACGCACCCGTTCGAGCAGCGCCGTGCAGCGGTGACGGGGTCGCGCACCCGCATGGCGAATCTTGTGGTCCCGTCCGGGGCTGCTTCCGGCGAGGTGATCGACCTGCTCACGCGTGAGCCGGTCCGGTCGCCGGTCCGCCGGGGCGGGCGGGGCACCGTCGTCGACCTCACCGACCGCGGTGCCCCCGCCTACCGCTCGACCCGGGACCGCCTCGTGCGGCAGATCCTCGCCACGGCCACCCCCGAGCGGTCCGACCGGCTCTTCCCCGGCCCGTCGGGCGAGGCCGCGGTGACCTTCGGGCGCGGCGCCGCCGGCGTGCTGTGGGCCCTCGCCGAGTCCGGTGTGGACGTCCCCACGGAGCTCGTGGACTGGCTCGAGCGCTCGGCCGTGCGCGTGGACCCGCGCCGGCCCGGCCTCTTCGACGGCGCGAGCGGCGTGGCGTTGGCGCTGTCCCGTCTCGGCCGCGCGGACGCCGCCGAGGAGTTGTGGCGGACGGTCGACGCCGCGCCGCTGGGGCCGCTGGACGTCTCGGTGGCACGGGGCCTCTCCGGGCTCGGCCTCGCCCTGCTCGAGCGGGCCCCGATCCTGGACGAGAGCGCCCTCATGGACCGCCTCGCCTCGATCGCCGGCGAGCTCACGGTCCGGCTCGGCGCCGGACGGCACGGCGCGGGTGTGCTCCGTGGCGGCGCCGGAGCCGCCCTCTTCCTGCTCGACCTGTACGAGGTCTCCGAGGACGAGTCGCTCCTCGCTCCCATCGAGGTCGCGCTCCTGCACGACCTGGCCCTGCTGGGCTGGGGCCCGCTCAGCGACGCGAACGCCTCCCCGCTGTGGTGGCAGGAGCCGCTCCTGGGCAACGGCAGCGCCGGGCTCGCCATGGTGCTGCGCGAGGCCGCAGGCCACCTCGACGCCGGCTGGCTCGGCGACGCGCAGGAGTGGATCGCCACGGCCTGCGAGTGCTACGTCCCCGAGCGCCCCGGCCTCCTCGACGGGGCGGCGGGCACCGCCGTCGCGCTGTGGCACCTCCGTCGCACCCCGTGGGACACCGCCGTCCAGCGGCGCGCGCTCATGCGCCCCCACCTCGAGCGGCTCGGACTGCTGGGCGGCACGGACCTGGACGTCGCCCGGGGTGTCGACCTCAGCTCCGGCGCCGCCGGGATCCTCATCGCCCTCGAGACCCTCCTGGGTCCCGAGGAGCGCCGCGTCCCCTTCTTCTGGTAGAGCCGTCCGCCGGGTCGCCCGGCCGAGAGGTGGTGCCGCCATGGCCGTCCCGACCGTTGCTCGTACCTATCACCACCCCGGCGCGGCGGCGCACGGCATCCCCGGCCACGCCGGGCGCATCGTCGCCTCCCTCGGCGGGAACATCGACGTCCGCGAGCTCACCGACGACGTCGGCGCACTGACCCTGGGCGACGTCGCCGACGGCGACCTCCGGGAGATCCACGCCCTGCTGCGGGTTGTGCTCGGCGTCGACGGGCCCGTGCTGGACCTCGCCGTCGGTGCGGGCCGCCTCAGCGTGCCGCTGCTCTCCCTCGGCCGCCGCGTCACCGCGCTCGACCGGTCGGAGGTCGTCCTCGACGCGGTGCGCCGGCGGGTCGCCCTCGGCCCGGCCCGGCTGCGCTCGTCCTTCGAGGTGGTCCGGGCGGACCCGTGGACCTACACCCTCGAGGCGGGCTTCGGGGCGGTCGTCGTGGCGTCGCCGACCCTGGGCTCGTACGAGCCCGCTGCGCGTGCGTCGATGTTCGCCTGCGCCCGCCGGCACCTCCTCCCCGAGGGCCGGCTCGTCGTCAGCGCCGTCGACCACGGCGCCGAGGACCTGCCGGTGGAGGTCGAGCGCGTCGTCGTCGCACCGAGCGGGAGGGTCTTCCGCGTCCACGAGTACTGGGAGCCCGGCTCTCCGACCTGGCGGCTGACCGTACTGCCGATCGAGCAGGGCGCCGAGGACGTCGTCGTGTGCACCTCGCGCCTGCGGGTGGTCACCGTCGCCACCGTCGTGCGCGAGCTCCGTGCGGCCGGGTTCGACGTGGTCGCCCGCCACCGCGTCACCGACGCCGGCCCGCGCCACCCGCAGGTCCTCGTCGAGGCGGTGCGCTCCGAGGGGCCGCGCGACCGGATGGAGGAGCTCCTCGGCGATCGTGGCTAGATGAGGCCGCGCTCGTGGGCGCGCGCCCCGAGGGTGAACCGGCTCGGTGCGTCGAGCCGCTCGCTGAGGATGTTGATCATCCGCCGGACCGTGCGGATGGAGATGCCGAGGGCGCGTGCCACGGCCTCGTCCTTCATCCCGCGGCCGAGGAGCTGGAGCAGCTCGCGCTCCTCCGGCCGGAGCTCGTCCAGGCTGGGCGGCTCGACGAGGTCCGTGCCCGACTCCCACAGCAGGTCGAAGAGGGACTGGAGGGCGACCACGGCTCCCGGCGCGGACAGGACGATGGCCCCGCGGGTGAAGTCGGCGTGGTTGAACATGAGGACGGCGACCTCGCCGTCGTAGAGCAGCGTCTGATTCGGCACCGACAGCACCGTCCGGGCGGCGCCGCCGCGTTCCTGTAGCCAAGCGGCGTATTCGACGACGCCATCGACGTGCCGGCCCGCAGCCGGAATGATCGAGCGGAGGCGCATGCCACGGGCGAGCATGGCGGCCTCGTCGCTCTTCGCCTGCTCGATCTGGTGCTGGGTGGGCGACGTCGTCAGCAGGGAATCAACGGACCGCTCCGCGTTCTGTCCCAGCTCGAGGACCCGGGCGACGATCTCGTCGGTCGCCACGATGTGCTCGATCTGGCCGAGGCGCGTGCGCTCGAGCACACGGTGGTACTCCTCCACCAGCTCGGCCGAGCCCGCCCGCATCGAGCTGAGCTGCTCCTGCGAGCGGTGCAGCACCTCCTCGTGGCGTCCGATGAGGCGTTCGAAGGCGACCAGCGGCGACTCGGTGCGCAGCTCACCCGGGTCGTTGTGCGAGCGCCGGAGGAAGCCCTTCTCCTCCAGGAGGTCCAGCACCGCGTGCACCTGGCCGGGGTTGAGACCGGTGGCGACCGTGAGGCCCTGCGGACTGAGCCCGGGCGTCGTCAGGAGCGCGCGGTAGACCGCGATCGCGGTCTCATCGAGACCGAGTGGCTCGAACATGGCTCTCCTGACGTGCGCTTCCGGTCCCGATCGTACGGGGATCGGTCGGCAGTCGCGGTGAGGAGGTCGTCGACCCGCGTGGCTCCTGGTGCCGGCCTGGGGGCACCCATGGAGGGCGGAGGGCCCACCACGATACGGAGATGTGGGGGAACTTTGTGCCATGACCGGAAGTTGCCACGGCCCTGGTGCAGTTCCCGACCGCTCTTGGCCCGATGATCAGGGAAGGAGGCCGTGGGCCTCATGTACCTCGGGGAGGGGAGACAACAATGATCAAGAAGCTCGGTGCCAGCGTGCTCCTGGCGGCGGCCCTCGTCGGCGTGTCGGTGGCGCCTGCCACGGCCGCGTCCGACGGTGCCATGCGCACGATGTGCGTGATGTGCTGGCCGACGCCCGGCGCGAAGTAGTCAGCCGGCCGGCCACGGCCGGACCGGTACACGTGGTGCGGGTGCGCTGAGCGCCCGCACCACGTTCGTGCGTGCGGTCCCCGTTCCCGCGCGCGGTGGCGCGCGTCGCTTCCGCGCGCACCGGTGGCCGTCGCGGTGTGAGGATGGGCCGCGTGTCGGCTCGTGTGCGCTCCCTCCTGGTGGCTCTCGGCGCGCTCGCCGTCCTGGCGGTCGCCGCCCTCGGTCTCGTCCTCGGCGCGGGTCCGCTCGACCTCGGTACACGCCCGCCCGACCTCGCGCCAGGCCCGCCGGCCGGACCCGCGGCGACGCCCGACCCGCCGTCGTCCGCCACGCCCGCGCCCACCGAGGAGCCGGGCCCGCTGGCCGACCTCCACGTGGTGCTCGACCCCGGCCACAACGGCGGCAACGCGGCCGCACCGGCCCAGATCAACGCCCCCGTCGGCGACGGCCGGGGCGGGAGCAAGGCCTGCAACACCGTGGGCTCCAGCACGGCGTCGGGCTACCCCGAGCACGCGTTCACCCTCGACGTCGCCCTGCGTGCGCGCGAGATCCTGCGCGCCGACGGAGCCACCGTCACCCTCACCCGCGAGGACGACTCGGGGATCGGGCCGTGCGTCGACGAGCGCGGGCAGTCGGCCGGGAGGGCCGGCGCCGACGTGCTGGTCTCGATCCACGCCGACGGCGCCGCGGACCCCGAGGTGCGCGGCTACTTCGCGATCGTCTCCGAGCCCCCGCTCAACGACGCCCAGGCGGAGCCCTCCCGTGCGCTCGCGGCCGACCTGCTCGCCGCTCTCGGTGCCGCCGGTTTCGCGCCGTCGTCGAGCTACCCCGGTGCCCTGAGCGAACGGGCGGACCTCGGCACGCTGAACTGGGCCGAGCGCCCGGCCGTGCTCCTCGAGCTCGCGGAGATGCGCAACCCCGGGGAGGCCGAGCTCATCGAGTCGGAGGAGGGCCGTCGGCGGTACGCCGAGGCCGTCGCCGCCGGGATCCGGCAGTGGGCGGCCGGGCGCTGAGCGTCAGAAGGTCTGGATCGCCGCTCGGGCCACGGTGAAGCCGCGCCCGGACAGGGTCGACCAGCACGTGACGCCGCTCTCCTCGCTCGTGCAGGCGAACCGTCCGGACGTGGCCGACTGGCCGTACTCCAGCGTGCCGTTGCCCGCCGCCGGGGTGGCTGCGCAGTCGCTCCGGGCGTCGCCGCCGAGCCCGACCACGAGGGTGACGGGCCCAGGACCGCACGTCGCCGGGTCAGCGAACGTCCGGTCGTTGATCGTGCAGGTCGCCGAGCCCCCGAGGCTGCAGGCGATGTTCCCCGAGGGGCTGACGAAGCTCGAGCGCTGCTGCGCGCCCGGCGGCGCCGGGCGCGCCACGGTGACCCAGTCCGGGGCGGCCGCGAGGGTCGCGACGATCGCCGGCGAGCCGTCGGCCAGGGCGTCGCTGACCGCCACGGCGTGAGGTGCGCCGCAGGTGTCCTGCAGCCCGGTGAGCGCCCCGAGGACGACATCCCCGTCCGCCGGGTCGGTCCACGCGCCGTCAGGGGCCGCCGCGGCGGCGAAGGCGTCGAAGACCCCCGCATCTGCCGCGGGGTCCGCGCAGGAGGAGGCGGCGGGCAGCCCGCTGAGGGTCTCGCGGGCCGCCTGGATCGCCTCGGCGCCGTCCTCCGGCGCGCCTGTCGTGGGCGCTGCGGTGTCCGGGGCCGTGGGGCTGGCCGTGGCTCCGGCCGTGGCGCCGCTGGTGGGTGCGGACGTCGGGCCGGGGTCCGGTGACCGCTGCGTCAGTGCCCAGACCAGGGCGAGCGCCAGGACGACCGCGAGGGCGACGAGGGCCCACGCGCGCCGTGCCGCGCCGCCTCGGTCCGGGTCGGAGCCCA
This sequence comes from Georgenia muralis, assembly GCF_003814705.1. Taxonomy (NCBI): domain Bacteria; kingdom Bacillati; phylum Actinomycetota; class Actinomycetes; order Allobogoriellales; family Allobogoriellaceae; genus Georgenia; species Georgenia muralis. Next base: position 1,176,713 of record NZ_RKRA01000001.1, on the reverse strand, counting down.
CACCCAGGGCTGCGGCACCGGACGGTGTGGCAGCGGCGGGCGCGGCAACCGTCGGTGGGCCGCCCGGGCTCGCGGCGCCGAGGGGCGGCGCCGCGGCGGGCGGCCGGCCGGGGCCCGTGCGACCCATGACGGAGGTGCGCCGGGGGCCCTCCGGACGTGGGGTCACCGCGGCCGGCGGGATGACCGGCGGGGGCGACGCGGGAGCGCTCGCTGCCGGCAGCACCTCGGTGTACGGCTCCTCCTGCGCCGGCTCCTGCGCCGGTTCCTGCGCCGGTTCCTGCGCCGGTTCCTGCGCCGGTGGTGCCGCGGGGACGGCGGGGTACTCGGCGGTCGTCGTGGGCCTGCCCCGGGCGGCCAGGGCCGCGTCGACGTCGGGGTCGCCGAGGCGCCCGAGCCACTGAAGCAGATCGGGGTAGGTCGCCGGGTTGGCGGCGATCGCGGGCCGGAGCCGGGGGTGGTGCGCGGCGAGGTCCTGGAGCGTGGCCAGCGGGGTGCCGGGGTCGGCCGCCTGCCTGGCCAGCGCGTCGTCCTCAACCACGTCGTTGCTCCTCCCTGGGTCCGCGCCCGACCCTACACAGCCCGTGCGCGACCACGCGCTCCAGCGGCCTGCCTCGGAGCGCTACTGCCGGCGGCGCGGCGCGGGCAGGAAGCCGTCCTCCACGGCCCGCTGGTACAGGTCCACCTTGGTCGGTGCGCTGCGACCGGCCCGCTCGTACTTGGCCCGGATCGAGCGCAGGTGCTCGATGACCGTGTGCTCGCTGATGCCCAGCTCCCGGGCCACGCGGACCGTCTTCTCGCCCGCCGCGTACAGCGCGAGAACCTCCGCCTCGCGCGGCGACAGGCCCGCCGAGTCCAGCCCGGGGTCGGCGTCCAGGGCGGCGGCCCAGCTCGCCGTCGGGACGGGCTGGCCGCTCCCCGCCGCGAGGACCGCGGCCACCAGCTCGCGCAGCGGCGCGGTCTTGAGGACCACCCCGACCACGCCCGCGCGGGCGGCCTGCCGGATCGCGTGGGCGTCGTCACCGGCGGTGTAGACGAGCACCTGGCTCCCGCGGGCCCGCAGGGTGCGGACGTTCTCCGCCGGCTCAGAGCGGTCCGCGAGGCTGAGGTCCAGGACGACGACGTCGGCGTCCAGGCCCAGCTCCTCCCACTCGGCCACCGTCCGCGCGGTGCCTACGACGTCACAGCCGGGCTCCCGCGCGAGGGCGCTGCGAACCCCGACGGACACGGACTCGTGGTCGTCGATCATCCCGACACGCATCGGTCAGTTCCTCACCTCTCCCCCCGGGCGCATTGTCCACCCCGTCGGCCGCTGCTGCCCCTCGAACGCGCCGCGCGGACGCCACCCCGTTGTTCCCCGGCACCGCGCCGCCGGGGGCCACCCGGCGCCCGCACCCGTACCGTGGGGCAGGTGCGCCGGCTCCTCACCGCCCTCGTCCTGACGCTCCTCGTCCTCGTCGCCGCAGCGCTCGTCGCGGACCGGGTGATGCTCGCCCGTGCCGAGGCGCGGGTGGTCGACCAGCTGGACGCCTACCTCGACGTCTCGGGCCGGCCTGAGGTCACCATCGCCGGGTTCCCGTTCCTCACCCAGCTCCTCGCCGGGGAGCTCGGCCGGGTCGACGCCACCGCGCCCGCCGCCGGGAGCGAGGGGGTCGAGCTGCGCGACGTCGAGGCGCAGGCGCGCCGGGTGACGCTGGAGGAGCCGGCCCGGGTGGGCGAGCTCGAGGTCCGGGGCACCCTCGACGAGAGCGCGCTCCAGCGGCTCGTGGACGACCAGAGCGAGCTCGACCTCACGCTCGTCGCCCGGGCCGACGGCGTCGTGGCGGCCACGGAGGTCCTCGGTCTCGAGGTGGCCCTGACCGTCGACCCCGTCGTGGTCGGTGAGTCGCTCCGGCTCGAGGTGCGCACCGTGACGCTCGGCGGTGTCGAGGTCGGTGCCGCCGAGCTGGCGCCCCTGCTGGGCGAGGACCAGCTCACCGTCGACCTGGTGGTCCCTGACCTGCCTCTCGGCCTTCGACTGGCCTCGGTGGCCGCGCAGGACGGCGGCGTGCGGCTGACCCTCACCGGCTCCGACGTGGTGCTGTCCGAGCGGTGACCAGGCCGTCGCCGTCCTCGCCGGTGTCCCGGCGCGAGCCGTCGGCGGCGAAGGTCGACCGGCGCCACCCCTGAGGCCCCTCGACGACCACGGTGACGAGGTCCGCACGGCCGGGCGGCAGGATCCGGACGACGACCTCACCGGCGTCGATCCCGGCGATGATCTGCGCCACCGGGCCGAGGGAAGCGTCGAGCTCGTCGGTGCCGGCCCCCGAGAGGGCGCCGTCGTCGAGCATCTGGACGCGCACCCCGCGCCGGCGGGCCTGCGTGACCGCCCGGGCCAGCACCGGTGCGGCGAGGACCGGCGATCGCAGCCGGTCGCGCAGGTCGGCCTCGAGCACCGCGAGCCCCGCCCGCTCCTCGGCGGAGAGGGGGTCGCCGGCGGTGAGCCGCTCGAGCACCGGGCGGGTGGCGTGGTCGAGCTCGGCCTGGTGCCGGTCGCGCTCGGCGGCCCGCGCCAGACGCTCCGCCTGCTCGACGGCGCGGGCCTCGTCCTGGGCGATGAGGCCCCGGATGGTGCGGTCGTTGCGTCGCACCGTCAGTCCCACGGTCGTCCCGAGGGCGATGAGCACCGCGTGGGTCCCGGACAGGGACAGGACCGCCCCCCATCCCTGCCCGGTGGACAGGGCCCAGGCCGCGGTGACCGCGACCATGGCCGCGAAGCCGGTCCATGCGGCCACCCACCGGTAGCCGACGGCGAGGAAGAACAGCAGGAAGGAGCCGGCGCCGAGGTGCCAGGAGGCGTACCCGGGGGACCGGTCGCTCGGCAGCTGCCAGGACACCAGCAGTGCGAGCAGGGCGGGCGTGGCCGCCACCAGCCACGTGGTCGTCGCCGTCTGCCGGGGTCCGGGGTTGCGCACCGCCGGTGGCATGGCGGCGACGAAGAGCACGAGGGCCAGTGCGGTGGGCCAGAAGACGCGCACGTCGTGACGGGTGCTCACCGCGAGGAACACGTTGACGGCGGTGAACGTCGCGATCACCGCCCAGCCGAGCGGCCCACGGATCTCGGCGAGGAGTGCCGCCGAGGCTGCGGAGGCGAGCCCACGGACGTCTCCGTGCCGGGTCCGGCTCACCCCCGCCACCCGAGGGTGACGACGGTGCCGACGCCCGGGGCGGACTCGACCCGGGCGTAGCCTCCTGGGAGGGTGTTCATGCGCTCCAGGATGCTCCTGGTCAGGCCCAGCCGGTCGGCGGGCACGGCGTCGGGGTCGAACCCCGGCCCGTCGTCGCCGACCCGGACCTCCAGCCCCGACGTGCCGACCCGGACGAGGACGCTGCGCGCCGCGCCCGGTGCGTGCCGCGCGCTGTTGCGCAGCGCCTCGGCGGTGGCGGCGATGACCTTCACGGCCACAGGCTCGGGGATCGCCCCTTCCCTCGTCACGGTGGCCGCGACGCTCGTGCCCTCGCCGGCCAGCTCGGCGCGCAGCCGCAGCCGTTCGACGAGGAGGGCGGCGGAGAGCTCGCCGTCGTCCGCCGCCGGCTGGCGCAGCTCGTCGAGATCGTCCAGGGCCTGCCGCGCCTCGCGGCGGACCGCCGGCGCCGCCTCGGGCCCGCCCTGGGAGGCCGACCGGATCGTGGCCAGGACGCCGTCGTGGGCGAACGCGGCCACCCATGCCCGCTCGGCCTCACGCGAGGCCACCTGCGCCGCCCGGACCGCGTTCGCCGCGGAGCCGGCGGCGACGTCGTCGACGGCACGGGCGCTGCGCAGCAGCACCCAGACGATCACGGCCAGGGTCACGCCGAAGGCGAGCGAGACCGCCGCGTCCTGCACCGCGAGCAGGGAACGTTCGGCGCCGAGCGCCCACCACCGGGACAGCCCCCACAGGAGGGTCCCGGCGACGATGTTCGCGAGCGCGGCCGGCGCTCGCCACGCCGTCGCACCGGCCGCCGCGGCGGCTCCGACGAACCCGCGCATCCAGGGCGCCTGGCCGTCGGGGACCGGTTCGAGGAGCACGAACGGGTAGGAGACGAGCACGAGGAGGAAGAGGACGGCGAAGGCCCCGGCCAGGTGGCGCAAAGTCACGGTGCTCACCCGCGGCAACGCCCCGGCGAGCACGAGGAGGACGAGCATGCCCAGCAGCGCCGCGGTGGTCGAGACGGTCCACCAGGGCGGGGTGGTGGCCAGCTGCCCGCGGATCAGGGGCACGCTGGTGAGCGAGAACGCCAGCCCGCCGGCGCCCACCAGCATGGCGAGGAGGCGGACCGTCTCACGGACGGCCCGTCGGTCCCCCGGCGCGCTCACCCCGCGTCGAAGCCAGGGGCGGGCAGGATCCCGTCCTCGACGGCGCGCTTGTACAGGTCGATCTTGGTGTCGGCGGCCCGGCCGGCCCGCCGGTACTTCGCACGGATCCGGCCGACGTAGTCGTTCACGGTCTCCTGGGAGATCCCCAGGCGCTCGGCCACCGTCTCGGACTTCTCCCCGGAGGCGTACAGCGCGAGGGTCTCGCGCTCGCGGCGGGAGAGGATCGCGACGTACTCGCCGGACGGCCCGGTTCGGCGCCGCGGCGGAGCGACCACCACGTCACCGCGGGCGGCGGCCGCCACGGCGTCGAGGAGCACCTCGCGCCCGGCGCTCTTGAGGACGACCCCGTGGACGCCGGCCTCGGCCGCGAGGCGCAGGAGGTACCGGCTCTCACCCGCGGTGTAGGCGACCACGCGTGCGCCGGCGGCCCGCAGCCGGGAGACGTTCTCCGCCGGGGCGCTGCGGTCGGCGAGCATGAGGTCGAGCAGGACCACGTCCGCCCGCTCCGGCGCGGCCAGCAGCGCCTCCACGGTCGAGAAGCCCCCGAGCATCCGTAGGCCGGGCGCGTCGCCGAGCATCTGCTGCAGGCCGAGCACCACGACGGGGTGGTCCTCGACGGCGGCCACGGTCACGGTGGCCGTGGCGGGGGGCGGGACCACCGTGCGGGCGCGCGGCGGGGTGGTGACGCTCATGGGTGCCTCCCGGTTGCAGCGGCGCGGTGGTTGAAGGTCATCACACCGCCGTTGTGTCGCGCATGTGTCGCACGGGTGGGTGGAAGGTCCCACGAACCGGGGTCGGCTGGGCCAGGATGGTTCCATGCAGGCGGAGCGGGAGAGCGACCACTCCGCGCTCGCCTGCCTCCACCTGCGCTCCCTGCTGGCCACCAGCCCCGCCTACCGGGCCCAGTGGCAGGTGTACGTGCGCCGGGACAGCCGGCAGGACATCCACCAGGGTGCGGTCGCCCAGGTCCTCGCCCAGTACCTCTGGGAGACGGGCGAGGCGCCGGAGACCGAGACCGACCTCCCGCGCCGGCTCAAGGACCGGGTCGGCCGGGCGCTCAACGGCAGCCTCATCGCGCCCGCGACCCTGCGCCTGTTCATCGAGGCCTTCGACATGAGCCGGGCGGACGCGAACCAGCTCTGGGCGCTGTTCATGCACGCCGGCTCCGACGACCTCGCGGTGCTGCGCGCCACCCTCGACACCGGTGAGCCGGTGCTACCGCCGCCGACCGCGCACGAGGCGCTCGCCGTCCACGAGTTCCACCGGATGGGCAGCGACCGGATGCCGGTCGAGCACCGCACCCTCCAGGTGATCCGTGCGCTGGAGCCGATGGACCGCTACCTCTACCAGTTCGACACGAACGCCGCGGTCGTCGAGGTGGTGCGCGGCGGCACGGCGGGCCCGGTGCGGCGCTCGCCGTTCCCCGGGATCTACGGCGTCCAGGTGCACCTGAGCCGGCCTCTCGCGCCGGGGGAGACGGCGTCGATCGAGTACCGCACGATCCTCAGCTACACCTCCGCCCCGCCGCCGGAGTTCCGCCGCGGGGTGCTCACCCGCCTGCGGAACCTCGAGATGAACCTCCAGTTCCACCCCGACGCCCTCCCCGCCCGGGTGTGGTGGGGGCACTGGGAGTCCGTCCAGGCGCCGGCGCCGTCGACGCTGGAGGAGGTCACCCTCACCCCGGACCACGACGTGCACCGCTACGTCCCGCTCCTGGAGCACTCGGTCGTCGGCTTCACGTGGGAGTGGGACTAGCGGGTCCGGGCGAGGGGGTCACCGCCTGGTCTCGTCCGGGCGGCCGGCGCGCGACGCGAGCATCTCGTTGTACGCACGCAGCTCGGCGTCGTCGTCGCGGTCGGCGCGCCGGTCCGTGCGCCGTGCGACCCGCTCGTCGTCGCGCGCCCAGCTCAGGGCCACCGCGACGGCGAGGGCGAGCGTGGGGATCTCGCCGATGCCCCAGGTGATGGCCCCGCCCTTCCCCTGGTCGGCCAGGGCGTCGACCCACCACGACAGGCCCAGGCGGCCGAAGTGGTCCGCGGCCAGGAGCGAGGTGAGGGAGATGAGGGAGATCCCGAAGAACGCGTGGAAGGCCATCGTGCCGAACAGCAGGAGCAGGCGCAGGGGGTACCCGGGCCGGGTGGGACCAGGGTCGACGCTGATGAGGGCGTTGGCGAAGAGGTACCCGGCGAGGGTGAAGTGGGCGACCATCGCCAGGTGGCCCACGTGCGTGGTCAGCGCCAGCTCGAACAGACCCGTGTAGTAGAAGACGACCAGCGACCCGGCGAAGTTCACGGCCGCGACCACCGGGTGGGCGAAGAAGCGGGCCCACCCCGAGTGCACCACCGCGAGGAGCCACTCCCGCGGTCCGCGCGAGCCGTCGCGCCGGTGCGGCAGGGCGCGGACCGCGAGGGTCACCGGAGCCCCGACGACGAGGAAGATCGGCACGACCATCGCCAGCAGCATGTGCTGGACCATGTGCGCGCTGAACAGGACCGAGCCGTAGACGGCGGGGCCGCCGTTGGTGACCCACGCGAAGAGCACGAACCCGCTCACCCAGGAGACGGCCCGCCACAGCGGCCAGGCGTCCCCGCGGCGGCGCAGGCGCCGGACCCAGGCGAGGTAGACCCCGACCGCGACGACGGCGAGGGTCGCCGTCAGCGGCTCGGGGCGCCACTGGGTGAGGTAGGTCAGGGCGGTGGGGAAGGGCGGCTCGGGGTAGCCGGTGAGGAGGTAGACCGGGGTCGCGTCCGGCGGCGGGTCCTGGGGGATCGGTGGGGCGGAGGACCCCAGCGCGACCGCGACCCCCACCACCGCCGCCATGACGACCACCTCGACCCCGGCCAGGCGCCAGAAGGCACCGCCGGGCCGGGTGCTGCCCGCCGCCGCGGCCGCGCGCAGCGCGGGCACGGTGGCGCGCCGGTGCGCCCAGCCGATGAGCCCGAGCGCCACCGTGAGCACGACCTTGGCCAGGAGCAGCCGGCCGTAGGGATGGGTGACGAGCTCGGCCGCGGTGGACAGACGCAGGAGGGCCCCCGCCAGGCCCGAGCCCGCGACCAGGACGTACGCCCACAGGGCCACGGCCGAGTAGCGCTCGACCGAGGCCGGGAGGTCCCGGCCGGCCCGGGAGGCCACGAGGCACAGCACCGCCAGACCGCCGGCCCAGAGGGTCACGCCGGCCAGGTGCATCCACCACGACGAGACCGCCAGCTCGTGGTTCGCGGCACCGGCCGCGTGCCCGGTCAGGGCCAGGGGCACCATGGCCACGAGGGCCAGCACACCCGCCCACGCCGCACCGGTGGGCCCGGTGACCGCCACGGCCACGAGCGCGACGAGCGCGGTGAGGACCGTCGACCACGCCAGGATCGTGCCGAGCTCGATCTGGGTGACGAACTGCACGAGCTGCTCGCCGTAGCCGGGGCCGCCCAGGCCGGTGCCGATGACCGAGGCGTGCGTGAGCAGCAGCTGCACCAGCTGGGCCGGCGCCCACACCACGGCCGCCACGGCCCCGGTCCGCACCGCGCGGGACCGGGCGGGGCCGGCCGGCAGGACGACGGCGGCCAGGGCGAAGGCCCCCACGGTGAGGGCGGCCGCCGCGTGGCTGACGACCGTGACGACCGGCAGACCCCACCGCACCAGGGCGCCGGGGTCGAAGAGGGCCTGCGGTGCCGCGGCCCCGGTGGTCGCGAGGCCGGCGACCAGGGCGAGCAGGGCGGCCGGGAGGGCGCCCGCGACGTACCACCAGGTGCGCGGGGCAGGGACGGCGGGGACCACGGCTCCAGGGTAGGTCGTCCCGGCGGCCCGGCGTGGTGGGGGCGTCCTGACGTAGTCTCGCCACACAGCGAGAAGGGGAGTGCCATGACCGATCCCGCGCCCGGCCCGCCCTCCTGGCGCGCCCAGCCCGCGCAGCAGCACCGCACCCAGCTCCAGGGCGGGACGATCACCGGGCAGGAGACCGAGCGGGCGGCCGAGCTCCTCGACCGGGTGACGGCGATCTTCCGCCGCCACGTGGTGGGGCAGGAGGGGCTGCGCACCGCGCTCGTCTCGACCCTCCTCGCCGGCGGGCACGTCCTCCTGGAGTCGGTGCCGGGCCTGGCCAAGACCACCGCGGCGCAGACCCTGGCCGGCGCCGTCTCGGCCCGCTTCCACCGCATCCAGTGCACCCCGGACCTCATGCCCAACGACATCGTGGGCACCCAGATCTACAACTACGCCACCGGCGAGTTCACCACCCAGCTGGGCCCGGTCCACGCCAACTTCGTCCTCCTGGACGAGATCAACCGCTCCTCCGCCAAGACCCAGTCGGCGATGCTCGAGGCGATGCAGGAGCGCCAGACGTCGATCGGCGGGGAGATCTACCCCGTGCCGCGGCCGTTCATGGTCCTCGCTACCCAGAACCCCATCGAGGAGGAGGGCACGTACGTCCTGCCCGAGGCGCAGATGGACCGCTTCCTCATGAAGGAGGTGCTCACCTACCCCGAGCCGGGCGAGGAGGTGGAGATCCTGGACATGGTCGTGGGTGGCCGCAGCCCGGCCGCCGCCCGGCCGCCGATCGGTCTCGAGGACGTCGCCTTCCTCCAGGACCTCACCGACCGGGTGTACGTGGACACCTCGATCAAGCAGTACGTCGTCGCCCTCGTCAACACCACCCGCGGCGGCGGGCCGCGGCCGCTCCCCGGCTGGAGCGACCACGTCCGGGTCGGCGCCTCGCCACGCGGCGCCATCGCCCTCATGCGGGTCGCCCAGGCCGTGGCGGTCCAGGAGGGACGCACCTACGTCGTCCCGGACGACGTCAAGCGGCTCCGGCACGCCGTCCTGCGCCACCGCCTCGTGCGCACGTACGACGCCCTCGCCGACGACGTCGCCCCCGAGTCCCTCGTCGACGCCGTCTTCGCCACGGTGCCCACCCCCTGACGGCCGTGTCGACCGCCTCGCGTCTGGCGATGGTCCGGGCCCGCATCGACCTGCCGACGGTGCGCCGGGCGACCGGGCTCCTCGACGGCCGGCACCGCTCGGTCTTCTCCGGCCACGGCCAGGACTTCGACGACCAGGTCGAGTACCGCCCCGGGGACGACGTCACCGACATCGACTGGAAGTCCTCCGCCCGCGCGGGGATCCCGATCATCCGGCGGTTCGTCCGCGAGTCCAACCTCGCGATGGTCCTCGCGGTCGACACCGGCCGGAACATGGCGGCCGCCGCCCCCTCGGGCGAGCCCAAGGCCGCCGTCGCCCTCCTCGTCGCCGACGTCGTGGCCTACCTCGCGCGCACGCGCGGGGACTCCGTCGCGCTCGTCGCCGGCGACGCCGGGCGGCTCACCCAGGTCCCCGGCCGGCACGGCACCGCCCACCTGGAGATGCTCCTGCGCCTGCTCGAGCGCGACCTCACCCTCACGGCCCCCGCGTCGGACCTCGGCCGGGTGCTCGACCGGGTGCTGACGTGGTTCACCCGCCGCTCGCTCGTCGTCGTCATCACCGACGAGGCACGCCCGGAGCCCGCCCACGAGGAGGCGCTGCGCAGGCTGCGCACCCGGCACGAGGTCATCGTCGTCGCCGTGGCCGACCTGCCCGCCACGGCCCCGGGCGCGCGCGCCGTGCTCGACGTCGACGGCGGGGAGCCCCTGCCGGCGTTCCTGCGCGTGGACCCCCGCCTCCACGAGGAGGCGGTGGCGACCGCGGCCCGGCGCCGGTCCGCGGTGGCCGCGGTGCTGCGCCGCCGGGGCATCGAGCACGTGAGCGTCAACGGCACCGACGAGGTCGTGGACCGGCTCGTCGAGCTCCTCGGGAGGCAGCGCCGTGCCCGCCGGTGACGTCCTCCCGCCCGAGGCCTACCACTGGTGGGTGCCGGTGGTCGGGGTGGTCCTCCTCCTCGCCGTCGCGCTCTGGTACTGGCTCGTCCACCGGCTCACCCGGCCGCGGCCCGCGCCGGCGCCGGAGATGCCGGCGGGGCTGCGGCGCCGGTACGAGGAGGCTGTCGAGGCCGAGTACGCCCGCTACGGCGCCGGGGAGCACGACCTGCGGGTGTTCCACCTCGAGCTCGCCCGCACCATGCGGGCGTTCACGTCCGAGCGCATCGGGACCGACGTGCGGGCCTGGACCCGCCGGGAGGTCTCCGGGTACGACCCCACCCGCCGGGTCGGCTCCCTGCTGGCCACCTGGGAGGAGCCCAGCTTCGCCCGCCGCTCGGACGCCGAGGCCGCCACCTCCGCCGCCCGTGCCAGGGAGGTGATCCGCCGGTGGTGAGCCCGTGGCTGGTCCCGCTCGTCCTGGCCGCCGTCCTCGCCGCCGCCGTCGCCGGGTGGCTGGGCCGACGGCCCGCGCGCGGGACGGGCCGGGCCGTGACCTGGGTGGCGAACTCGGCCTACCTGCGCGCCCTGCCCGGCTACGCCCGGCGGCTGCGGGTGCTGCGCGGCGGCCTCGCCGTCGCGGCCGCCGGGCTGGTCCTGGCCGCCGTCGCCACGGCGGCCCTCAGCGCCCGCCCCGTGGACCGGGACGTGCGGTCGGAGATCCTCGCCACCCGCGACATCGTGCTCTGCCTGGACGTCTCGGGCTCGATGATCGAGCTCGACAGCGAGATCGTGCGGACCTTCGGCCGGCTGGTCGACTCCTTCGAGGGGGAGCGGATCGCGCTGAGCGTCTGGAACAACACCTCCCGCACGGTCTTCCCCCTCACCGACGACTACGCCCTGGTCGAGGAGGAGCTCGACGCGGCCGCGACCGCCCTGGACTTCGACCTCGACTCGTGGGTGTACGACCCGGAGGCCCTCGCGCGGCTCGAGGGCTTCCTCACCGGGACGGTGTCCCTGGACAACGAGTCGTCCTCGCTCGTCGGCGACGGGCTGGCCTCCTGCGCGCTGGCCTTCGACGAGGCCGAGACCGACCGCTCCCGCTCGATCATCCTGGCCACCGACAACCTCGTCCTGGGCACGCCGATCTACTCCCTCCTCGAGGCGCACGACCTCGCGTCCGAGCGCGACGTCACCGTCCACGCCCTGTACGCCTCGCTCGACGACGCCGGCTCGGACGTGGCCCGGGACGAGCTCGAGGCGGTCACGACCGGGGGCGGCGGGCTGTTCTTCGAGGCGGACGACCCCTCGGCGGTGGACGGCATCATCGCCGACATCACCGCCCAGCAGGCGGTCGACCTGGACGCCGACCCCGAGGTGGTCGTCACCGACCGGCCCGACCGGTGGTACGGCTGGCTCGTGGTCGGCCTGCTCGTCCTCCTCGGCGTGCTGTGGCGGGTGCGCGCATGATCCTGCGTCTGGTGTGGCCGGTGTGGGCCCTCGTCCTCGTCCTCACCCCGCTCGTCGGCGTCGTCCTGGCCGGCTGGCTCGCGGCGCGCCGGAGCGGGGACCCCGGTGCGTGGCCGCGCCGTGGCGCGATGGTGCTCGCCACCGTCGTCATCGGCCTCGCCCCGGCGGTGCCGGCCGAGACCCGCACGGTCGAGACCAACGCGGAGGTCTTCTTCGTCGTCGACCGGACCGGCTCGATGGCCGCGGAGGACCACGACGGCGCCCGACCGCGGCTGGACGGAGTGCGGGAGGACGTCGCCGCCCTGGTCGAGGCGCTCCCGGCGGCGCGCTACTCGATCATCGGGTTCGACTCCCAGGCCGCCCGCCAGCTGCCGCTGACCACCGACGCACGGGCGGTGCGCACGTGGACGCAGACCCTCCGCCAGGAGATCACCGACTACTCCGCGGGCTCCTCGCTCGACCGGCCCCTGCCCGCGCTCACCGAGGCGCTGGAGGGGGCCGCCGAGCGCAACCCGGCCAACGTCCGGCTCGTCTTCCTCCTCACCGACGGCGAGAACACCGACGGTGCGCCGCCCACCGCCGTGGCCGGCTACGAGGCGCTGGCGCCGCTGGTCGACGCCGGGGCGGTGCTGGGGTACGGCACCGCGCAGGGCGGCCGGATGCGCTCCTACGACGGCACCGAGACGACGGGGGCCGGCACCGATGCGCCGTTCATCCTGGACCACACCCGACCCGGCTCCCCGCCCGCGGTCTCCCGGATCGACGAGGACAACCTGCGCCGTCTCGCCGCGGCCCTCGACGTCCCGTACACCCACCGTCTGAGCCCCGGCGGCCTCGCCGAGCTGGTGGCCGGCGTCGACGTCGAGGAGCTCGCCGCCGACGGTCGCCGCGACATCAGCACCTACCGCGACGTCACGTGGCCGGTCGCGCTGGTCCTGGCCGGGCTCCTCGCGTGGGAGGCGTACGTCCTGGCTGCGCGCTGGAGACGGCTGCGACCGGCGGTGGCCCCGTGAGGCCGGCCGTGCCCGGCGGCGCACCGGTGCCCCCGACCGCACAAGGCGGTGGCCTGACCGCGGCACACCTGGCACGGCGGCGTCGGCGGCTGCTGGCCTGGTCGGCCCCTCTGGTCCTTCTGCTCCTGCTCGCCGGCAGCCTGCTGGTGGGGGTCAGCCTCGCGAGCGCCCTGGCGCGCAGCGCCTACGACGCGGGTGACCACGCCGTCGCCGCGGCGAGGTACGACCGGCTCAAGCCCCTCACCGCCGTGGTGGTCGAGCCGTGGAAGGCCTGGTTCAACACGGGCACCGCGACCCTGCGCGCGGGGGAGTCGTTCGCGGCCACGGAGGAGCTGCGCGGCGCGCTGGTCCGGGTCCCGGCCGGGACGACCGGTACCGACGGTGCCCCGGACCCCGCGACGCCGGAGTGCCGGGTCCGGACCAACCTCGCGCTCGCCCTCGAGACCATGGGCGACGAGGCCCGCGCCCAGGGTGATCCGGCGATGGCGGTGCTGCGCTACACCGAGGCGATGGACGTCATCGGCCCCTGCACGTCGGACGGCGAGTCGGCGGCCGAGCCGACCGAGGAGCCGACCGAGGAGCCCACGGAGCCGACCGAGGAGCCCACCGCACCGCCGAGCGACGAGCCGACGGAACCAGGCACCGGCGAGCCGTCGGAACCAGGCACCGGCGAGCCGTCGGAACCAGGCACCGGCGAGCCGTCGGAACCAGGCACCGGCGAGCCGTCGGAACCAGGCACCGCGGAGCCCTCGGACCCGGGCGAGGGGTCGAGCGAGCAGCCCACGGACCAGGCCGAGGAGCCCACGGACCCGGCCGACACCACCGAGGAGCGGCTCAAGGACAAGGCCGCTCGGGCCGAGGAGGAGCGGCGCTCACCACCGCCCCCGGAGCCCTCCGACGACGGGAGCGACCAGGAGGCCCCGGCGCCACCGCCGGACCCGCAGCAGCGCGAGCTCGAGCAGCGCAACCAGGACGCCGAGCGGGACCGGCAGGAGCAGCAGCAGCGGCAGGGCGGCGGGGCCGGCGGCGGCCAGAGCTGGTGACTCAGGCGGCCCCGGCTCGCAGCGGGGCCGCCGCGCCGACGGCACGCAGGACGAAGAGCTCGGTCGCGTCGATGAAGTCCGACCGGGCGGGCTCCTCGCGGGGGACCCGACGGCCGCTGAGGCAGGCGTGGACGAGCTGGACGACGGCGTCGAGGTGCTGGTGCGGGACGTCGCCGGCGGTGATCGCCCGGGCCAGGATGTCGCGGAGCACGGTCTCGACCTGACCGACGTGCGAGCGCAGCCGGTGGGCGGCGTCGTGGGAGACGACCTCGCGCAGGTCCGGACCCGGCGCCAGGTGGTAGGAGCGCTCGAGGCGCAGCTGCTCGCGCACGTAGACCCGCAGCTGCTCGACCGGTTCGTCGACCTCGGCGAGCGCCTGGGTCAGCGCGTCGACGTACACCGAGGTCTCGTGCTCGATGAACGCCAGCAGCATCGACTCCTTGTCGGGGAAGTGGTTGTACACGGCGGTGCGCCCGATCCCGGCGTCACCAGCGATGTCCGCGAGGGAGATCGCGTCGAAGCCACGCTCGCGCATGAGCCGTGAGAGGGAGGCGAAGAGTGCGCTGCGGGTCCGCTCGCGGTGCTCCGCGAGGGAGCTTCCGATGATCTTGGGCACCGCCCCATGATGCCACTTTCTGACGCGTGGCGGTGAATCGTCGTGAAAGTGTCCGACGGGTGTCGGTCGGTCCGGCGGCGGGCCGGGGGCGAGGGTGCGCGAGGCCCCGCGGCGGGTACGGCGCTGGCCTACGCTCACCCTGAGCACCACGGTGAGGGGACACGATGACCAGGCCCGAGGACTTCTCCGCCTACGACGCGGCGGACCCCGGCACCCAGCCGGCCGAGCTGGCCCGGATGGCCGAGCTGCGCCCGGACCTGCGCGTCCTCGTGGCCGCGAACCCCTCGACGCCGCCGGAGGTGCTCGCGAGACTGGGGGCGCTCGGCGACGTCGCCGTGGACGCGGCGCTGCGCCGGCGGGAGGGGCTCACCGAGACCTTCCCGGTCTCGCCCACCACCCGCCTGCCCGTCACGCCACCCCCGCCCGGCGGGTCTCCCGCGGGGACCCACGACCCCTACGCCCCCGGGAGCCCCTACCCGGCCGACCGTGACCCCTACGTCGCCGCTCCTGCCGTGCGGGACGCGAGCCCCTACGCGGCGCCGGGCGGGCCCGGTATCTCGGGCGGCGCCGCCGGGACCTACCCGGGCGCAGCGGCCGGGACCTACCCGGGCGGTGCGTATCCCGCCGGAGAGGGCGGCTACCCCGGTGGTCCCTTCCCCGGTGGTCCCTACCCCGGCAGCCCGGGGTACGACGGTGCCGGCTACAGCAGCTCCCCGGCGCCGTGGGAGACGGCGACCCCGGAGCGCGCCGGCCGCGGCGTCGTGCGGTGGGTCGTCGTCGGCGCGGTCGTCGTGATCGCGGTCGTGGTCCTCGTGGCCGTCATGCTCGGCCGCGGGGCGGACCCGGCCCCCGGCCCCACCGGACCGGTCGCCACCGAGGCACCGGCGAGCGGGTCGCCCGACGCGTTCGCCTACGGCGACGACCCCTACTTCGACGCGCTGTGGGACTCGTGCGAGAGCGGTGACGCCCAGGCGTGCGACGACCTGTTCCAGGAGTCCCCGGTCGACTCCGAGTACGAGGAGTTCGGCGCCTCGTGCGGCGGCCGCTTCCCCGGAACCGAGGAGTGGTGCGTCGACGTCATGGGGTGACGTGCGCGGCGGTGGTCGCGCGCAGGGCAGCGACGATGGGCCGGTCGGGGTCCAGCCAGTCGAGGTCGTCGAGCCCCGCGTGGCCCACCCAGCGGACCTCGGCGTGGTCCTGGAGCGGCGCAGGGGTCCCGGCCACCAGCTCGGCCAGCCACACGCGCATGGTGAGGTGGTGCAGGATCGGCCAGTCGCCGTCGTCGGGGCCGGGGAGGACGTCCCCGAGCCTGACCCGCACGCCGAGCTCCTCCTCGAGCTCGCGGTGCAGGGCGTCGGCCGGGGTCTCGTCCGGCTCGACCTTCCCACCGGGGAGCTCCCACCGGCCGGCGAGGTCGGCCGGGGCGGAGCGCCGGGCGCAGAGCGTCCTGGTGGGCCGGTCGAGGGAGTCCACGATCGCCGCGGCGACGACGAGCTTGCGGGGCCGGTCCATGACGTCGAGGGTAACCAGCCGCGCACCGCGGTGAGGTGGTGAGGCGGTCAGCGCGGGACGGCGAGCCCGGAGGACCGCTCCTCGGCCAGCTCGGCGGCGGTCAGCGGCCACAGGTCCACCCCGACCTCCGGGCGGGCGCCGCCGCCGGAGGAGTAGACGATGCCCCGCAGGGGCGAGACGTCGCGGAAGTCGCGGCCCCACCCGAGCAGGACGTACCGGTTGTCGATGAACTGGTCGTTGGTGGGGTCGATGTGGACCCAGCCGCCGCCGGGGATCCAGGCGGCGACCCAGGCGTGGGAGGCGTCGACCCCGCGGAGCTTCTCCTTGCCGGGCGCCGGGATCGTCTCGATGTAGCCCGAGACGTACCGCGCGGCGAGGCCGAGCGAGCGCAGGCCGGCGATCATGACGTGCGCGAAGTCCTGGCAGACCCCGGTGCGGCGCTCGAGCAGCTCCGGCAGCCGGGTGTGCACCGTCGTCGCGCCGGGCTTGTACGTGAACTCCGTGCGGATGCGGTGGGAGAGGTCGGCGACGGCGCGCACGAGAGGCGTGCCGCGGCCGAAGGAGGGCAGGGCGTACTCCAGCGCCTCCTCACCGGGCTCGACGAGCTCGGAGGGCAGGGCGGACTCGACCACCGTCAGGACCGACGAGGGCCCCTCGCCCTGACCGCCGTGACCGGTCGAGCGCATGCTGCTCACCGCGGCCACCGCCTGCTCCCAGGGCACCTGCGGGACGCTGGTGGGGTCCAGGCGGCGGCGGGTCACCGTGAGGAGCGAGACTGCCCCCACCTCGAGCACGGTGTGCTCCTGCGTGACGTGGAACCAGGTGGAGCGGTTGCCGTGGATGTCGACGTGCCCGGCGGTCTCGGCCGGCGTCGGGGTGACCGTGAGGCCGGCCGAGTGCACCCGCTGGCCGTGCCCGTCGCGGGGCAGCAGCGTCGCGAGCCCGTACGAGCTCGTGACCGTCTCGGGGTAGCGGTAGAGGGTGCGGTGCACCAGCCGGTAGTGCCGCTCCTGCTCGGACCGGCCGCGCTCGCCGCTCATCGCTCCCACCCTTCCTCGCTCCACCGCACGGGCACGGGCTGGGCGAGGTGGACCCGGGTGATCTCCGTGGTCAGCTCGCCCAGGCGCCAGCGCATCGACTCCAGGGTCTGGGCGAGCTGGACGCGCCGGGCCACGGCGTCCTGGTGGCCGTCGACCCGGGCGGGGTCGAGCTCGTCGAGGAGGTCGAGGACCTCCTGGAGGAGCTGGTCGCGCCCGGCCGCCCCGGTGACCAGGGCGGGCAGCGCGGCGAGGTGGCCGGCGAGCGAGTCGAGCTGGTAGGCCAGCGCGCGCGGGTTGGACCGGTCCAGGAGGAGGAGCTGGACCAGCTCGCCGACGCCGCCGCCGGGGTGGCGTCGGCGGAAGGTGAGGATGGACTCGTTCGCGATGAGGACGGACTCCGACACGAGCTCGGCGACGGCGGCCTCGCGGCGCTCGGTGACGGTCGCCTCGAGCGTGGCGACGAGGCGCTGTGCGCGCTCGAGCCGGCGGCCCACCTCCAGCAGGTGCCAGCCGGCGTCGCGGACGAGCGACTCGGCGTAGATGCCGTGGAGGGCGAGCAGCCCCTCGAGCAGGCGGCCGAGGACCGTGCCGAGGCCGGACTCCTCGTCGCGCCGGCGGGCGCGCTCACGACGCAGCGTGCGCTCGAGGGAGGACAGCGCCAGCCACACGTCGGGGGTGAGGTTGTCACGCACGGCCGCGGCGCTGCGGCCCATGCGGGCCACGCACCAGGCCACCGACCCGTCCAGTCCGGCGTCGGAGACGAGCATCGGCAGCGGGGCGTCCGCCGTCGTCTCGTGCAGGGCGCCGAGGAGCACCGCCAGGGCCGTCTCGCCGGGTGAGCCGGCCGGGGCGCCCGGCCGGCCGTGGTAGTCGTCCCATCGGTCGGCGACCGCGAGGAGCAGGCGCACGGTGGACTCGGCGCGCTCGGTGAGGCGACCGAGCCGGAACAGGTCCGCCGCGGCGCGCGGCGAGATGGTCGCCACCCCCGGGCGCAACGGCTGCAGCAGCACCGGCGTGGTCTCGGGCTCGGAGGCGAGGACCCACACGTCCTTGGCGGTCCCGCTCAGGCCCGGGATGCCCGCGGCGGCCTGCGGGTCCGGGCCCACCCGGCCCACGCCGCCGCTCATGACCGCGTAGCCCCCGCCCGCGGCGACGGCGAAGGTGCGCAGGGAGGTGCGCCGCGGCACGAGGGAGCCCTCGGAGACCGTGGGCGTGGTCGAGGCCTCCACCGGCTCCTGGCCCACCCACGCCGAGGGGTGGGCCGAGATCCGCGCGGCGAGGTCGGCGCGCTCGCCCAGCGAGAGGAGCCAGCCGAGCACGGGGGGCTCGTGGCCGGACGTCGACCGCACGACGAGCCGGCCGAGGTTGGCGATGACGTGCGAGCACATCGCCCGGTCCCCGCACCAGTACGTCAGTGCCGAGGGCAGCGCGAGCTCCTCGTCGCGCAGGGCCCGGGACAGCCGTGGGAGGTAGGTGAGCAGGGCCGGGTTCTCCAGCACGCCCGCGCCGAGGGTGTTGACGATGGTCACCGCCCCGGTCCGGGCGGCGTGCAGCAGCCCCGGGGTGCCCACGCGCGAGGTGCGGTCGAGCTCGAGGGGGTCGATGCTCACGGCCGGCACCCCGCGCAGGAGGACGTCGACCCGCTCGCGCCCGCCGAGGGACCGGCTCCACACGTGGCCGTCGGCGACGACGAGGTCGCTGCCCTGCACGAGCGGGAGCCCCAGCATCGCCGACAGGTAGGCGTGGTCGAACGCCGACGGGTCGCTCGGCCCAGGGGCCAGGACGGCGGCGTGCGGGGCGTCGCCGGCGGCGCTGGGTGCGGCCTCGCGCAGCGCCAGGGCCAGGGCCTGGAAGAACGGGCCCACCCGGCGGGTGCGGGACTGGCGGTAGAGGCCGGCGAGGATCTCGGAGACGACGCGGCGGTCGGCCATCGCGTACCCGAGCCCCGCCGGGACGTCGGTGGTGTCCGCCAGGACGGTCCAGGCGCCGTCGGCGTTGCGCACGAGGTCCGCCGAGGCGTGGAGCAGCTGGCGGCGCCCGGGGGTGCCCACGTGGTCCGCGCCGCGCAGGAACCCGGGGTGTCCGAGGACGATCTCCGGCGGCAGCAGGCCCGACGTGAGGAGGCGGCGATCGCCGTAGAGGTCGGCGAGCACCTGGTCGAGCAGCTCGCTGCGCTGGCGCAGCGCTCCCTCGAGGCGGTGCCACTCGGCCTCCTCGACGAGGACCGGCAGGGGGTCGAGCTGCCAGCCGTCGCCGGACTCGCCGTACGGCACGCCCTGGTCCTGGAGCAGGGCGACGACGTCGGCCTGCCGGGCGAGCAGCTCCTCCGCCTGGCCCAGGTGGGCGTGGTCCGCCAGCTCGGTCCAGGCGGCGCGGGCGCTGCCGGTGGCCTGGAGCATCTCGTCGTGGCCGGGCCCGTTGGCGCGGTAGGACTCCAGCAGGTCCACCAAGGTTCCTCCAGGTCCGTGGCCGCGGGCCCGGCGTGCGCTCTGCAAGGCAAGGTAAAGCGGTGCGCCGGCCGTTCGGCGCAGACTTTACTGATGATTTGCCCGGGATGCACCCTCCTGGGACCGCCGTGTCTCGGGGGCCCGTCAACGTGGTGGAGGCCGGTGGGCGGCGGGCCCGGCGCGGTGGAGCGGTGGGCCGGGGCGGTGGAGCGGTGGGCCGGCGCGGTGGGGCGGCTGGCCGGTGCGGTCAGGCGGCCCGGGCGGTCGCGGTCGCCGGGAGCAGCGCGGTGACGGGCCGCCACTGCTGGTGCAGGCCGCGCCGGCGAGGGAGCCGGACGTCGCGGACCATCACCCCGCGGGCGGCGAGCTGGCGGCGGAGCAGCTCGGCGTCGCCGAGAGAGCCTGCGCCGAGCGCCCGCGAGCGCGCCCACAGCAGCCGGTGCGCCGGGGAGTCCAGGACCGGGTCTGTGCTCACCCACGGGGAGAACGAGGCGGCGTGGGGGTCGGCTGCCAGCGGCGCCGGGTACCCGTGCTGGGCGAGAGCCGCCCGGAGGCGGTCCCGGTCGAGGCGGCACCGCACCCGGGCGAGCTCGACCCCGCCGGGCCCGAGGAGGACGAGGTCGCCGTCGGCCACGACGCCCGTGACGAGGCGGCGCGGCACGCTCACGCGCGCATCGGCCCAGGTGAGGGTGATGGCCCGGGGTCCCACGGTGGCGCGCAGGCACTCGCCGAGGAGGGTGATCGCGGCGACGAGGCCGAGGAGGAGACCCAGCCCGGCACCGACGAGGAGGCCGGTGGGCTCGCCGGCGTAGCCGCCGCGTCCGAGGACCCCGTCGTAGAGGGGCGTGACCTGGGCGAACCACTCGGTCATGAGGGCGAGCGCGGTGCCGACGAGGGCGCCGAGCACCGGCAGTCCGAGCCGCATCCGCAGACGGACCGGGAGGCTCTGTGCGACGACGGTGTGCATCTGCCCCGTCCCCTTCCCGCGCGGCGACCGCGCGTACCCCCCATGTGTGCCGTGCCGGCCGTCTCTTGCAGCGGCTCGGACCCAGCATGGTGGGGTGCGCGCGGTGCCCGCATCGCCCGCGAGGATGAGATCCCTCCACCCGGGGTGGGGGATCACCCCTAGGTGGGCGACGGGGGGCGTGCAGGCAGGCGGGGACGGCGGGCCGGCGAACCTAGACCAGGCGCCGCTCGCCGGGGTGCTGCACGCGCAGCCACCGGTAGCCGTACCCGTCCAGCGCCAGCTCGAGACCGCCGTCCTCGCCGACGGTGCACACGCCCTCCTGCAGCAGGTCGACGAGCTCGGTGCCGGGCTCCTCCTCCAGCGTGAGCGGCACCGTGAGGGCGTCGGGCCCGAAGTTGTGCAGCAGGACCATGGACGCGGTGTCCCACGACGTGCGGTGGGCGAGCACCGACGTGTGGGGCTGGTCGAGGACCTCGTAGGTGCCCCAGCCGAGCTCGGGGCACTCGCGGTAGCGCCGCGCCATGGCGGAGACGTGGGTGAGGAGGGACTCCGGGTCGCGCCGGGCGTCGGCGACGTTGACGTGCTCGGGTCCGTACGAGCCGCTCACCACCGGGGCGATGAGGTCGGCCGGGTCCGCCGTCGAGAACCCGCCGGTGGGGTCGTTGGCCCACTGCATCGGCGTGCGCACCGCGAGGCGGCCGGGCCGGTCGAGGTTCTCGCCCATCCCGATCTCCTCGCCGTAGAAGAGCACCGGGGTGCCGGGCAGGGCGAAGAGGAGGGAGTAGGCCATCTTGATCCGGCGCGGGTCCCCGCCCAGCATCGGCGGCACCCGCCGCTTGAGGCCCCGGCCGTAGAGCTGCATCTCCGGCTCGGGACCGAACGCCGCGAAGACCTCCTGGCGCTCGGTCTCGTTGAGCTTGTCCAGGGTCAGCTCGTCGTGGTTGCGCAGGAAGTTGGCGTACTGGGAGTCGGGGGAGATCGTCCCCACCGGACGGTCCTTGAGAGCCTCGGCCAGGGGGCGGGCGTCGTGGCGGGCGAGGGAGAGGTAGATGGCCTGCATGCCGACGAAGTCGAACATCATCGTCAGCTCGTCGCCGTCCTTGCCACCGAAGAACTCGACCTGGTCCTTGAACGGCACGTTGACCTCGCCCAGGAGGATGCCGTCGCCGCTGCGGCGCTGGAGGAACTGGCGCAGGGCCCGGAGGTACTCGTGAGGCTCGGAGAAGTCCTGCTTGTCCCGCTCGGACATGCCCAGGTCGTTGAGGAAGAAGGGCACGGCGTCGACCCGGAAGCCGTCCAGGCCCAGCTCGAGCCAGAAGCCCATGACCTTGGCGATGGCGTCCTGGACGAGCGGGTTGGCGATGTTGAGGTCGGGCTGGTGCTTGTAGAAGTGGTGGAGGTACCACTCGCCGGTCGCCTCGTCCTTCTCCCAGATCGAGTCCTCCTCGTCGGGGAAGACGACCTCGGCGCTGGTGTCCGGCGGCGGGTCGGAGCGCCAGACGTAGAAGTCCCGGTAGGGGTTGTCCTTGCTCTTGCGGGACTCGACGAACCACGGGTGCTGGTCGGAGGTGTGGTTGACGAGCAGGTCGGCGATCACCCGCATCCCGCGGTCCTTCGCGGTACGGATGAGCTCGACGAGGTCGCCGTGGTCGCCGAAGCGGGTCTCCACCCCGAAGAAGTCGGCGACGTCGTAACCGTCGTCGAGGTTGGGGGAGGGGTAGAAGGGCATGAGCCACAGGCAGGTCACGCCGATCTCGGCGAGGTAGTCCACGCGCTGCGCGAGCCCCTCGAAGTCGCCCACGCCGTCGCCGTCGGAGTCGAAGAACGTCTCCACGTCGAGGCAGTAGATGACCGCGTTCTTGTACCAGAGGTCGGAGGTGTCGGTGATGCGCATGTCTCAGGCCTCCTTGAGGGCGGGCAGCACCGTCGACCCGGCGACGTCCAGCCAGCGCGCCTGGTCCTGGCCCACGAAGTGCAGGTAGATCTGGTCGAAGCCGAGCTCGGTGTACTCGTGGATCCACCCCACGTGCTGGGCGGGGTCCGCCGAGATCCGCACCGCCCCGCGGACGGTGTCCACCGTGACGTCGCGGCTGGCGACGTCGAAGTGCTCGGCGGTGGGCAGGTCCAGGCTCAGCGGTGCGTCGAAGACGTTCGAGCGCCACTGGTCGTGGGCGATCGCCTCCGCCTCCGCCTCGTCCGGGGCCCAGGAGAGGTGGACCTGCAGCGCGAGGGGACCCTTGCCGCCCCCGTCGCGGTAGGCGTCCACGACGGCGCGGAGCTTGTCGTGGGGCTGGTTGATGGTGATCATCCCGTCCGCCCAGGTCGCCGCCCGGGCGGCCGTCGGCGGCGTGATCGCGGTCGCGAGCAGGGGGACCGGGGTCGTGGGGAGGTCGTAGAGCCGGGCCCGGTCGACCGTGACGAGCCCGTCGTGGGTGACCTCGTGACCGGCGTGCAGACGCCGGATGACGTCGACGCACTCCTCGAGGCGACGCTGGCGAACGTCCTTCGTGGGCCAGGGGTCGCCGGTGACGTGCTCGTTCATCGCCTGCCCCGAGCCCAGCGCCACCCAGTAGCGCCCGGGGAACATCTCCCCCAGGGTCGCCGTGGCCTGCGCGACGATCGCCGGGTGGTAGCGCTGTCCGGGGGCGTTGACCGAGCCGATCCGCAGCGACGTGGTCGCCAGGGCGGCGCCCAGCCAGGACAGCGTGAAGCCCGAGTGGCCCTGGCGCTCGCTCCACGGGGAGAAGTGGTCCGAGGACATCGCCATGTCGAACCCGGCCTGCTCGGCGGTGCGGACGTCCGCGAGGAGCCGGCTGGGGGAGATCTGCTCGTGGGAGGCGTGGAATCCGTAGGTCGTCACCCCCTGTGTGTATCGCGGCGGAGGCGGCTCCGCCTCCCGGGAGCCGCCGGCGCCCCTCCCGTCCGGGGCGGTGGCGCCCGGGCCGGTGCGGGGGATGGGCCGGTGCAGGGGAGGATGGGCCGGTGGAGTCGTGGTGGGAGCAGGCGTGGGCGAGGCTCCAGCCGGTCGCACCCGTCCCGGACGGGGCGACGAGCGGGCTGGTCGTGCTCGCGGTCGGCGTCGCCGCCCTCGTCGTGCCGCCGCTGTGGCGAGCCTCCCGCGTGCTCGTCACGGTGGTCCACGAGCTCGGGCACGGCCTGGTCGGCGTCGCCGTCGGCCGGCGGTTCACCGGCCTGGTGCTGCGCGCGGACATGTCCGGGCACGCGGTGACGGTCGGGCGGGCCCGCGGCGGCGGCCTCGTCCTGTCGACGTGGGCCGGGTACCCGGCGCCCGCCGTGGTGGGCGCCGTCGCCCTCCACCTCGCCACGGCCGGCTGGGCCGGACCGGTCCTCGCGGCGACGACGGCGGTGCTGCTCGCCGCGCTCGTGCGGGTCCGGTCGCTCTACACCTCCGTCGTCGTGGTGGCGCTGGTGCTCGCGACCGCGTCGCTGTGGTGGTGGGGCGACCCGCTCCTGCGGGCCCAGGCGCTCGCGGGCCTGGGCCTGTTCCTCCTGCTGGGGGCCTGGCGGCACGTCGGTGCCGTCCTCCACGCCGGCCGCGGCTCCGACCCCGCCGTCCTCGCCCGGCTCACCCGCGTCCCGGCCGCGCTGTGGGTGCTGAGCTTCGTCGTCGTCCTCGCCGGGGCGAGCTGGTGGGCGCTGGCCCCGGTGCGGCTGCTCTCCGGCTGGTGACCTGTCCGGTTCGACGCTGGTCAGGTCCGGGTTTACGGTGTATGACTGATGACCTCCGGTCCGGACGGGCCGGGGACCCCGCGAGAGGTGACCATGCCCGAAACCCTGCCGGTCGGTGACCGAGGATCCGTAGCGGTGCTCACGTCCCCCACCCGGACGAGGCTGGTGCTGGCCGGCGAGCTCGACATCAGTCACAACCGCGAGCTGCGCGAGGCGGTGCGCTCGGTCCTCGCGCTGGACCTGCCGGTCGACGTCGACATGCGCAACCTCACCTTCATGGACTCCTCGGCGCTCGCCGCGTTCAGCCGGCTCGCCTACCGCTCGTCCGCGCGGCCCCGGCTCATCCAGCCGCCCGACGTCGTCGTCTTCCTGCTCGAGGTCACCGCCATGGGCGACGTCGTCGAGGTCCTCGACCACGACCCGGGCTTCCCGGGCGGGCCGGAGGCCGGTGACGGCACCTTGTCCGCCGACGACGTCCCGGCCGACGAGGTCCCCGCCCACGACGTCCCCGAGGACGACGTCGCCACCGACGCCGTCTGACCCGACGGGCGCACTCCCGTTCCCCGGTGCCGCCAGCACCGGCGTCGCTACGCTGTCCCACGACGGCGTCGCTGACGGACGGAGCGGCCGATGAACCTCGAGAAGGTCATCTTCGGGTTCTTCGTCGTCCTCGCGGCCACGCTGAACTTCGGGTTCTTCATCGGCCCCATCGACGACCCGGCGCTCCACAACGTCTACGAGCTCTTCGCGGCGGTGGTGGTCAACCTCGTCGCCACGGTGCTGAAGTTCGGTGACCGCACGCAGATCGGTGCCGTCCACCTCGCCACCAGCCTCGTGGCCGACCTCCAGCTCATCGCGGCGGCCGCCGTGTGGGCCTACGCCTCCTCGGTGACCGACGGCCCGCTGAGCGTCGAGGCCATCTCCTCGGTCGTCTCCCTCTCGGGGGGTGCGCTGCTGGCGAACCTCGTCTCCATCACGCTGCTCCTCGTCGAGACCGTCTCGTTCCACCGCCGCTAAGGCACCGCCGTGGGCAACCCGCTCCTGCTGTTCTGGTACCGCCTCTTCGGCCGGGAGATCGTCCCGGCCGGGCCGGTGCCGCAGGAGCAGCAGATGCCCACCGCCGCGCAGGCCAGCGCGACGGTCTTCCTCGTCCTGCGCCGCATGCGGGCCCCGCTCATCGTGCTCATCACGATCTTCGCGGTGAGCGTCCTCGGGCTCATGGTCATCCCGGGCCTCGACGACGACGGCGACCCGTACCGGATGGGCCTGCTCGACGCGTTCTACGTCATGAGCTACACCGCCACGACGATCGGCTTCGGCGAGATCCCGCACCCGTTCACCGAGGCGCAGCGGGCCTGGGTGACGGTCGTGATCTACCTGTCCGTCGTCGGCTGGGCGTACGCGCTCGGCACCCTGTTCGGCCTGCTCCAGGACCGCGACTTCCGCCACGCGCTGACCACCCAGCGGTTCGTGCGCAAGGTCCGGCGGATGGGCGAGCCGTTCCTCCTCGTGGCCGGGCACGGCCAGACCGGCCAGCTCCTCGGCGACTCCCTCGACGTCCTCGGCAGGCGCTTCGTCGTCCTGGACACCTCGAGCGAGCGCATCGCCGACCTCGACCGCGACGCGTACCACTCCGACGTCCCGGGGCTGGCGGCCGACCCGGCCGACCCCGGGAACCTCCTCGCGGCCGGGCTCGGCCACACCCGGTGCGTGGGGGTCCTCGCGCTCACCGACGACGACGAGGCGAACCTGGCGGTGACGATGGCCGCGAGCATCCTGCGCCCGGGGGTCCCGGTGGTCGCGCGGGCCTTCACCGCCCGCTCGGCCGAGCGCATGCGCGCCTTCGGTGCGACGGTCATCAACCCGTTCGACGCCTTCGGGGACCACCTCCGTCTCGCGGTGCAGGCCCCGGCGTCGTACCAGCTGCGCCAGTGGCTGACGTCCCTGCCGGGCGAGCCCATGCCGCCGCGCCGG
This sequence comes from Georgenia muralis, assembly GCF_003814705.1. NCBI lineage: Bacteria > Bacillati > Actinomycetota > Actinomycetes > Allobogoriellales > Allobogoriellaceae > Georgenia > Georgenia muralis. The sequence continues at coordinate 1,150,828 of NZ_RKRA01000001.1, read as the reverse complement.
GCACCGCTGCGGCCGGGACGGTGGGTGGTCTGCGGGTACGGGCGGTTCGGTCAGGAGGTGACCGCGGACCTGCGGGCGAGCGGGGTGGAGGTCACGGTCGTCGACGCGGGGACGACGACGAGCCCGGACCTGGACGTCCAGGTCGTGGACGGCACGGAGGCCGAGATGATGGCCGCGGCCGACGTCGCCACGGCCGCCGGGGTCATCGCCGCCAACGACGACGACGTCGCCAACCTCGCCCTGGTCGCGGCCGCGCGCCGCGCCCACCCGGGCGTCTTCGTCGTCGCCCGGCAGAACCGCCGGCCCGACGAGGCGCTGTTCGACGCCGCCGCGATCGACCTCGTGCTGGTCCCGCCCGAGGTCACCGCGCACGAGGTCCTCGCCCACCTCGGCAGCGACGTGCTGCTGCGGTTCCTCCAGCAGATCCCCGCGCGCGGAGACGCCTGGGCCGAGCGGCTCCTCGCCCGGCTGGTCGCGCGCGGCGGACGCCGCGCCCTGACGATCTGGCAGCTCGACCTCGCCGCCGCGCCGTCGCTGCTGCCCTGGCTGAGCAGCGGTGAGGCGCGCCTGGGCGACCTCCTCCGGGACCCGCGCGACCGCGACCACCCGCTCGCCGCGGTGGCGCTGATGGTCGTGCGCGGGGCGCGGGACGTCTGCACGCCGGACGACGACTTCGTCCTCGCGCCGGGCGACTCGCTGCTCCTGGCCGGGCGGGCCGGGGCGCGTCAGGACCTGGAGAACATCGCCGTGGACGAGGCCACCCGCGAGTACGTCGTCCACGGCCGCGAGGTGCCCTCGGGCTGGTTCTGGCGCCGGCTCGCCCGTCGGCGGCGCCCGGCCAGCCCGGGCGCCGAGGGCGAGGAGCTGGTCAGGCGCTGACGGGCGGGGTGGCGCAGCCGGTCCGGGACCTGCGGCCCGCCGGTCAGGCGCCGGCCGGGGACGGCGCCGCGGCGGACGTGGTCAGGACCACCGCCAGGGAGTCGAGCGCCGAGGGGACGACGGTGTAGAACATGTTGACCCCGCGCTTCTCCCGGGTGAGGACCCCCGCGTCCACCAGGACCTTGAGGTGGTGGGAGACCGTGGGCTGGCTCAGGCCTACCGGCCCCGTGAGGTCGCAGACGCACATCTCCCCGCCGTCGCCGGCGGCGATGAGGGACAGCAGCCGCAGGCGCGTGGGCTCGGCGATCGCCTTGAGCCGGACCGCGAGCGTGGCCGCGTCGTCGGCGCTGATCGTCTCCCGGGTCAGGGGCGCGCAGCAGGGCGTGGCGTCGGGGGTGCTCATGACTCCCCAGCGTACAACCAGCATCGACGGCGGTCGATATTGACAGGCGTCGATAGCAGTGCCAGAGTCCAGGACATCGAGATGCGTCAATGGAAGGACCGCCATGGAACAGCAGGGGACCACGGGAGCGGAGGAGCTCCGGGAGCAGGTCCGGGCGCACTACGCCGCGGCGGCCGTCTCGGTCGGCCGGGCAGGGTGCTGCGGTCCGCAGGACGGCGCCGAGGGCGGTTGCTGCGGCTCCGGCGGGTGCGGCGCGCCGGTCGAGGATGACCCCGCCTTCGGTGCGGTGCTCTACCCGCGGGCCGAGCTCGAGCTGCTCCCCGTGGAGGCGTCCCTCGCGTCGCTCGGCTGCGGGAACCCCGTCGCGGTCGCCGACCTGCACCCGGGGGAGCGGGTGCTCGACCTCGGCTCCGGCGGCGGGATCGACGTCCTGCTCTCGGCGCGCCGGGTGGGGCCGACGGGCTTCGCCTACGGCGTCGACATGACCGAGGAGATGCTCGACCTCGCCCGGGCGAACGCGGCCAGGGCGGGTGCCGCGAACGTGGAGTTCCTCCGCGGGACCATCGAGCAGGTGCCCCTGCCCGACGGCGCCGTCGACGTCGTCGTCTCGAACTGCGTGGTCAACCTCTCCGCCGACAAGCCGGCAGTGCTCGCCGAGATGTTCCGTGTGCTCGCCGCCGGCGGCCGGGTCGGGATCAGCGACGTCGTCGCCGAGGACCACCTCACCCCCACCCAGCGGGCCGAGCGGGGCAGTCACGTCGGGTGCATCGCCGGTGCGCTCTCGCGGACCGAGTACGCCGAGGGGCTGGCCGCGGCCGGCTTCACCGACGTCGCGGTCACCTTCACCCACGAGGCGGCACCGGGCATGCACGCCGCGATCGTGCGGGCCCGCAAGCCGCGCCGGATCGAGGAGGACTGATGGACTGGACGGCCCTGCACCGGCTGCACGAGGTGGAGCTGGTCGCCGCGGGCGTCATGAGGGGCCGCGCGGGACGCGACGTCGGGTGGGCGGACGTCTCGTGGCCGGACGGCGGCGCACCGGTGCGGCGGCGGTCTCGGTGGGCCGCGGCGTCGGCCGCCCTCGGCCGAACCGTCCGGGCCGCGCGTGGGCGGCGGGTCACGTGGGACGCCGCCTGCGCGACGTGCGCCTGAGCGAGCGCCCGGCGACCGGGCGACCGCCCGCGACCGGTGGGGCTACGGCTGCCGGGAGTACACCACCCCGGGTGCGGGGCTGCCGATGAGCTCGGAGACGGTGACGAGGGTGTACCCGCGGCTGCGCAGGTCGGAGATGATCCCGGGGACGGCGTCGACGGTGGTCGCGTGGATGTCGTGCATGAGCACGATGGCCCCCGGCGTGGCGTTCGCCGCGACGACCGAGCGCAGCCGCGCCGAGTCGAGGTACCGCCAGTCGAGGGTGTCGATGCTCCAGAGGATGACCGCCATTCCGAGCTGGCCCGAGATCGAGTCGGTCGTGGCGTTGCGCGCGCCGTAGGGCGGTCGCATCAGGGTCGGGCGCCGGCCGGTGACGGAGGAGATCTTCGTCGACGTCGTCGACAGCTGCGAGCTGATCGCCGGGGCGGTGAGCGTGGTGAGGTCCGGGTGGCTCCACGAGTGGTTGGCGACCTCCATGCCGGTCGAGGCCATCCGGCGCACCACCGTGGCGTAGCTGTCGACCCGGCTGCCGACCAGGAAGAAGGTGGCTCGGGCGCCGGCGCCGGTGAGGACGTCGAGGAGCCGGTTGGTGGAGGCGCCCGGGCCGTCGTCGAAGGTCAGCGCGATGCACCGCAGCACGTCGCAGTCGGGCGCGAGCCGGACCACCCGGCAGCCCAGGGACCGGCTCTCGCCGGGGCCGGTGTCGACGGCGTACACGCACACGGTGTGGGTGCCCGTCGCGACCGGCATGGACAGCGTCCAGCCGTGGTCCGGCCCGGCCCACGGGTAGACCCGGGCGACGTCCGGGCGGGGGGCGTCGGCCCATGTCGCGGTGTTCGCGGCGTAGTCGACGTACATCTGCACGATGATCGGGCCGGTGGTGTCGGCGTCGATCGCCCAGCCCGAGAGCGTGACCCGGTCGGCGCCGACGACCACCGAGTCGATCTGGCCGAAGGGGTCGTGACCGGGGACCGTGACCTTCCGGCAGCCCAGCGACCGGCTCTCGCCCGCGCCGGTGTCGACGGCGTAGACGCACACCGTGTGGGTGCCCGGTGCCGCGGCCATCGTCATGGTCCAGCCGTGGTTCGGGCCGGCCCAGGGGTAGACGCGGGCGACGTCCGGGCGGGGGTCGTCGGCCCATGTCGCGGTGTTCGCGGCGTAGTCGACGTACATCTGCACGATGATCGGGCCGGTGGTGTCGGCGTCGACCGCCCACCCGGTGGCGGTGACCTGCTCCGGGCCGACGCGGACGGCGTCGATCGTGCCGAACGGGTCGTGGGCCGGGACGCTCACCCGGCGGCACCCCAGCGAGGTGCTCGCGCCGGGGCCGATGTTGACCGCATAGACACAGATGGTGTGGCTGCCGGCAGGCGTCGCCATGGTGAGCGTGTAGCCGTGGTCGGGGCCTGCGGTGGGATAGACGACGGCGACGTCGGGGCGGGTGTCGTCTGCCCAGGTCGCGGTGTTCGCGGCGTAGTCGACGTACATCTGGACGATGATCGGGCCGGTGGTGTCGGCGTCGATCGCCCACCCGGTGGCGCTCACCCGCTCGGGGCCGACGGTGACGGAGTCGATCTGCCCGAACGGGTCCGGCGAGTCGGGCAGGTCGGCCAGGGCCGCGACCGGCTCCTCGGGGGTGGCCGCGACTGCGGGCTCGGGCTCAGGCTCAGCCGTCGGCGTCGGCGTCGGCGTCGGCGTCGGTGTCGGGTCGTCCGGTGCGGTCGGCTCGGGTGGGGGCTCCGTCGGAGTGGGCTCCTCGGACGGCGGGGCGGTCGGGTCCTCGGGTGTGGCGGTCGGGTCCTCGGGTGTGGCGGTCGGGTCGGCCGTCGGGGTGCTGGTCGGTTCTTCGACCGGCGCGGTCGGCTCCTCGGAGGGCGCGGTGGACTCGTCCGGGAGCGTCGTGGTCGGGTCGTCGTCGGTGGGCACGGGCACCGACGGGGATGGCTGGGTCGTCTCTTCCGGTGCGCCGGACTCCTGTTCGCTCACGACGGCGGCGGCGGCCGCGTCCACCGGGCCGCCCGGCTGGGCCAGCGCGGGGCCGAGGACCAGCGCGAGCGTCGCCGTCGCAAGGACCCTGCGCAGGCCTGCGGGGGAGCGGCCCATGACACACCTCTGAAGGGGGTGGCCTGCACGCCCTCAGGTGGCCGCACCGCGCACCCGATCTCTCACCCCCACGGTAGGGCGTCCGTGGTCGGGGTGGAAGAGACCTTCGATCCCCACATCAGGGGACTACCGGGACGGGAACGAGAGGGAGTGCACGGCGCCCGGCCGCGTGGGGAAGGTCAGCCGGGAGCATCCGGGGGCCGCCGGGACCACGGCGGTGGTCGGCACCGCGGCGCCCCCGCAGACGACCACCGCCGGCCCCCGGCGCTCGGGCACCTCCAGGACCAGGGGCCCGTCGCCCGCCGTGACGGTCGCCGCGTCGAGGTGGCCGCCGCTCCACCGCACGTCGACCCGGTGCCCGCCCCGGGTGCGCACTCCCGTGAGCCGGCCGGCGGGCCAGCGGTCGGGCAGCGCCGGGAGCAGGCTGACGGCGCCGTCGTGGCTCTGCACGATGAGCTCGACCATCCCCGCGACGACGCCGAGGTTCCCGTCGATCTGGAAGACCTGCCCCTCGGGCCAGTCCTCGTGCGGGTGGAGGTCGAGGCCGGAGGCCGAGGTGAGCGTCCGGAGGAGGAGGTCGATCGAGTGCTCCGCGAGCGCGGTGTCGCGCAGGCGCGCGGCCAGGCAGAGGATCCACGCCTGGCTCCATCCCGTGTACCCGCTGCCGTTCGCCAGGCGGAGCGCCAGGGCCCGGCGGACGGCCTCGAGCAGGGCCGGCTCCCGGGTGGCGGTGATCCGGCTGCCCGGGAACGCCCCGTACAGGTGCGAGACGTGCCGGTGGCCGGGCTCGGCCGGGCGCCGTTCGTCCGCCCACTCGAGCAGGTCCCCGGCGCGCCCGACCGCGACCTCGCGCAGCCGCGGGAGGGCCGCCCGGGCCTCGGCGGCGAGCGCGGCCTCGCCAGGGTCGTCCCCGGCCAGGGCGAGGTAGGAGGAGAGGACCTCGCGGACGAGCTCCTGGTCCATCGCCGCGCCGGCACCCACGGCCACCTCGGCGCCGCCGTCGAGGACGAAGCGGTGCTCGGGCGACGTGGAGGGGCTGACCACCAGGGTGCCCGTCCCGTCGTCGACGAGCATGTCGAGCGCGAACGCGGCACCGGCTCGCAGCACGGCCACGGCACCGACGGTCCTTCCGGCGCGCTCGGCGCCCGAGCCGGCGAAGTCCACATGCTCGACGAGGTGGTGGGCCAGCCACCACAGCGCGGACGGCCACGCCGCCCACTGCGGCTCGCCGTCCACGGGCTCGGTGAACCGCCAGAGGTCGGTGTTGTGGTGGACGGCGGCGCCGCGCGCGCCGTAGCAACGGCGGGCGGTCGCCGTGCCGGCGACGGCGAGGTCCCGGGCGAGGTCGAGCAACGGCGTGTGCAGCTCGGCGAGGTCGAGGAGCTCCGCGGGCCAGTAGGCCATCTCGAGGTTGATGTTGGTCGTGTAGTTCCCGCTCCAGGCCGGACGTGCGTCGGCGTTCCAGATGCCCTGGAGGTTCGCCGCCTGGGTTCCCGGTCGTGAGCTCGACACGAGGAGGTGGCGCCCGAGGTCGAAGGCGCGCTCGTGCGCGGCTGCGTCGTCGCCCGACGCCGAGAGGTCGAGGTCGACGCGGTCGACGAGACGACGGCGGTCCGCGACGTGCTCGGCGAGGAGGTCCTCGGTGCGGCACTCGAGCGCCGCCGCCACCTGGTCGCGGGCCGTCTGCGCGATGGCGTCGACGTCGGCTCCGGGGCGCCGGTCCCAGCCGCGGAAGCCCGTGGCGCCGGCCACGACGAGGCGCCGGCCGCCCGGCACCGCCTCGGTGACCGCGACGACCGCGAAGCCCATCCCGGCGGCGACCGACCCGTCGGCTTCGGGCTGGTCGTCGGCGTAGGCCACGGGCTCGGCCAGGTCGACGTAGCCCGGCAGGCACGTGGCGGGGGCGCGTCCGGTAACCACCGTCCACGTCCGTCCGGCGCCGTCCACGGTGGTCGTCGTGCGGACGGGGTGGGGTGTGTCCAGGACGGCTGCGACGGCTCCCTCGGGGTTGGCGGTGCCCGCGCCGTCAGCCCCGGCCCCGGTCGCCCGGGAGACGAGCACCCCCGCCGGCGCGGAGACGAACGTCTCGACCGTGACGCCGTCGTGCGTGGAGCGGGCGACGCCGTCGCGCAGGTCCAGCTCGCGGGCGTAGGACGATCCGTCCGCGTCGGTGGCGTACGTCCACCGGAGGCGGCCGACCGGCTGGTACGCCTGGGTCCAGCGGCCCGACTGGTTCCGGCGGGCCAGCTGCTCCGCGCGGGCCAGGTCGCCGCCCGCGATCGCGGCCCGGATCTCGGTGAGGAGGACCGGGCCCGGCGCCTCGACGTCCGGCACGCCGGCGTCATCGTCGCCCGGTTCGGCCAGGGCCGCGGCGTCCTGCGGGCCGGCACCGTGCTCACCCGGCCCACCGGACCACAGGGTGTCGAGGTTGAGGTCCATCTCCTCGGTGCCCGGCCGGCCGCGCAGGGCGGCCCCCAGGCGCCCGTCGCCGAGCAGGAAGCTGTCGATGAAGGAGGGCGCGGGGGTGTCCAGGCGGATGACGTGGCGGGTCATGGGCGGGCTCCGTCGGCCGAGGGCGGTGGGGCGGGCGGCGGTCGACCGAGGTCGGGCCACGGCCGGGAGAAACCCTCCCACAGCCCTGGCTCAGCTCAGCTGGCCCTGCCGGCCACGAGACCTCGGTCTGGAGCCACCGGGACGGTGGAGACTTCCACCTACCCGACCACGAGGTGCCGGCGACCGTCGATCTGCTCCCCGACGATGTCGAGGTGGCCGGCGTGGTGGCCGTCTCCAGCAGGAGCCTGAGCACGCAGGCGCGTGCGTCGGCGAAGCGCGGGACGGGGAAGACCTCCTCGGGGGCCACCAGGCGGGGGAGGCGTCGAGATCCGCCTCGGCGAGCACGGCGTCCCTGCGGCCCCGCCGGCGTCGGTACTGCTCCACCGCTGCCGCACCGGTGGTGACCTGAGCCTTCCAGCCGTCCTGGACCAGGCCGATGCACTCCGTGTCACCGCCGACGATCGCGCCGGCCCAGAAGATCTCGACGTCGTACGTGAGGTGGTTGAGCATCTGAGCGATCGACCACCCGGATGGCATGACCGTTCGCGTCAGGTCGTCCTCGCCGAGCCCCGCGACGGCAGCCAGCACATGATCTCGTTCGGTGTCGAGGTGGGCGAGCAGGCCGGCACGTTCGCTACTCATCCCGGCACCGTTGGCCCCGCCCTAGGCTTCGGGAGGCTGTGAGGTGCTCCTGACCGGAGGAGAGGTGCCGGCGTTCGGAGCGGGTGACGGGAATCGAACCCGCGCTATCAGCTTGGGAAGCTGAAGTTCTGCCACTGAACTACACCCGCGTGCGCCTGAGCGCGCCGCCACTATACCCAACCTCGGGCGTCCGGGACGAACCGGCTCCGGCGCCGCGGTGTGTCCGGCGGCGGGCCGGCCGGGCTGCCGCTGCCGGGTGGCACAATCGCACGCGTGCTGCTCTCCGACCGTGACATCCGGACCCAGCTCGACGCCGGCCGGGTGACGCTCGAGCCCTACGACGTCGAGATGATCCAGCCGGCCAGCATCGACGTGCGTCTGGACAAGTACTTCCGCCTCTTCGACAACCACCGGTACCCGGTCATCGACCCGGCGCAGGACCAGCCGGACCTCACCCGTCTCGTCGACGTCGGACCGGACGACCCGCTGGTGCTCCACCCCGGTGAGTTCGTCCTCGGCGCCACCTACGAGCGAGTCACCCTGCCGGACGACATCGCGGCCCGCCTCGAGGGCAAGTCCTCCCTCGGACGCCTGGGCCTGCTCACCCACTCCACGGCCGGGTTCATCGACCCCGGCTTCACCGGGCACGTGACGCTGGAGCTGTCGAACACGGCAACCATGCCGATCATGCTCTGGCCGGGGATGAAGATCGGCCAGCTCTGCTTCTTCCAGCTCTCCTCGGCCGCGGAGCGCCCGTACGGCTCCGGCGCGACCGGGTCGCGGTACCAGGGCCAGCGCGGCCCGACGGCCTCGCGCTCGCACGTGAACTTCCACCGCACACCGGTGCGCTGAGCCGATGGCCGACGACACGACGGCCCGCCCCACCCTCGACCGCGGCCTCGCCGACCCCCACCACCTCCTCGTCCTGCCGGCGGAGGTGACCGCCGACGACCTCGAGGCGCTCGCCGTCTCCCGGGACGAGGACGCCGGCTGGGCGGGGCCGTCGCAGCTGCGCGTCCAGGCCGGCGTCCAGCTCACCGGTCCCTGGGGTCTGGACCGCGCCCTGCGCAGCGGCTTCGACCTACCTGCCTGGGCCGACCACGCCTACCTCCTGCTCTGCCCGGTGCAGCGCGGAGGACCGCTGCCGCCGGAGCTGCGGGGGATCGACCCGGTGCTCGACGCCTTCCCGGAGGGCGTCCCGCACGGGGTCGAGTCCGAGGCGCTGGGCCACCTTCGCGCCTTCGCCCGGCGCCTCGGTGGCGCGGTGCGGCTGGCGGGCTCCGGCGCCGTGGTCGTGCCCGACGCCGACGCCGCGGTCGACCTCACCGTGCTGGCGCCGGTCTGGCTCGATCACGACGTCTGCCTGCAGGTGCTCACCCAGACCCTGCCGGAGGTCCACTCCCTGCTCGACGACATCCCCGACGAGCTCGCGCGTCTGCAGGTGCTCGAGGGGTACGCCATCGTCGCCCACCTGGGCGAGGGGGACCTCGTCGAGGTGGCGGTGGGCGGCCTTCAGCAGCCGCCGGTCGTCCTGCGGGGGACGCCCTGGGCGCACGGCGGTGTCGTCGCCTACGAGGTCCGGTGGCGTCCGCATCACCCCGAGCAGGCGTTCGCGGCCCGGCCCTCGCTCGGGCAGCGGCGTGCGCGGGCTCGCGCCGGGGCCCTCATCGAGCGCACCGTCCTGGCGCTGCACGCCCTCACCGGCGGCGAGATCAGCGACGACGACGGCTTCCTCGTCGAACCCGGGGACCTCGGTCGGGACTGACGCGGTGGCGCACGGCCGAGCGAGTACCTCGCGGGTCGGGTCAGTGGGCTCGTCACCACGGGCTCGACCCGGTACCTGCTGAGTGGGCGGGCGCCGGACGGGGTGGAGCTGTCGGGACGCGTGAGTCGGACCTGGCGAGCACCGGACGGGGCGTGGCCCCTGGCACGCCGAAGGGGTCCCGGCCGGTGGCCGGGACCCCTTCGGTGGTGCGGTCAGGCTGGTCAGCTGGTCAGTGCTTCCTCAGTGCTGCCTCGGTGCTGGTGAGTGCTGGTCAGTACCCGCGGACGGTCCCGGCGGAGTCCTGCGCATGGCCGGACACCGCGTCCTTCTGGTGGGCCGCCTCACCCTTGACCTGCTGGGCGCCCTCGGTCGCGGTGGCCTTGACGTCCTGGGCCCCCTCGGTCGCGGTCGCCTTGACCTGCTGGGCGCCCTCGGTGGCCGTGCCCTTGACCTGCTCGGCCGCCTCCTTGGCGGGCTCACGGAGGTTCTCGCCCATCTCCTTGGCCAGGCCCTTCGCCCCCTCGGTGACGCCCTGGACGGCGTCGCTCTCCTTGGCCTGCGTGGCGAGCTCGCGCTCCTTGCGGGTCGAGGGGATGAGCGAGGAGGCCAGCAGACCTACGCCGAAGGCGATGACGCCGGCGGCGAGGGGGTTGCCCTTGGCCTTGGCCTTGACCTGCCCGGGGGCGGCCTTGGCGGAGCCGGCGACCTGGTGGGCGCTGTCGGACAGGCCGCTCGCCCGGTCGCCGACGGAGGTGGAGGCGTCGTCGGCGGCGCCGAAGACCTTCTCCTTGACGCCGGTGACGGCGTCCTTGACCTTCTCGCCCTGGCGGTGCGCGATCTGGCCGGGGCTCATCTTGTCGCCGAGCGCGTCGACGTTCTGCGAGAGGTCGGCGCGGGTCCGCTCGATATCGGCGCGGATCTGGTCGGGGTCGTTGCTGGTCATCATCGCTCCTGTCCCTTGAGGGCGGTCGGGATCTTCTTCACCGTGTCGGTCGTCTGGGGGAGCCCCTCGACCTGCTTGACGTTCTTCTTGCCCTGGAGGGCGAGGACCGCGGCGACGATCCCCCAGAGGACGGCGACGATCAGGCCGGACCAGCCCAGTGCGGGCTCGGCGCCGCCGTCACCGATCAGTGCCCCCAGGCCCCACCACAGGGCCAGGGAGAGGAACAGCAGGACGAAGTACCCGGCGACTCCCGCGCCGCCGAACAGGCCGGCGCCCTTCCCGGCCTTCTTGGCCGACTCCGCGGCCTCTGCCTTCGCGAGCGCCATCTCCTGGCGGATCAGCGTGGACAGGTCCTCGCTCACCCGGCCGATGATCTCGCCCACGGAGGCGTTCGCCGGGTCGCTCGCGGGGACGGCGGACGTGGGTCCGGGGACGGTGCTCATCGGACGTCACTCCCCAGCGGGTCGCCCGAGCCGTAGCTCGGCGTCCCGTAGGTCGAGCTCGTGGACCCCGACGTCGGGGTGCCGTGCGCCGGGAACTCCGTGGTCGTCCCGGCGGTGGTGCCCGGGACGGTCGTGGTCTCGGAGGTGTACGGGTCGGTGGTGACCCGGGCCCCGGTGAGCGGGTCGACCTCGGTGCTGCGCGGGGTCACCACGTGCCGGGCGCCGGTGTCGGTGTCGTTCCCGGCGTCCTTGAGGCTCCGCGCGAGGCGGCCGGCGACCAGCCCCAGCCCCGCCGCGATCGCGACGAAGGTCCCCGGGTGGCGACGGGCGTACGACTGGACGTCCGCGAGGACCTCCTCGGGCTCGCGGTCCTCGAACCAGCGTCCGGCCTTCTCGAGGTAGTCCCCGGCCTGGCGGGCGAGGTCGGCGGCGAGCCCGGTCTGGGCGTTGCCGTCGGCGAGGGCGGTGAGCTCGCCGGAGAAGGAGCGGAGGCCGCTCGCCAGGCGCGTCTGCTGGCCGGAGGCCTGCTGGCTGAGCTCTCCGCGGCTCTGGTCCCACAGCTGGCGCGCCTGGTCCTTGGCGACGGCGACGGTCTGCTGCGCCGTCTCCTTCGCCTGGCCGGCCGTCTCCTGGGCCTTCTCCTTCGCCTGGTCGGCGGTCTCGCGGGTCTTCTCCGCGGCGACGTCCTTCACCTCGCCGGCGCTCTGACCGGCGTGGTGCGCGACGTCGGACGCCTCCTGCTTGGCGGCGTCCTTCTTGCCCGGCTCGTCGGTGCCGTAGGCGGTGGTCTCGCCGTAGGTGGTCGTGGCCGCGGGGACCGCAGGCGCCGGCGGGTACGCCGGGGGCATCCCGGTGCTGCCGAGGGGGTCGCGCGGTTCCGTGGGGCGGCCGTACTGGTCCGTCATGGTCAGTCCCTTCAACGGTCGTCGTCTTCGGTTTCAGCGACGTTGCTTCCCATGCTTGGACGGTTCGTCCGATCGCGCACGCTGAAACGTCTGTGACGCGACATCGCGCAAGAACCTGAGTGTGCGTGTTTGAGGGCTGAAATGGCGGTCTGCCAACGAAATGTCGCGCTCGCAGGCGTGGGGAACCGATGTGGGACTCCCGGGGCGCTGAGACGAGTCGAGTAAAGACTTCACCAAGTGAACAAGGTACGAAGCGGTTCTGGCGCGATATGGGTCCGGCGCATGGTGTACGGCGGCGTGGCGCAGCTCGCGCGTTGCGGCGGTGCGCGTCGCCGGTCGTGCGCGTTGCTCCGGCTCTGCGCGTTGCTCCGGCTCTGCGCGTTGCTCCGGCGGTGCGCGTGGCGCGGCCGGACCTCACCGGCTCGGTGAGCCCCGTCAGTCGGCGGGGGCTGGATCGCCCCGGCGAACCGCCGCGAGCAGGAGCTGTGCGACGTCGAGGACCTCGACGTCGTCGCCGTTGGCGGCGGCACCGTCGGAGAGCATCGTCGTGCAGAAGGGGCAGGCGGTCGCGACCGCCGTGGCGCCGGTCGCCGCCGCCTCGCCCGCCCGCGCGGAGGAGATGCGCGTGCCGACGGTCTCCTCCATCCACACGCGTCCGCCACCGCCGCCGCAGCACATGGCCGTCTCGCCCGAGCGTGGCATCTCGGTCAGCGACAGGCCGGGGACCGCGCCGAGCAGCTCGCGTGGCGGCGCGTAGACCTGGTTGTGCCGGCCGAGGTAGCAGGGGTCGTGGTAGGTCACCGTCCGGCTCGCCTCGCCCGCGGCCGGTGCGACCGGGGTCAGCCGGCCCTCGCGCACGAGCCGGTCGAGGAGCTGGGTGTGGTGGACCACCTCGTAGTGGCCGCCGAGCTGCGGGTACTCCCGGGCCAGGGTGTTGAAGCAGTGCGCGCAGGTCACCACGATGCGCCGGGCCCCGACCTCGGCGAGGGTCTCGACGTTCTGCGCGGCGAGCATCTGGAACAGCAGCTCGTTGCCCGAGCGCCGCGCGGGGTCGCCGGTGCAGGTCTCGCTGTCGCCGAGGACGGCGAAGCTGACCTCCGCCGTGTGGAGGAGCTCGGCGACCGCCCGGGTGGTCCGGCGCGCCCTGTCCTCGAAGGCGCCCGCGCACCCCACCCAGAAGAGGTAGTCCACCTCGGCGGCGCTCTCGACGTCGGCGCCGACGACCGGGACGTCGAACGGCAGGCCCTTGGCCCACTCGAGCCGCTTGCGCGGCGCGAGCCCCCACGGGTTGCCCTTCGACTCGAGCTTGCGGAACATGCCGCCCAGCTCGGCCGGGAAGGCGGACGCCATGAGAACCTCGTGACGGCGCAGGTCGAGGATGTGGTCCACGTGCTCGATGTCCACGGGGCACTGGTGCACGCAGGCGCCGCAGGTGGTGCAGGCCCACAGCACGTCGGGGTCGATGACGTCCGGGACGAGGTCGGACGGGACGGCGGAGACGCCGCCCGGACCGGTCGCGCCCGCCTCGGAGAGGGCGCCGAGGACGTCACCGGAGTGCGGCCGGAAGCCGTCGCGGCCGGCGAGGGCAGCCGCACCGATCTCCTCGGGGGAGGCCGCGGTCGGTGCGGCGTCCGACGTGGCCGGACGTCCCGAGGCCGGCGCCGCGGCCCGCAGGAACGGGGCGGCGGCGCTCGCGTGGTCGCGCAGGGCGAGGGTGAACAGCTTGGGGGACAGGGGCTTGCCGGTGTTCCAGGCCGGGCACTGGTCCTGGCAGCGGCCGCACTCGGTGCAGGTGGAGAAGTCGAGCAGGCCCTTCCAGGTGAACTCCTCGACGTGCCCCACGCCGAGCGTGGCGTCCTCCGGCAGGTCGTCCAGGGCGGCGACGTCGAGCGGGGCACCGCCGACGAGCAGGGGCTGCGCAGGTCCCAGGGCCGGGCCGCCGTCGGGCTCGCGCCGGGCGTAGACGTTGACGACGGCGAGGAACCGGTGCCACGCCACCCCCATGGACGGCTGCAGCCCGATGACCACCATCCAGCTCATGGACACGACGATCTTCACCGCCGAGACGACGGTGATGGCGTCGGCGAGCGCTGCCTGCCCCGTCCCCACCAGCGGCTCGCCCAGCCACGCGGTGAGGGGGAAGTGCAGCGGCGTCGCGAGCTGGGCCAGGTCCGGCTCGCCGGCGTAGTAGGCGTACTCGAGCACCCGCAGGGCCAGGACGCACACGACGACGACGGCGATGACCGCCTCGACGAAGTAGGCCTGCCACCGCGTCGAGCCGAAGAACCTCGAGCGCCGGCGCTCGGGCAGCGGCTCCCCTGCGCGCGGGCGCCGGCGCAGCCGCACCCCGGTCAGGAGGACGATCCCGGCCAGGCCGAGCCACGCGAAGGCCTCGACCAGCCACTCCCAGGGCGGGAGGTGGCCCAGCAGCGGCAGCGCGAACGCGGGGTCGACCACCTGCCCGTAGCCGGTGACGAGGGTGAGGAACAGCAGCGGGAAGGAGACCATGACCAGCCAGTGCGCCGCCCGGACGGCGGGGCGCTGGCGGAAGTGGCCGTGCCCGAGGACCTCGCGCACGAGGGTCCGCGCCCGCCGGCCGGCCGGGGACAGTCGCCCGGGAGCGGGCCGACCGACCCGGACCTGACGCACGATCGACGAGGCGCCGCGGGCGAAGAGCGCCACGCCGGCCACCGTGGCGAGGACCACGACCACGAGGGAGATCGTCTGCAGCAACGAGGGGTCCTTCCGGTGGGCTGGGCCCACGGTACCGCCGGAGGCCGTAACGGCCGCCCCGCGGACGCCTGCCCGCGCGCCCGCAGAGCGTGACAGGGCGCACCGCCGCGCACCGGGGTTGTTCAAGAATTGATAAACTCGCCCAGGAACCCTCCCCCTGCCCCGAACGGTGCGACGGCCGGCACGGGTTCGTTCTTGACCGCACACGACTCCGGGGAGCGGCCATGCTGCAGCTGCTGGCGATCCACCTGGTCGCCGCGCTGCTCGCGCCCCCGCTCGTGGCCTGGCTCGGCCGGCGCGCGTTCCTCGTCCTCGCCGCGGCACCCGCGTCGGCGGCCGTGTGGGCGGCGGCCGTGTCCGGCCGGGTGCTGGCGGGTGACCACCCCGAGCAGGTGGTCGCGTGGGTGCCGAGCCTGCAGCTCGAGCTCGCGTTCCGGCTGGACACGCTCTCGTGGCTGATGACCCTCGTCGTGGGCGGGGTCGGCGCGCTCGTGCTGGTCTACTCGGCGGCCTACTTCTCCCGGTCCGCGCACGCGCTGGGCCGCTTCGCCGGGGTGTTCGTCGCGTTCGCCGGCTCGATGCTGGGCCTGGTCACCACCGACGACACGCTCATGCTCTACGTGTTCTGGGAGCTGACCACTGTCACCTCCTTCCTGCTCATCGGGCACTACCACGACCGGCAGTCCTCCCGGCGGGCCGCGCTGCAGGCGATCATGGTCACCACCTTCGGCGGGCTGGCGATGCTCGCCGGCCTGATCATCCTCGGCGAGAGCCGCGGCGGCTCCTACCGGCTCGGCGAGCTCGTCGCGACGGCCGCGGCCGGCGAGCTCGGGGTCGGCGCCCACCCGGCGCTGGTGCCGACCGCCGTCGCCCTCGTCCTGCTCGGCGCGGTGACGAAGTCGGCGCTCGTCCCCTTCCACTTCTGGCTCCCGGCGGCGATGGCCGCGCCGACCCCCGTCAGCGCCTACCTGCACGCCGCCGCCATGGTCAAGGCCGGCATCTACCTCGTCGCCCGGCTCGCCCCGGGCCTGTCGGAGCTGCCGGTGTGGCGCTGGACGGTCGTCGGGGTGGGCCTCACCACCCTCGTGATCGGCGGGTACCGGGCGCTGCGCCAGTACGACCTCAAGCTCGTCCTCGCGTTCGGCACCGTCTCCCAGCTCGGGCTGGTCATGATGCTCGTGGGTTACGGCGACGCAGCGGTCGCCCTGGCCGGGCTGGCGATGCTGCTCGCGCACGCCCTGTTCAAGTCCGCGCTGTTCCTCGTCGTCGGCGTGGTGGACTGGGCACTGGGCACGCGGGACCTGCGCAAGATCTCCGGCCTCTGGCGTCGCACGCCCGTCCTGGCGGCCGCCGGCGCGCTCGCCGCTGCGTCGATGGCCGGCCTCCCCCCGACGGCCGGCTACGTGGCCAAGGAGGCCGCGCTCGAGGGCCTCGTCCACCGCGGCGCACCGATCGACTGGGTCGTGCTCGTGGGCATCGCCGCCGGGTCGGCCCTGACCGTGGCGTACTCGCTGCGCCTGTGGTGGGGCGCTTTCGCCGACAAGCCCGGCGTCGAGGCGGCGGAGCCGCAGAAGACCTCCCGGCTCATCATGGCGGCGCCGGTGCTGCTGGCGGTCGCCGGCGTCGTCGTGGGTCTGGTGCCCGGGCTGGTCGAGCGTCACCTCGCCCCGCACGCGGGGACCTACCCCGGCGAGGAGGGCCACCTGACCCTGTGGGGCGGGGTGGGCGTGCCGCTGCTGACCACGGCCGCCATCCTCGCCACCGGCCTGGCACTGTTCCTCGCGCGGGGCCCGGTGGAGCGCCTCCAGCGCTCCTTCCGCGACCTCGAGGGCGCCGAGGGGGCCTACCGGCGGCTCCTGCGGGCCCTGGACAACGTCGCGGCCGATGTCACCGCCTGGACCCAGCGCGGCTCGCTGCCGGCGTACCTGTCGATCATCCTCCTCACCACGATCACGCTCGCCGGCGGGGCCGCCCTGCTCGGCGGCGACACCTGGCCCGAGGGGCTGCGGCCCTGGGACAACCCGCTGCAGGCCGTGGTGGCCGTCGTCGTCGCCGTCGCGTCCGTGCTGGCCGCCCGAGCCCGCCGCCGCCTCAAGGCGGTCGTCCTGCTCGGCGTGGCCGGGTACGGCGTCGCCCTGCTCTTCGAGCTCCACGGCGCCCCGGACCTCGCCCTGACCCAGGTCCTCGTCGAGACGGTCACCCTCGTCGTCTTCGTCCTCGTGCTGCGCCGTCTGCCGGCCTACTTCTCCAACCGCCCGCTCGTAGCGTCACGGTGGTGGCGGGCCGGGGTGGCCGTCCTGGCCGGGGTGACCGTGGCGGGGCTCGGGGTGCTCGCCGCCGGCGCGCGGATCCACGAGCCCGTCTCGGTGGACTTCCCCGCCGAGGCGTTCGAGTTCGGCTACGGCAAGAACATCGTCAACGTCACCCTCGTCGACATCCGCGCGTGGGACACCATGGGCGAGATCTCCGTCGTCGTCGTGGCCGCGACCGGTGTGGCGTCGCTGATCTTCCTGCGCGCCCGGAGCGGCCGCATCGACCGCCCCCGCAACCTGCGCTCCGAGGGCCGCGCCCCCGGCGCCCCGGCCGTGTGGGGCGGTGGACGGCCCGACCCGGCGGCCGAGCTGCGCCGCCCCGGGGCCGGGGCCGCGCAGGTCCGGGCTCCCGGGCGCGGGCGCACCTGGCTCGCGGGCGACGCCACCCTCGCCCCGCAGCGCCGCTCGGTGATCTTCGAGGTCGGCACCCGACTCGTCTTCCACACGCTCATCGTCTTCTCCCTGTTCCTGCTGTTCTCCGGTCACAACGCCCCCGGCGGCGGCTTCGCCGGCGGCCTCGTCGCGGGGACGGCGCTCATCGTGCGCTACCTCGCGGGCGGTCGGTACGAGCTGGGTGAGGCCGCCCCGGTCCACCCCGGACTGCTCCTGGGCGGCGGGCTCTTCCTCTCCGCCGGCGCCGGGGCGGTGCCCCTGCTCCTCGGTGGGACGGTCCTGGAGACGACGATCGTGGACGTCGTCCTGCCGGTCTTCGGCCCCGTGAAACTGGCGACGGCACTCTTCTTCGACATGGGGGTCTACCTGGTGGTCATCGGGCTCGTCCTGGACATCCTGCGTTCGCTGGGGGCCGAGGTCGACCGGCAGGGCGAGATCGAGGGCAACCAGGCCCCCGACGTCGCCTACGACGACCCGTCCCAGCTCGCCGACGACGCCCTGCCGGCCCGGGACGACCGCGCCGAGGTCCCTGACGCGCTCCCGAGGGGGCAGCGATGATCGAGATGACACCCTCCGCGGCCCTGGTCGTACTCGTCGCGGTGCTCGTGGGCACCGGCGTGTACCTCATCCTCGAGCGCTCGCTCTCGCGGGTCATCGTCGGGGTGGCGCTCATCTCCAACGGCATCAACGTCCTCATGCTCATCGCCGGCGGCCGCGCGGGCGGCCCGCCGCTCATCGGTGACACCGCGACCGAGGACATGTCCGACCCCCTGCCCCAGGCGATGGTCCTCACCGCGATCGTCATCACCCTGGGGATGACCGCGTTCCTCCTGGCCATGGCCTACCGCTCCTGGCAGCTCAACGGTCACGACGAGGTCCAGGACGACCTCGAGGACCGCCGTATCGCCCGCAGAGCGGCCCGCGACGAGCTCTCCGCCCGCGCGACCGACGACGTCGGCTCCACCCTCGCGGAGGACGCCGCGGCCACCCGGGACGAGACGGCCGTCCTGGGCAGCGAGCACGCCTCGCGCGGGCACCACGCCCCCGCGCTCGCGGCCGACGACGAGGAGGCCCGATGACCTGGCTCGTCGCCCTGCCCGTGGTCCTGCCGCTCATCGGCGCCGGTTTCGCGCTGGCGCTGGCGCGCCACCCGAAGGTCCAGGTCATCGTCTCGGTCACCACCCTCACCGTCGTCCTCGCCGTCACCGTGGTGCTGCTCGTCCACGTCAACGACGGCCCCGTCGTCCTCGACGTCGGGAGCTGGGCCGCACCCGTGGGCATCGCCCTGGTGGGTGACCGCCTCGCCGCGCTGCTGCTGGTCGTCTCCGTCGCCGTCACCCTCGGGGTGCTCCTGTACTCCCTCGCGCAGGGCATCGCCGACGGGGACGAGGGCGCCCCGGTGGCGATCTACCACCCGACCTTCCTCGTCCTGTCGGCCGGGGTGTCCAACGCCTTCCTCGCCGGGGACCTGTTCAACCTCTACGTCGGGTTCGAGATCCTCCTCGTCTCCAGCTTCGTGCTCATCACCCTCTCGGGCACCCGTGAACGGATCCGCGCGGGGACGATCTACGTCGTCGTCTCGCTCGTGAGCTCGATCGTCTTCCTCACCGCGATCGCGCTGGTCTACGCCGCGGTGGGCACGGTGAACCTCGCTCAGCTGGCGATCCGGCTGCCCGAGATCGCCCCGGGGACCCAGACGGTGCTCCAGCTCATGCTGCTCGTGGCGTTCGGGATCAAGGCGGCCATCTTCCCCCTCTCGGCGTGGCTGCCGGACTCCTACCCGACGGCCCCGGCCCCGGTGACGGCGGTCTTCGCGGGCCTGCTGACCAAGGTCGGCGTCTACGCCGTCATCCGCACCCAGGTGCTCCTGTTCCCCGGTGGCCAGCTCGACGAGCTCCTCAAGTGGGCGGCGCTGGCGACGATGGTGGTGGGCATCCTCGGCGCAGTGGCGCAGGAGGACATCAAGCGTCTGCTCTCCTTCACCCTCGTCTCCCACATCGGGTTCATGATCTGGGGGATCGCGACCAGCAGCGAGGCCGGCCTCTCGGCCGCCATCTTCTACGTCACCCACCACATCACGGTCCAGACCTCCCTGTTCCTCATCGCCGGACTCATCGAGCGGCGCGGCGGCACCACCTCGCTGGTGCGCCTGGGGTCCTTGGCCAAGGCGGCGCCGCTCCTGGCGGTGCTGTACTTCGTGCCGGCGATGAACCTGGCCGGGATCCCCCCGATGACCGGCTTCCTCGGCAAGGCGGGCCTCGTCCAGGCGGCGGCCGCGGAGGGCGGGGGCATGTCCTACGCCCTCATCGCCGGCGGGCTCGTCACCTCGCTGCTGACCCTCTACGCCATCACCAAGGCGTGGAACATGGCGTTCTGGCAGGAGGCGCCCCAGCCGCTGCCCGAGACCACGACGCCGCGCGGCATGGTCCTGCCCGCCGCCGGGATGGTCGTCCTCTCCCTCTTCCTCGCCGTCGTGGCGGGGCCGCTGTACGGCTACACCGACCGCGCCGCCGCCGACCTGCGCTCGCGCACGCCCTACATCACCGCCGTCCTGCCGGACTTCGAGCGGGGCACCGGCGAGTCCTCGGACGTGGCGCAGGAGGGCGAGCGGCGTGAGGACGCCGAGGACGAGCCCGAGGACGCGCCCCTGCCCACCGCCACGGAGGAGGCCTCGTGAACGCCGACGCCTCCGCGCCCACCCGCGCCGTGCCGCGCCGACCCCGCCTGCGCCCGCGCACCTCCTGGGGTGCGCTGGCGTGGCTGACCGGGGTGTGGGTGCTCCTGTGGGGCGACATCACGATGGCGAACGCGGTGGCCGGGCTGCTCGTGGCGCTCCTCGTGACGTGGGTGGCACCCCTGCCCCGGGCGCCGTTCGACGGGAGGTTCCGGCCCCTCGGGGTGCTGCGCCTGGTCGTGCGCTTCGCCGTCGACGTCGCGCTCGCCTCCGCCCAGATCGCGTGGATGGTGCTGCGCCGGCGCCAGCCCACCGGGGCCGTCATCCGCGTCCGGCTGCGCTCGCACTCGGACACCTACCTCGCCGCCACCTCGGGCATGGTCTCCCTCGTGCCGGGCTCGATCGTCGTCGAGGCGCACAGGCTCACCGGCACCCTGTACATCCACGTCTTCGACGTCGACCTCGCCGGCGGCCTCGAGCGGGCGCACCGGTCGGTCCTGGAGCAGGAGGAGCGGCTGCTGCGCGCGTTCGCCTCCCGTGACCAGCTCACCGACGCCGGGTACGTCCCGGGCTCGTCCCCGCGCCGGGGCCGG
This sequence comes from Georgenia muralis, assembly GCF_003814705.1. NCBI lineage: Bacteria > Bacillati > Actinomycetota > Actinomycetes > Allobogoriellales > Allobogoriellaceae > Georgenia > Georgenia muralis. Next base: position 1,130,335 of record NZ_RKRA01000001.1, on the reverse strand, counting down.
CTGGCCGAGGGGGAGGCGCGATGATCGTCGTCTACGTCCTCTGCTCGGTCGCGCTGGGCCTGGCGGGCCTGCTCGCCCTCGTGCGGATCGAGCGGGGCCCGTCGATGCTCGACCGCGCCGTCGGCCTCGACGTCGTCACCGCGGCCACCCTCGGGTCGGTCGCGCTCGTCACCGCGGTGACCGACCGCACCGACCTCGTCCCGGTGCTGCTCGTCCTCGCCGTCGTCGGGTTCGTCGGTGCGGTCACGCTCGCCCGCTTCGTCGCCGTCGACCGGGCGGAGGAGGCCCGGATCCTCACCCGGGAGGAGCTGCGCGCCGTCCTGGCCCAGCAGCGCGCCAGCGACGACGACGAGGCGCCCCCCGTCCACGACCCTGACGCGCCAGCCGCCACCGCCACGGCGCCGACGGCGCCGGACCGGGCCGACATGACCGAGGACGGCACGGTCAACGCCACGGGGGGCGGCGAGGGCACCGCGCCGCTGCCGGCCGAGGAGACCCCCGAGGGCGACGTCGGGCACGACGGGAGGCAGGAGCGATGACCTGGGAGAACGGCGCCGACGTCGCCGGGGCGGTCCTGCTGGTCCTGGGCAGCGCCCTCACGCTCGTTGCGGCCTACGCGGTGTACTTCCTCAAGGACCTCCTCTCACGCATGCACGCCGCCACCAAGCCCCAGGTCCTCGGCCTGGTGCTCATGCTCGGCGGGGTGGCCCTGTCCGTCCGTGAGCCGGTCCTGGTCTGGACGCTCGTGCTCGTCGTGGCCTTCCAGCTCATCACCGCGCCGATCTCGGCGCACATGGTCGGGCGCGCCGGGTACCGCACGGGCAAGGTCGACGGCGCCGGCCTCGTCGTCGACGAGCTCACCGAGGACCTGCGCGCGTCCCGCCGGCGCACCGAGGACGCGCGGGAGGCGGAGGCGGACGAGCGGGTGGTGGACCGGTAGGAGGCTCGCCCGGGTCGGCGCCGAGGCCACCGGTCGGGCATGATCGGGGACATCGTCGAGGAACGGGAGAGACGCATGGACATCGGCTGGAAGATCGTCAGCACCGGGGCGGTGCTCGCGGCGGGCGTGGCCACCAACAAGATCGTGGACGTGGGCTGGAAGCTCGTCACCGGCCACGAGCCGCCCACGGACGAGGACGACCCGGGTGTGCGGGTCTGGGAGGTCATCGCCTTCACCGTGGTCTCCGGCGCGATCCTGGGGCTCATGCGCCACTACGCCATGCGTGGGGCGAGCAAGTTCTACGGCGGGCCGGTCGAGAAGCGGGTGGACAAGGTCTAGCGGTCCCGGCCCGGAGGGCTGCCGGTGCGTCCCGGGCGCCGGTGCCCACGGGCACCCCGCCGGGCGCGGACCGCGCGGTGCTAGGCTCCTTCGCGAACGACAGGGGAGCGCCCACCGGGGGCGCTGAGAGTGCGGCCAGCCGCAGACCCTCGAACCTGCACCGGCTAGCACCGGCGAAGGAAGTCGAGCTTCTCCCCGCGCCGCCGGCGTCCGCGGGCGGCGCGGGCCCTCCTTGACCGAGGAGGACCGATGAGCACTACACCCACCCGCACCGCCGCGGCGCTCGGCGCCCTGGCACTGACCCTCGCCGGCTGCAGCCTCACCGGGGGCGGCGGGGACGACGAGGCAGGCGACGGCGGGGAGGTCACCGTCGTCACGCACGACTCCTTCGCGCTGAGCGAGGACCTGCTCGCCCAGTTCGAGGCCGAGACGGGGTACACCCTCACCTTCGTCGCCCCGGGCGACGGCGGCGCGCTGGTCAACCAGCTCGTCCTGACGAAGGACTCCCCGCTGGGCGACGTCGTCTACGGCATCGACAACACCTTCGCGGCCCGCGCGGTCGACGCCGGGGTCCTTGAGCCCTACACCTCGCCGGACCTGCCGGACTCGGCCGGGGAGTACGTCCTCGACGAGGCGCTCACCCCGGTCGACGTCGGCGACGTGTGCGTCAACGTCGACCACCAGTGGTTCGCCGACGCCGGGCTGCCCGAGCCGGTCACGCTGGAGGACCTCGCCGACCCCGCCTACCGCGACCTCCTCGTCGTCACCAACCCCGCCACGTCCTCGCCGGGCCTGGCCTTCCTCGCCGCCACCGTCGGCGCCTTCGGGGACGGCTGGCAGGACTACTGGGCCGACCTGGCCGACAACGGCGTCAAGGTCGTCGAGGGCTGGTCCGACGCGTACTACGTCGACTTCTCCGGCTCGGAGGGTGCGGGCCTGCGCCCGCTCGTGCTGTCCTACGCGTCCTCCCCGGCGGCGGAGGTCACCGCCGGCGGCGGCGACCCGCGCACCGGGGCCCTGCTCGAGACCTGCTTCCGCCAGGTCGAGCACGCCGGGGTCATCGCCGGGGCGCAGAACGTCGAGGGCGCGCGCGCCTTCGTCGACTTCCTCGTCTCCGCCGACGTCCAGGCCGACATCCCCGGCCAGATGTTCATGTACCCCGTCGACACCGACGTCGCGCTTCCCGAGGCCTGGGCCGCGTACGCACCCCTGGCCGAGGAGCCGCACGACGTGCCCGCCGAGCAGATCGCCGCCGAGCGCGAGGACTGGATCGCCGCCTGGACCGAGATCGTGATCGGCTGAGGTGACGACGACGCGCCCGACCTGGGCGGGACCCCTCTGGGCGCTCGCGGCCGCCGTGCCGCTGGCGTTCCTCGCGGTGTTCTTCGCCTGGCCGGTCCTGGCCCTGGTGGGCCGGGGCTTCGTCGCCGACGGCGGGGTCGACCTCGGCGGGTTCGCGGAGGTCTTCTCCCGGCCCCGCACGTGGCGCATCCTCGGCCTCACCCTCGCCCAGGCGGCGCTCGGCACGGCCGGCTCCCTGCTCCTGGGCGTCCCCGGCGCCTACCTTCTCTACCGCACCCGCTTCCCCGGCCGCGCCGCGCTCCGGGCGTTCGTCACCGTCCCGTTCGTCCTGCCCACCGTCGTCGTCGGCGTGGCCTTCCGGTCGCTGCTCGCCGAGGGCGGCCCGCTGGGGTTCCTCGGCCTCGACGGCACCTTCGCCGCGATCGTCCTGGCCCTGGTGTTCTTCAACTACGCCGTCGTCGTGCGCACGGTCGGGGGGATGTGGGAGCGTCTGGACCCGCGCGCCGAGCAGGCCGCCCGAGCGCTGGGCGCCTCGCCGGCCCGGGCGCTGCGCACGGTCACCCTGCCCGCCCTGGCCCCGGCGATCGCGTCCGCGGCGTCGGTGGTGTTCCTGTTCTGCGCGACCGCGTTCGGGGTGGTGCTCGTCCTCGGCGGTCTGAGGTTCGGCACGATCGAGACCGAGATCTGGGTCCAGACCACCCAGTTCCTCGACCTGCGGGCCGCCGCGGTCCTCTCGGTCGTCCAGCTCCTCGTCGTCGCGCTCGCCCTGGGGGTGGCCGCCCGCACCCGCGCCGGCCAGGAGCGTGCGCTGCGGCTGGGCGCCGCCGCGGCGGCGGCCCACCCCCTCCGGGTCCTCGAGCGGGACCCTCGCGGGCGGTGGCGGCCCGGGCCGGACCTCCTGCCCGCCGGGGTCACCGCGGTCGTCGTCGCCGGGCTCCTGGCGCTGCCGCTGCTCGGCCTCCTCGTGCGGTCCTTCCGCACCCCCGGCGGGGGGTGGGGCCTGGAGAACTACGTCAACCTCGGCACCACGGGCGGGCCCGGCACGCTGAGCGTCACGGTGTGGGAGGCGACCGCGAACTCCGTGCGCGTGGCCGTCGACGCCACCGTCCTCGCCGTCGTCGTCGGCACCCTGGTGGCCCTCGTCGTCTCCCGTCGGCCGCGCTCGCGGTCGGGACGCCGCGCCGTCGGCGTCCTCGACGCCCTGTTCATGCTGCCGCTGGGGGTCTCGGCCGTCACGGTCGGGTTCGGCTTCCTCATCACCCTCGACCGGCCCCCGCTGGACCTGCGCTCCTCCCTCGTCCTCGTGCCCGTCGCGCAGGCCGTCGTCGCCGTGCCGATGGTCGTGCGCACCGTCCTGCCGGTGCTGCGGGCGATCGACCCGCGGCTGCGCGAGGCCGCGGCCACGCTCGGCGCCGGCCCGGCCCGCGTGCTGGCCACCGTCGAGGGGCCGTTCCTCGTGCGCTCCCTCGGCCTGGCGGTCGGGTTCGCCTTCGCCATCTCCCTCGGGGAGTTCGGGGCGACGTCGTTCCTCGCCCGGCCCGACCGGCCCACCCTCCCGGTGGTGATCTTCCGGCTCATCGGCCGCCCCGGCGCGGAGAGCTACGGCATGGCCATGGCGGCGGCGGTGGTGCTGGCGGTGCTCACCGCCTCCGTCATGGCGCTCGCCGAACGGCTCCGCACGGCGGAGGCGACCCCGTGGTGACGGCCGAGGACGGCGGTGGCGACCCCGTCGTGACGGGCAAGGACGGCGAAGGCGATCCCACCGGCCTGCGGCTGCGCGGGGTGGTGGTGCGGTACGTCGCCACCACGGCGGTCGACGCGGTGGACCTCGACGTCGCGGCCCGCGAGGTCGTGGCCCTCCTGGGTCCTTCGGGGTCGGGCAAGTCGTCCCTCCTGCGCGCCGTGGCCGGTCTCGAGCCCGTGGCGGCCGGTGACATCACCTGGGCCGGCCAGGACGTCACGGGCGTACCGGTCCACCGGCGCGGCTTCGGCCTGATGTTCCAGGAGGGCCAGCTCTTCCCGCACCGCACGGTGGCGGGCAACGTCGGCTACGGCCTCGACGGCCTGCCGCGGGCCCGCCGCGCCGAGCGGGTCGCCGAGCTCCTCGAGCTGGTCGGCCTGGCCGGGTACGGCGACCGGTCGGTGGCGACCCTGTCCGGCGGGCAGGCCCAGCGTGTGGCCCTGGCCCGCGCCCTCGCGCCCGCGCCGGCGCTGCTCCTGCTCGACGAGCCGCTGTCGGCGCTCGACCGCGGCCTGCGCGAACGGCTCACCGGCGAGCTCCACGACATCCTCCGCGCCACCGGCACCACCGCCCTGTACGTCACGCACGACCACGACGAGGCCTTCACCGTGGCCGACCGGGTGGCGGTCATGGTGGACGGGCGCCTGGTGCAGGTGGACCGCCCGGCCCGGCTGTGGCGCCGGCCGGTGAACCAGGAGGTGGCCGGGTTCCTCGGCTACGGACCCTTCCTTCCCGGGCAGGTCCGCGGCGCGGTCGTCCGGACCGGGCTGGGCGAGGTCCCGCTCCCCGCCGCCGCGCCCGGTGAGGCCCCGGGTCCCGCGGCCCCGCACGGTCACGTGCTGGTCGGCCTGGGTCCCGCCGCCCTCCACGTCGTCACCGGCGAGGGGTGGGCCGGGGGCGACGACGTCGTGGTCCCGGTCCTCGCGACCCGGTTCGTCCGCGGCCGCACGGAGGTCGACGTCGCCCTGCCCGGGGGCGAGCGGGCCACCGCCGTCACCACCGCCACGGAGGTCGGCGCCCAGGTCCAGGTGCGGATGGACCCGGACGGCGTCGCCGTCGTCCCTCAGACCGCCTCGTCGTAGGAGCCCACGACGGTGACGTCCAGGGCGAAGTCGACCGGGAAGTCCCCGAACAGCAGCCGGCCGGCCGCGGTCGCGGCGGCGCGCACCGCCGCGGCGACCTCGTCCGCGGCGGCCTCGGGACTGTGCACCACCACCTCGTCGTGGAGGAAGAAGACGAGGTGCGGGGCCCCGCCGTCGATGCGCCGCAGCCGCAGCCGCAGCTCCGCCAGCCAGGCCAGCGCCCACTCGGCGGCCGTGCCCTGGACGACGAAGTTGCGGGTGAAGCGCCCCCAGTCGCGGGCGACGGCACCGGCACGGCGCCGGTCGGCGTCGTCGGCGTCGCCCTCGCTCGCCCGGCGCTGCACGCGGTGCCACTGCGGGGGCGGGGCCGGAGAGGTGCGCCCGAGCCAGGTGCGCACGACGTCGCCACGCTCGCCGGAGCGCGCGGCCTCCTCCACCACCCGGGTCGCGCGGGGGTAGGTGCGCTGGAGCCGGGGCATGAGCAGCCCGGCCTCACCGGTCGTGGCCCCGTACAGCGCGCCGAGCATCGCCACCTTGGCGCCGGCGCGCGTCTCGGCCACGCCCTCGTCGACGAGCGCCTGGTAGAGGTCACCGGCGCGGCTGGCGCGGGCCATGGCCTCGTCGCGCGACATTGCGGCCAGCACCCGCGGCTCGAGCTGGGCGGCGTCGGCGACCACGAGGCGCCAGCCCGGGTCGGCCACCACCGAGCCCCGCACCTGGTGCGGGAGCTGCAGCGCCCCGCCGCCACGGGCCGCCCACCGGCCCGTGACGACGCCACCGGGCACGTACGCGGGCCGGAACCGTGCGCGGCGCCCGGGCGCGTCGGGCGGAGCCACCCACGCCTCCATCCACGTCCAGCCGTTCGCGGCGAGCAGGCGGGCGAGCCTCTTGTACTCCAGCAGCGGCGCGACGGCGGGGTGGTCGAGGGCCGCGAGCTCGTGCTTGCGGGTGGTGCGGACCTCCAGGCCGGCCCCGCGCAGGGCGTGGCGCAGGTCGGTGGGCGAGTCCGGGTTGAGGGTCGGGGCGCCGAGGAGCTCCCGCACCTGCCCGGCGAGCGCCTCAAGGTTGGCGGGCCGGGCGCCCGGCCCGGGGCGTGGGCCCAGGACGGCGGTGAGCATCTCGTCGTGGCGGGCGGGGTCGAAGGGAAGCCCGTCGTGGGTCATCTCGGCGGCGACGAGCGCCCCGGCGGACTCCGCAGCGAGGAGCAGCCGGAGGCAGCCGTCGGTCCCGGCGAGGGCGACCTGCTGGCGACGGTGCTCGGCGAGGACCTCCTCGACGCCCACCGCCGCGGCGGCGTCGTCGAACAGGGTGGCGGCGTCGGGGTCCGGCCCGGTCGCGGCGACGCCGTCCCACGGCGACTCCTGGGACGGCAGCGCCCCGGCTCCCCGCAGGATCGCGTGGCACAGCCGAAGGTCGTGACAGCGCTCGACCCGGACGCCCGCGCGCAGCAGCGCCGGGTAGGTCGCGGCCGTGTCCGCCCAGACCCACCGGGGCCGCTCGCGCTCCAGGGCGCGCACCGCGGCCGGGAGCCCCTCGGCGTCGAGGACCGCCGGTCCGCCGACCGGCACCGGTCCGTGCCCGTCCGGAACGACCGTGAGGCGGGTGCCGCCCAGGTCGGCGGCGAGCAGGACCTCCACCCGGGCAGGCTAGCCCTGGTCGGTGACACCGCCGTCCCCGGCGTCGCCGGCGTCCTGGGCGGTCTCGCCGCGCTCCTCCGCGGCGACGTCCTGGACCGAGCGGGACAGGACGCAGAACTCGTTGCCCTCCGGGTCCGCGAGGACGACCCAGGAGACGTCCGGGCCCTGGCCCACGTCGGCCCGGCGGGCGCCGAGCGCGAGGAGCCGCTGGACCTCCGCCGCCCGCGTGGTGCCGTCGGCGCGCAGGTCGAGGTGGAGGCGGTTCTTCACCGTCTTGGGCTCGGGCACGGCGATGACGTCGATCCCCGCGCCGCCGCCGGCCGGGGCGATGCTCACGATCTCGGGCGAGGACTCCACCACCTCCCACCCGAGGGCGGCGGCCCAGAAGCGGGCCACGAGCGACGGGTCGTGGGCGTCGACGGCGATGGCCCCGATGGTGCTTGTCATGGGCCATCCGTACCACCTGACCCCGACACGGACCCCCGGCACCCGCTTCCGCCCACTCCCCGCACCTGGGACCATGGCGGACGTGGGCGAGACCGTCGCGCTGCGCTCGGACCCCGGGCGCCGGACCGTCGTCGCCGCCGTGCTGGGCTCCGGGATGGCCTTCCTCGACGGCACGGTGGTCAACGTCGCGCTGCGGCAGGTCGGCCTCGAGCTGGGCGCCGGGGTCGAGGGCCTGCAGTGGGTCGTCAACGCCTACATGCTCACCCTCGCCTCGCTCATCCTCGTGGGCGGCGCGCTCGGCGACCGTCACGGCCGGCGACGCGTCTTCGTCGTCGGGGTGGTCTGGTTCACGGTCGCCTCCCTCGCGTGCGCGCTCGCGCAGAGCACCGGCCAGCTCGTGGCCGCCCGCGCCCTCCAGGGCGTCGGCGGCGCGCTGCTCACCCCCGGCAGCCTTGCGCTGGTCCAGGGCACGATCGCCCGCGAGGACCGGGCCCGGGCCATCGGCATCTGGTCGGCGTGGGCCGGGGTGTCCACGGTGCTCGGCCCGCTGGTGGGTGGGTGGCTCGTCCAGACGCTGTCCTGGCGGTGGGTCTTCCTCGTCAACCTCCCTCTCGCCGTCCTCGTCCTCCTCGCGGCCCGGGCGGTGCCGGAGTCCGTTCCCGCCCGCCCCCGGCACTTCGACGTCGCCGGGGCCGTGCTGTGCGTGCTCGGGCTCGCCGGGGTCACCTACGCCCTCATCGAGCGCAGCCTGCCGGCGGCGGTCCTCGGCGTCCTCGCCCTGGCGGCCTTCGTCGCCGCCGAGCGGTGGACGGCGTCCGCCATGCTCCCGCCGGACCTGTTCCGCAGCCGGGCGTTCACCACCTCGAACGTCGTGACGTTCGTCGTGTACGGGGCCCTGGGCGCCGTGGCGTTCTTCCTCGTCCTCCAGCTGCAGGTGGTCGGCGGGTACACGCCGCTCGCCGCGGGGCTCTCGACGGTGCCGCTGACGCTGCTCATGCTGGGGTTCTCCGCCCGGGTGGGCGTGCTGGCCACGCGCACCGGGCCCCGGCCGCTCATGGTCGCCGGACCCGCCGTCGCCGCCGCCGGGGTGGCCCTGCTCGCCGGGCTCCCCGCCGACCCCTCCTACGTCCGGGACGTCCTGCCCGGCATGACGGTCTTCGGGGTGGGGATCACGCTGCTGGTCGCGCCCCTGACGACGACGGTCCTGGCCGCGGTCCCCGACGAGCGGGCCGGTATCGCCAGCGGGGTGAACAACGCCGTGGCGCGCGCGGCGAGCCTCCTCGCCGTCGCCGCCCTGCCGGCGCTCGTCGGGCTCAGCGGGGACGACAACGAGCGGCCCGCGGCCCTCGCGGCGGGCTACACCGCCGCCATGTGGTGGTGCGTGGGCCTGCTCCTCCTCGGCGCGGCGCTCGCCACCCTGGTGCCGGCGCGGCAGCGGGTGTGACGATGGTCCTCACCCGAGACCGAGGAGCACCATGACCGACCTGTCCGCCCTCGCGGCCGAGCACCTGGCCGCCGCGACCGCCTCGCCGCGAGGACGCAGCGCCCTGCTCGTCACCAACGACGGGCCGTTGCGCCAGAGCGTCATCGCCCTGCGCGGCGGCGAGCAGATCGCCGAGCACAACGCGCCGGCAGCGGCCACGCTCCAGGTCCTGCTCGGCACGGTGCGGCTCACCGGCGGACCGCAGGATCTGGAGCTGACGGCCGGCTCGCTCGCCCCGGTGCCCCACGCGCGGCACGGTGTCGACGCCGTCACCGACGCGGTGGTGCTCCTGACGACCGTCAGCGCCTGAGGCTCCCGGCTCAGAAGCCGCCGCGGCCGTAGTGCAGCGAGTTGGGCCGGCACGGGCACTCGGTGGCGATCCGCACCGGTGCGATCGCCCCGGCGTCGCGCAGCGCGTAGAGGCGCGGGACGACCATGTCGCGCAGCGAGTACGGGTCGATGGTGTTGAGGTTGATCTTCGTCCCGCCCTCGAAGCCGGCCAGGGTCGAGACCCGCCACTTGAGCATGACCCGCCACGGCATCGCCATGTCCACGTCGGCCGGCCGGTGGTGCCACTCCTCGTTGGTCGGCACGGGCGTGCCCGTGGCGGCGTGGCAGGCGTGCAGGAGGTCCGACATCCCGCGCACCTCCTCCTCGGTCTGCTCCCAGGGCTCGCTGCGCGGGCTCTTGGAGTACACCTCGAGGGTGGGGTAGCGGTGCCCGAAGCCCGCGAACGCCACCGCGTGGTCGTTCTCCGCGACGACGAGGTTCGCGTAGCCGGCGTAGTTCACCGCCACCTCGTTGTAGAGGTTGGGGTTGGTGCGCAGCCGCTCGAGCTCCATCTCCGTCTGGCGCCCGCGCTCGTCGATGGCCACGAGCTGCTTGTGCAGGTGGTCGAACGAGGCGCCGGCCGGGCGGAGCCAGTTCTGGAACACCGCGACGTAGCGGACGTACCGGTTGGCCGCGTACAGCGAGCGCATCGTCTCGACGGTGAACGCGGTGTACCGGTGGTGCTCCTCGGGGGTGAGCGTGCCGGAGGCGGCGAGCTGGTCGTCGTGGGTGGCGCCGTCGACGAAGTGCCGACGGGCGACGACGACGTCGTGCCCGCCGCCGAACAGACCGCTCGCGTGCGCGAGGCGCTCGTCCGTGCTCATGGCCTCCCACTGTGCGGGCGTGAGCCCGCCGGCGAGCAGGCGCGCCCGCAGGACTGCCAGGACGTGTGCCCGGCCGGTCTCGTCCGCGAGGTACGCCCGCGTCCGGGCGGCGACCGACCCGGGCACCTCGTAGCCGTAGTTCACGTGCCAGTAGTCGAGGGAGAGGATCTCGAAGAGGTTGGGGATCCGGCGGAACTCGGCGACGGTGCGCGTGAGCTCGTGGGCGGGCAGCTCGCGCAGGGTCTGCCACGTGGTGCCCGACCGGACGAGGCGCGACTTCTCGGGCGGGGTGTCGAGGTAGCGCAGGTGGCAGAAGGCGCAGTGCCGCCCGTGCGCCTCGGGGTCCAGCGGGACGGGGTCGCTCGCGGCCACGCCGAGGGGCCGGTGCGCCCGGCCCGGGACGGTCCAGACCTCGGTACCGGTGAGCGGGCTGACCTGCTTGATGGTGCCGTCGGCCATGCGCGTGATGGGTCCGGACCCCGCCGGGTGGGGAAGGAGCATCGTGGCCTCCACGTCGTCGTCCCCACCCTAACGAGCGCGGCCGGGGTCGGGCACCGGCACCGGCGTGCCCGGTGGGTTCGCCGTCAGCGCAGCCGGCGCAGGTCCGCCAGGGTCGCCGGGGCGACGAGGACCCCCACCTCACGCCGCACCCACCACTGACGGGTGCGGCGCAGCTCCGCCCACGTGGAGTAGCGGTAGCGGAACACCCGCGCCCGCACCCACGTCGGGCGCCCGCCGTCGAACGGGTCGACGGCGAGGAGCCGCAGCGTGGCCGGGTCCGCCTCGAGGAGGCGCTGGAGGAACCGGGTGAACCACACGTGCTGCGAGGGTGAGCCCAGCGCCAGGAACCACATCCCCCAGTCCAGGCGCAGGTGGTACGGCGCCCACTGCCGGGGCAGGCGGCCCGTCGGCCCCGGTTTTCCGCGGAACACGTACTCGCGCCACCCCGCCGCCTCGAACGGGTCGGCGGCGTCCGTCCCCTCCACGACCACCTCGTCGCGCCGGCGGGTGATGGAGCCGAACGCGCCGTACGCGCCCACGAGGTGCCAGCGGTTGAACGAGGCGTTCATGGCCTGCCGCGGCGAGAGCAGGTTGCGGGCCGGCCACCAGCTCAGGACCACGAGCAGGGCCGTCACCACCAGGACGACGACGCCGAACCACACCGGGAGCGGGCCGTGCGCGTCGGTGGCCGCGGTCCCCGGCACGACGGTGGACAGGGCGCCGTCGCCGACGGCCGAGAACGCCAGGATCATCGTGAGCCAGTTGAGCCACGCGAAGTTGCCCGACAGCACCAGCCAGCCCTGGGTCACCACGACGACGCCCGCCGCCACGGTGGCGACCGGCTGGGGCGCGAGGAGCAGGAACGGCACGAGGAGCTGGGTGACGTGGTTGGCGGCGACCTCCACCTTGTGCAGGGGCCTGGGCAGGTGGTGGAAGAACCAGCTGAGCGGGCCCGGCATCGGCTGGGTCTCGTGATGGTGGTACAGGCACGTGAGGTCGCGCCAGCACGGGTCGCCCCGCATCTTGATCAGGCCCGCGCCGAGCTCGACGCGGAGCACCAACCACCGGAACAGCCAGATCACCGTGACCGGTGCGGCCACCTCGTCCGAGCCGAGGAACGCGGCGAGGAACCCGGCCTCGAGGAGCAGCGACTCCCAGCCGAACCCGTAGAACACCTGACCCACGTTGACGACCGAGAGGTAGAGGCCGAACAGGGTCAGGAACACCACCATCGGCACCCACGGCGGCCCGGTCTGCGGCAGCCCGACGACGACGCTCGCGGCCAGGACGATCCCGGTGACCGCGACGGCGCGCAGCAGCCGGTCGGAGTAGCGCCACCGGAACAGGGTCGGGCCCGCCCGCCCGGCGCTGCGCCGCAGGTGCTCGGGGACCGGCAGGAGCCCGCGCTCGCCGAGCAGGGCCGGGAACTGGTGCCAGACGGCGACGAAGGCGACGAGGTAGACGCCGGCGATCCCGCGCTGCAGGACGATCCGCGCGACGTCGTAGTCCGGTGCCGTCAGCCAGTCCACGCTGTCCTCCCGCCCCCATTGCACACCCGGGCCGCGCCCGGCGCAGCGTCGCGTGCCGTCGTCGTGTTCCATGGGGCCATGGAGACCATCACCAGGAGCCACGACCGCTTCGAGATCGCCGTCGACGGCGACGCCGCCGGCCGCGCCCTCTTCGTCGACCGCGACGGCCGGCGGATCTTCTTCCACACCGAGGTGGGGGAGGAGTACGGCGGGCGGGGCCTGGCGGGGCGGCTCGTCGGCCACGCCCTGGACGCCACCCGCGAGGAGGGGCTGCGGGCCGTGCCGGTGTGCCCGTACGTCGAGCGCCTCGCCCGCCGCTCGGGCGGCTGGGCCGACGTCGTCGACGAGCCGAGCGAGGACGAGCGGGCCGCCGTGAAGGGCCTGGCGACGTCGTGAGGGTCCAGGTCGACAAGGAGCACCCCAACATCGCCAAGGCGCTCGCGGGCACGGTCGTCCAGGTGCGGATGGCCGCCGAGCGGCAGGGGGTCGGGCGCCGGCTCATGGAGCTGGTCAACGTGCGCTCGTCCCAGATCAACGGCTGCGCCCAGTGCCTGGACCTGCACGTCCGGCAGGCGCTCGACGCCGGGGAGGACGTCCAGCGCATCGGGGTCCTGCCGGCCTGGCGCGAGAGCGGGCTGTTCGACGACGTGGAGCAGGCCGCCCTCGAGGTCGCCGAGGCGGTGACCGCAGGCGGGCACCTCGACGACGAGACCTACGCCCGGGTCCTGGCGGTCCTCGGGGAGCAGCGGCTCTCCCTCGTCGTCTGGATCGCCGTCACCATCAACTCCTACAACCGGGTCTCGGTCGTCAGCGGGCACCGGCCGCGGGGCGCCCGGGAGTAGTCGCCGGACCTTGGTCTCTCGCGGCGGCCGGGGCGGCGGCGGTAGGACGGTGTGTGACCGCGCCCGCGGGACGGGCCCGCGACGGTGCGGGGGAGGCAGCGATGACCCAGGTGTACCGCGGGAGCTCGCGGGCCGGCAGCGGAACGGGGAGCCTCGCCGCTCGACGGGTGGCGAGGGTCGCCGGGGGGATGATGATCGCCGGCGCCGGTCTCAACGCCGTGCTCGTCGTCGCCCGGCCCGGGGTCTACGCCGGGCTCGGCACCTGGTTCGCCGAGCTCAGCCCTCAGGTCGACGCCCTCCAGGACCTGTGGAGCCGGACGATGGGCGCCCACCCGCGGGTGTGGGCGACGGCGGTCGGGGTGGGGTACGAGGCCGCCGTGGGTGTCCTGGCGCTCTCGGCCGACCCGCGCCGTCGTCTGGTGGGGCTCGGCGGCATCGCGGCCTTCAAGGCCGGGCTGCTGGCGATGGGGCTGTGGAGCTGGGCGCTGCCGTGGCTGGCGGTCCTGGCCTGGGCGGCGGCCGGCACCATGCGCGAGCGCGACCGGGCGGGCGAGGGCGACTGATGGGCTGGCTGCTCGGGGCGTTCCTCGTCGCCCACGGACTGCTCCACCTCGCGGTGTGGGTACCGAACGGCGAGGAGCTGCCCTACGACCCCGGTCGCTCGGTGGCGCTGGGCAACGTCCGCGCGCTCGCCGTGGGGCTAGCCGCGCTGGCGGCGACGCTGTTCGTGGCCGCCGGCGTCGGTGGGATCGTCGGTGCCCTCTGGTGGCCCGGCGTGACCGTGGCGGCGAGCGTGACGTCGCTGGTGCTCATCGCCCTGACCTTCAGCCCGTGGTTCCTCGCCGGGGTCGCCATCGACGTGGCCATCGGGGTCTTCGCCTGGCAGCAGCTCGGCTGAGCCAGGTACGGGTGCCCGGGCGCGTCGTCCGGCTGCCGGGGCGTCATCGGGAACTTGGGCGTCGTCGGGCTGCCGGGCCGGTCGTCCGGCTACCGGGGCGCGTCGTCGTCGTCGGAGCTGCGGGCCCGGTCGCGCGAGCGGAGCCGGGCCTCCTCGGCCCGGACGTCCGCCTGGGTGGCGCGCTCGCGCTGGAGCCAGACCGGCATCTCGTCGAGCAGGGCCTTGATCTCGTCCGTGGTCAGCGGCTCCTCGACACCGCCGCGCGAGAGGCCCGACGTCGAGACCCCCAGGCGCCGGGCGACCTCCTGACGCGGGTGCGGGCCGTTGCGTCGCAGGTCGGCGAGCCACGCCGGCGGGTCGGCCTGGAGCGCGTTGAGCTCGTCGCGGCTGACCACCCCGGCCCGGAACTCCTCCGGCGTCGCCGAGAGCAGGACGCCGAGCTTGCGGGCGGCTGTCTGGGGCTTCATGGTCTGCGGCTTCGGGGTGCTCATGACTGGCAAGCCTAGGCGTTGGGGGCCGGACCGCGGTGCCGCTAGCCTGGCGAGGTCGCCGCTCCGGCGGCCAGGCGAACGGGGGACCATGACGCAGGCCTTCCGCATCCGGTTCGTCCCCGGGGTGAGCCCGGACAGGTGGCTGCGCACGTGGAGCCGGCGACGCCCCGGCGCCGACCTGGACGCCGGCCCCGTGGACGTGGCCGACCAGATCAGGTGCCTGCGCGAGGGCACCGCGGACATGTGCTTCGTGCGGCTGCCGGTGGACCGCGCCGGGCTGCACGTCATCCCCCTCTACGAGGAGGTGCCGGTCGTCGTCGTCGCCAGGGACCACCCGGTCGCGGCCTTCGAGGAGGTCGACGTCGCCGACCTCGCCGGGGAGCACCTGCTCCAGGGCGCCGACGAGATCCCGGAGTGGTGGGCGGTCGCCGACGAGGTCCGCCACGGCACCCGGGTGCCCGTCCCCCCGATGAGCCTCGGGGAAGCCGTCGAGGTGGTCGCCTCCGGTGCGGGCGTCGTGGTGGTCCCCATGTCGCTCGCCCGGCTCCACCACCGCAAGGACGTCGTCCACCGGCCCGTGACCGGCGTGGCCGGCTCCCGGATCGGGCTCGCCTGGCGCGAGGGCGACGACGACCCGCGCATCGAGGAGTTCGTCGGCGTCGTCCGTGGTCGCACCGAGCGCAGCTCGCGGGGTGCGGCTGCACCGCAGGGCGGCGGGCGGGCCGCGGCGGCCGGCGGCCGGCAGTCCGGCGGGGGCCGTCCGGCAGGCGAAGGGAAGACCGGGGCGCGACGTCGCGGCGACCCGAGAGGTCGGCGGCGGCCCGGGCACCGCTGAGGGGCGTTCACGGTGCACCTGCCCGCTCCTCTGCCTACGCTCGACGCGCCGCCGATACCCGGCGGGGTACGCGAGCAGAGGATCTCCCATGGCCGAGCTGACCATCGTCCACATCGGCGACCTCCACGGACACCTGGTCCCGCGCCCGAACGTCCGCGGCGACGGCACCGGCCGCGCTGAGGGCGGCCTCGCCCACCTCGCCGCAATGGTCGCGCAGATCCGCGCCGAGCGGCCTGCCAGCCTGCTCGCCAACACCGGCGACACCATCCAGGGCAGCGCCGAGGCCCTCTTCACCCGGGGACAGGCGCTCGTCGACGTCGTCGACCGCCTGGGCGTGGACCTCTTCGCCCCGGGCAACTGGGACTACCTCTACGGCAAGGAGCGCTTCCTCGAGCTGTTCGGGCCCGGCACGGGCTCCGGTCCCTCGCGCACGCGGTGGGGCGCCGTCGCCGCGAACGTCTACCACGCCGGCACCCGCGACCTCCTCCTGCCGCCGTACCTCGTGACCGAGGTGGCGGGCCTGCGGGTGGGTGTGGTGGGGCTGTCGAGCGAGCGGGCCGTCAACGCCCTCGGTCCCTGGGTGACCGAGGGCATCGAGTTCACCGACGACGGCCACGAGGTCCCGGCGCATGTGCGCACCCTGCGGGAGGAGGAGGGCGTCGACCTCGTCGTCCTCGTCTCGGAGTTCGGCCTGGCCAAGAACGTCCTCATCGCCGAGGTGAACCCCGGCATCGACGTCGTCCTGTCCTCCGACATGCACGAGGAGACCCGTGACTGCGTCGTGACGTCGACCGGGGCGCTGGTCTCCGAGGTCGGTCAGGACGGCACCCGGCTGGCCCGGCTGGACGTCACGGTCGAGGGCGGACGGGTCACGGGCCACCGCTACCGCCTCCACACCGTCGACGCCGGGACGGCACCGGACCGCGGTGTCGCGCGGCTGGTGGACGAGGTCCGGGCGCCCTTCCTCGCCGGGCCGGCGTTCCGCCCCCACGTCAACCCCCTCAACGGCGCGGTGCTCGACCGGCCGATCGACGACGTCGTCGGCCGGACCGAGGTGGGGCTGCACCGCTCGGGCTTCTGCGGGGAGGGGTACCCGGCCGCGGTCGAGGGCACCTCGCACGACTTCCTCTCGGCCGCGATTTGCGAGGTGGCCGGGACCGATGTGGGCCACCTGCGCGGCTTCCGGTACGGCACCCACGTCGCGCCCGGGCCGGTCCGGCTCGAGGACCTCTACCACTACCTCCCGGTGGGGGCCCAGCTCGCCCGGACGACCGTCACCGGCGAGCAGCTCCGGCGGTCCCTGGAGGACTCGGCCGACGGGACCTTCAACCCGGACCCGTTCCGCTGGACCGGTGGCTGGGTCCACGCGTACGCCGGCGTGCGCTACGCCCTGGACGTCTTCGCCGACAAGGGCTCGCGCGTCTCGGCGGTGCAGGTCCGCCGCGGCGACGGTGACTGGTCGGACCTCGAGCCGGGTGCCACCTACACCCTGGCCGGGTACTGGTACCCGAGGGTGCCGGACAAGGTGGGGGGCATCGACGGCGGCGAGGTGACGGTGCTGGGCCGCGCGGGGGCCGCGCTCGACGGGCCCGGTGCGGCCGGTGGGCCGGGTGCGGCCGGCGCCGTCGACGTCACCGAGCACGTCGTGGACCACCTGGCCCGGCACGTCGTGCGGGCCGAGGAGCCGCGCGTCCGCCTCGTCCGGCCGCTGCCCGACCGGCTCTGGTCGTTCCCGGAGATCCAGCCGCTGCGCGGGGCGCGGTAGGCGGGCTGCCCCCGGTTGCCGGGCCCGGACGGCGGCCCCACGCTTGCCCGATGGCCACCGACACCGCCGCCCCCGCGCGCCTCCGGCGCGGCATCACCCCGCCCCTGCTGTTCCTGTTCATCCTCGGGGACGTCCTCGGCGCCGGCATCTACGCCCTGGTGGGGGTCCTGGCGGAGGAGCCGGGCGGCGCCATGTGGGCGCCGCTGCTCCTCGCGCTGGCGATGGCCATGTTGACCGCCGCCAGCTACGCCGAGCTCGTGACGAAGTACCCGCGGGCCGGGGGAGCCGCGGTCTTCGCCCAGCGGGCCTTCCGGCGCCCCCTCGTCTCCTACCTCGTGGGCTTCTCGATGCTGGCCGCCGGTGTGACGAGCGCGGCCGGGCTCTCGATCGCCTTCGCGGGCGACTACCTCGCCACGTTCGTCGACGTCCCGGCGGTCGTCGCCGCCCCGGTGTTCCTCGTGCTCCTCGCGCTGCTCAACGCCCGCGGCATCAAGGAGTCCGTCCGCTCCAACGTGGTGATGACCCTCGTCGAGGTCTCGGGCCTGGTCCTGGTGGTCGTCGTCGTCGCCGTGGCCGTCGGCGGGGGCCAGGGCGACGCGGGCCGCATCCTCCAGACCCCGCCCGGGGTCTCCGCGGGGGCGGCCGTGCTCGGCGGGGCGCTCATCGCGTTCTACTCCTTCGTGGGGTTCGAGGTCTCGGCCAACGTCGCCGAGGAGGTCCAGGACGTCAGCCGGGTCTACCCCCGCGCACTCTTCGGGGCGCTGCTCGTCGCGGGGGTCGTCTACGCCCTGGTCGGCCTCGGCTCCGCCGTCGTCATGGAGCCCGGCGAGCTCGCCGGCTCCTCCAGCCCGCTCCTCGACGTCGTCGAGGCAACCGGCGCCGGGGTGCCCGCGTGGGCCTTCAGCGCGATCGCGCTGGTCGCGGTCGCCAACGGCGCCCTGCTGACGATGATCATGGCCAGCCGGCTGGCCTACGGGATGGCCGACGAGGGGCTCCTCCCCGCCCCGCTCACCCGGGTCCTGCCCCACCGCCGGACGCCGTGGGTCGCCATCGCGGTGACCACGGCGCTCGCCGTCGCGCTCACCCTCGTGGGCGACCTCGCCGTGCTCGCCGAGACGGTGGTGATGCTGCTGCTCCTGGTGTTCATCAGCACCAACCTCGCCGTGCTGGTCCTGCGGCGCGACCGGGTGGAGCACGAGCACTTCCGCGCCCCTGTGGTCCTGCCGGTGCTGGCCCTGGTCTCCTGCGCCGTCCTGCTCACCCAGCAGTCGGCCCGCGTGTGGGCCTTCGCCGGGGTCCTGCTCGCCGTCGGCGTGGTCACCCACCTGGTGGTGCGCCGCCGCGTGCGTGCTTGACTCGGCCCATGGACGTCGTCATCGACCCCGCCTCCGACGTGCCGCCGTTCGAGCAGCTGCGCACCCGCCTCGCCGCGGACATCACCTCCGGCACCCTCGCCGCGGGCACGCGGCTGCCCACCGTCCGCACCCTCGCGGCGGAGCTGGCCCTCGCCACGAACACCGTCGCCCGGGCCTACCGCGAGCTCGAGGCGGACGGGTTCATCGAGACCCGGGGCCGCCACGGCTCCTTCGTCAGCGCCCAGGGCGACGCGGCCGGACGTCAGGCGCAGGAGGCGGCGACGGCCTACGCCGAGCGGGTGCGCCACCTCGGCGTCGACCCCGCCGTCGCGCTGCGGTACGTCGAGCGGGCCCTGGGCCTGTAGCGGACGGGCGGCGGCCTACCGCACGACGGTGGCCGGTGCCTGGGGCGCCGTGGGCCGGTAGACGAGGTGCACGACCCCCGTGGGGAGCGTCTCGGAGGAGATGAGCTCGAGCGGGGTGTGCTCGACGCCGTCGGTCCAGCGGCGCTCGCCCGAGACGACGACCGGGTCGACGAGGAGGTCGAGCTCGTCGAGGAGCCCTGCGCCGAGGAGCGAGCGCACCGTCGTCAGGCTCCCCGACATGCCGATGGTGCCCGGGGTCCGCTCACGCAGCTCGCGCAGCTGGCCGAGGTTGCGCACGACCGTCGTGCCCGCCCACGCCGGGTCGCTGAGGGTGGTGGAGAGGACGTACTTGGGCACCGGGTTGATGAAGTCGGCGAAGTCGTCGCTGTCGTTGTCCGGCCAGTAGCGGGACCACTGGTCGTACAGGACGCGGCCCATGAGGTAGGACTCGCACCGGCTCGTGTGACGGTCGACCGCCTGGCCCATGGCCTCGTCGAAGTACGGGCCGTGCCACCGGTCCGGGTGCTCGGCCGAGCCGTCGAGGGTGGTGAACAGGTTGACGGCGATGCGTCCCATGGGGCTGCTCCTCGCTCGGGGTCACGGGGGGGGTGGCCGCGACGCCGTCGCGCTGCGCGGGTCCGGCCGTTCCCGCACGGTAGCCGGACACGGGCCGGTGCGGTAACCCACGCCGGTGCGGCCGCGGCGCGCCCGCCCGGGGCGCCCCGCCCGCTCCCGGGGCGACCCCGCCCGCCCGGTCAGGGGCAGCGCGCGTCCGCCGGCGCCGCCTCGAGGGCCTCGGCGGCGCGGGTCCTGCCCAGGTTCCACGAGAGCGGGTCGTCGGCGTCGGGCGGCGACTGCCGCTCCACCACGCAGGCCGCCAGGCCCGCCGGCAGCCCCTCGAGGACCACGGGCGTCGCGTCCGGGCCGAGCGAGGCGAGGTAGTCGACGTCGACCTTGCCGGTCGTCTCGAAGCGCTCGATGTTCTGGCGCGCCACCCACGCCTCGGGGTTGACGGCCCCGACCACCAGCAGGAAGACCGCGGCGGAGACCAGCGCGGCGCGCGGGAGCCACCACCCGGACCATCGGATCCCGGCCACCATGACGAGGACGACGACCAGGCCCAGCCACAGCTCGAAGGCGTCGACGAGGACGCGGAGCACGGTGAAGCCGAAGGCGTCCTGGTAGACGGACATGCGGAAGAGCGCGGAGGCGACGACGACGAGGGTGAGCGTGAGCAGGAGCCCCAGCACCACGCGGAGCAGGAGCCGGTCCCGCGGCGTCGTCCGGGGTGCGCGGCGCACGGTGAGCGCGACGGTGAGCAGGGTGAGCGTCGTGGCGACCGTCAGCTGGCCGAAGCCCTGGTGGACGTAGTCGGCGTAGCTCATCCCCGTCACGCGGCGCACGTAGTCGTGACCGCCCCACATCGCCGAGGCCTGCGCCACCACGAACACGGCGAACACCGCGACGACGAGGCCGACCGGGACCAGCCACTCCCAGGCGCGCACCGGCCGCGGCGCCGGCGGCGCGAGGGTCTCCACCCGCGGCGGGTTGAGCGAGAGGTACGCCCCGGCCAGCACGACGCCGCCGACGAGGACGAGGACGAACGCGCGCAGGATGATCGAGTCCCACGCGAGGTCCGGGACCAGCGGCGAGACCCACGAGCCGAAGATCGCGTCGCCGGAGGCGAACAGACCGCCGAAGACGACGAGCGCGACGAGGGAGACCGCGGCGGTGCGCAGCACCGGCCAGAGCATGCGGTGCCGCGAGAGGGCGGACGCCGTCCGGCTGAGCAGGGGCAGGCCCCGCAGGCCGGACAGGGGCCACGCGAGCGCCCCGGCGAGGACCGCGGTGAGGCGGCGCGCGTCCGTCAGGGCCGTCGTGACCAGCAGGGCGACGACGAGCAGGGAGAGCACGGCCAGCCACTCCGCGGCGCGGAGGACGACGAACGACCCGAGCCCGACGGCCAGCGCGGCCGAGAGCACCGTCCAGGGGCGAGTGCGTCGAGGGGAGACGAGGAGGATGACGGCGCCGCCGAGGAGGAGCACCACGAGGGCGCCGAGGCCGAGGTTGCGCTCCGGGAGGACGACCGCCCCCAGCGCGCCGACGGCGAGGGAGGCGAGGAACGGCGTCGTCGCCGTCGCGGGACCGGACTCGGGCCAGATCTCGCGGAGGACGCCGTCGACCGCGGACGGCGGCCGGTTCGTCGCCGCGGCGGCGGGCGGCAGGGCGGGCACGGCGTGCTCGGTGCTCATGGGTCTCTCCTCGGGGGTGGGGTGGGTGGCACCGGGTGCGTGGGCGACGGGCGGGGAGGTGGGGCCGGCCACGCGACCCGGTCGGCGAGGCAGGACTGCCCGGACGCGGGCGCCGGTCGACCCGGGGGCGGGCGGCACCACGGCGATGGACCCGCCGTGCAGCTCGCACACCCAGCTGGCGATCGCCAGGCCCAGGCCCGTGCCGCCTCCGCCGTCGCCGGCCGCGGCGCCGAAGCGGAAGATCCGCTCCTCGTCGCCGTCGGCGATGCCCGGGCCCTCGTCGCGCACCTCGAGGGACCACCGCTCCGGGCCGTCGGCGGACGCGAGGACGGTGACGGTGGCGCCGGCGGGGGAGTGGCGTGCGGCGTTGTCGAGGAGGTTCGCGACGACCTGGGCGAGGCGGCCCGCGTCGCCGGTGACCGTGAGGTCCTCCGGCCGGACCTGCGTGACGTACCGGACGTCGCGGGCGAGCCGCGCCTCGGCGACGGCGCCCGCGACCAGGTCCGACACGCGAACGGGCGCGAGGTCGAGGTCGGCCGTCCCGTCGACGCGGGTGATGTCGAGCAGGTCGCCCACCAGGTCGCTGAGGCGCTCGGCCTGCGCGAGCGCGCTGGCCAGGGCGACGTCGTCGGGCCGGACGACCCCGTCGACGAGGTTCTCCAGGAGCGCGCGCTGCGCGGTCAGGGGGGTGCGCAGCTCGTGCGAGACCGTGGCGACGAGGCGGCGGCGCTGGTGGTCCGCCGTCGCCAGGTCGACCGCCATGGTGTTGAAGGCACGGGCCAGCCGGCCCACCTCGTCGGCGGAGGTGTCCGTGACGCGCAGCGAGTAGTCGCCGGTGGCCATACGGGCCGCGGCGGCGGTCATCTCGCGCAGGGGCGCGGTCATGCCCCGGGCGAGGGCCTGGGTGACGCCGAGCGCGGCGGCGACGGTCACCGGCAGGGTCATCCACAGCGGGGCGCCGGCGCGGTTGCCGATCTCGGCGACGAGCGCGGCCGCGACCACGCTGAGGCCGACCAGCAGGCCGATCTTGAGCTTGATGGAGCCGACGGCGTCCAGCGGGCGCCCGGCGGGGTCGGTGGTCATCGCAGCTCGACCGCGTAGCCGACGCCGTGGACCGTGCGCACGCGTTCGGGGCCGATCTTCGTGCGCAGGGCCCGGACGTGGGTGTCGAGGGTCCGGGTGCCCCGCGCGTCGGCCCAGCCCCACACCTCGCGCATGAGGTCCTCCCGGGTGCGGACGACGCCGGGCTCGGCGGCGAGGGTGGCGAGCAGGTCGAACTCGAGGGGGGCGAGGTGCACCTCCGCGCCGCGCACCCACACACGGCGGGCGGCGCGGTCCAGGGTGACCTCGCCGAGCTCCACGCGTGGTGCGCCGACGGCCGCGAGCTCCCGCGCCCGCTCGACGCGCCGGAGCAGGGCGCGGATGCGTGCGACGACCTCCCGCTGCCGGAACGGCTTCGTGACGTAGTCGTCGGCGCCGACCGCGAGGCCGACGAGGACGTCGGTCTCCTCCACGCGGGCGGTGAGCATGAGCACCGGGACGGGGCGGACGGCCTGAATCCGGCGGCAGACCTCGATGCCGTCGAAGCCCGGCAGCATGACGTCGAGGACGACGAGGTCCGGGGCGTCCCGCTCGAAGGCCGCCACCGCGCCCGGGCCGTCGTGGGCCTGGACGACGTCGAAGCCCTCGGCCACCAGGCGGTCGGTGAGTGCCTGGTTGATCGTGGGGTCGTCCTCGACGACGAGAAGTCTCGCGGCGTGCTCCATGGTCCTGAGCCTAGGAGCGGCGGCGTGCTGAGTCGGTGGGGCAGATGTGAGGGTCCTGCAAGGGATGCGGGAGCGTGCGGGCGCCGCCGCCGTGCGGGGTCCTCGTTGCCGCTCCCAGGACCGGTCAGCGTCCGATGGGCCGAGAGCTGGGCGGTCGAGCCAGCTCGAGCAGACGACGTGCGACGAGCACCGCGAACACGGCCCAGGGCACCAGGGACGCCATGGCGAACACCAGGCCGACCGTGCCGAAGTTCGACGGGACGGCCATGAGCGACGCGGCCACGAGGCCCCACACCGCCGTCGGCCGACCGAAGACGCTGCTCCGGTACATCAGCACGGCAAGGACGGGGAGCGTCGAGGGACGCTGACCGGAGGCGTGCAACGCGGTCGGATGACGCCGCAGCCGGGTCGTGAGGTCCGCGGCCGGGATCGGAGGACCGATGGTTGCCCTGGACGAGCGGGGGTCCGCAACGACCTCTTCCCCTGGTCGGGACTGCTCGTCACCGGCGCCTGGGTGGCGCTGGCGAGCGTGGCGCTCATCCTCGTGCAGGTCGGCATCTACCTGGTCGGCCCCCACCGGAGTCCACCGTGGGGCTCTTCGAGGTGCTCCTCGACAACCCGGTCCGTGGTGTCCTCGCGCTCGACATGCTCTACGTGGTGAGCAACCTCCTCGCGTTCCTGCTCTACCTCGCGCTCGCCGTCGTGCTGTGGCAGGTGAGCCGGTCCGCCGTCGTGGTGGCGCTGGGTCTCGGCGTCCTCGGGATGGCCGCCTACATGGCCTCACCGCGACCGGTCGAGATGCTCACCCTCGCCCGCGCGTACGGCGAGGCCGGCCCGGCGGAGCAGGTCGCGCTCGTCGCGACCGGTGACGGGATGCTGGCGACCTGGATGGGCACCGCGTTCGACATCTACTACTTCTTCAACCTCCCGCGCGCGGGCCGGCAGGTACGGAGGTCCCGTGCCGGGCTCGTCGGTACCGGCCGGGCTCGCGGCGCCGGCCGGGCTCACGTCGCCAGATCGGTCGCCCCTCGCCCGCTCGCGCCTCCCGCGGGCAGCCTGGTCATCGGCCCGGAAATCCAGTGCTCGATCTCCGGCCAGCTGCGAAGGCGCACGACCGGGAGGTCCGGTCGCCGGCGCCGGAGGTCCGCGACGCGCGCGGCGGTCTTGCGGTGGGTCGTCCAGGCCCACCGCACGATGTGCTCGCGGTCGGTGAGGATCGTCCACAGCGGTGGCTCGACGTTCCCGTTCCACAGCTCCTGCCGACGTCGCCGCCGGACGACCGTGCGCACGACGACCTGCTGCATGACCCGTGCGCGGGGCAGGTCCACCCAGACGAGAAGGTCTGCGCGTTCCGCCAGGGCCGCACGGACGGAGGCGTACTGCCACTCCGTCACCCAGGACGGCTCGGCGACGAAGCGCTGCACGTCGGCCTCGAAGGTCGGCCGCGGCGTCCAGCCGGGCCCGTGGTAGAGCGCGTCGATCTCCACGTGCTGGACCCCCAGCCGCTCGGCGATGCGACGGGCGGTGCTCGTCTTGCCCGCTCCGGAGGTGCCGGCGACGAGGACGCGAGCCGGCCGGGCCGGAAGCGGGTGGGCAGGTCCCAGCAGCGGCATGAACCACACGGTAGCGAGCCGCTCGGGCCGGCCGGGTGCCCGCCCCCCGATCCGCTGTGCCGAAGACAGCTCCCGGGGGTGGGAACAACAACAGCCGGTCGGTAGTTGAGCCTGACAGACTCAAGTTCGTCACGGCCGAGTTGACATGACCGGATGGTGGGGGAAACTTGAGTGCATACGACTCAACATGGAGCCGGCGACCCGTGCCGGCCCACGACGAAGGAGCGAACGCACATGGCACGAGCGGTCGGAATCGACCTGGGCACCACCAACTCGGTGGTCGCCGTCCTCGAGGGTGGCGAGCCCACCGTCATCGCGAACGCCGAGGGTGCCCGCACCACCCCGTCGGTGGTCGCCTTCAGCAAGTCCGGCGAGGTGCTGGTCGGTGAGGTCGCCAAGCGCCAGGCGGTGACCAACGTCGACCGGACCACCGCCTCGGTGAAGCGCCACATGGGCACCGACTGGTCCAAGGAGATCGACGACAAGAAGTACACGCCGCAGGAGATCTCCGCGCGGATCCTCGGCAAGCTCAAGAAGGACGCCGAGTCCTACCTGGGCGAGCCGGTGACCGACGCCGTCATCACCGTCCCCGCCTACTTCAACGACGCCGAGCGTCAGGCCACGAAGGACGCCGGCCAGATCGCGGGACTCAACGTGCTGCGCATCGTCAACGAGCCCACTGCGGCCGCGCTGGCCTACGGCCTGGAGAAGGGCAAGGAGGACGAGCTCATCCTCGTCTTCGACCTCGGTGGCGGGACGTTCGACGTCTCCCTCCTGGAGGTCGGCAAGGACGAGGACGACTTCTCCACCATCCAGGTCCGCGCGACCAACGGCGACAACCGCCTCGGTGGCGACGACTGGGACCAGCGGATCGTCGACTGGCTGGTCAAGCAGGTCAAGAACAAGGACGGCGTCGACCTGTCCAAGGACAAGATCGCCCTGCAGCGTCTGCGTGAGGCCGCCGAGCAGGCGAAGAAGGAGCTCTCCTCGGCGACGAGCACCAACATCTCCCTGCAGTACCTCTCCATGAGCGAGGCCGGGCCCATCCACCTCGACGAGAAGCTCACCCGGGCCGCGTTCGAGGAGATGACCAAGGACCTGCTCGAGCGCACCAAGCAGCCGTTCCACAACGTCATCAAGGACGCCGGGATCTCCCTGTCCGACATCGACCACGTCGTCCTCGTCGGTGGCTCGACCCGCATGCCGGCCGTGACGGAGGTCGTCAAGGAGCTGACCGGCGGCAAGGAGCCCAACAAGGGTGTGAACCCGGACGAGGTCGTCGCCGTCGGCGCCGCCCTCCAGGCCGGCGTCATCAAGGGGGACCGCAAGGACGTCCTCCTCATCGACGTCACGCCGCTGTCCCTGGGCATCGAGACCAAGGGCGGGGTGATGACCAAGCTCATCGAGCGCAACACGGCCATCCCGACCAAGCGCTCGGAGGTCTTCTCCACCGCTGAGGACAACCAGCCGAGCGTGCTCATCCAGGTCTTCCAGGGTGAGCGCGACTTCGCGCGGGACAACAAGCCGCTGGGCACGTTCGAGCTGACCGGGATCGCCCCGGCACCGCGCGGCATGCCCCAGATCGAGGTCACCTTCGACATCGACGCCAACGGCATCGTCCACGTCTCCGCCAAGGACCGTGGCACGGGCAAGGAGCAGTCGATGACCATCACCGGCGGCTCGGCACTGCCCAAGGACGAGATCGACCGCATGGTCAAGGAGGCCGAGGCGCACGCTGCCGAGGACCACAAGCGCCGCGAGGAGGCCGAGCTGCGCAACACCGCCGAGCAGCAGGTCTACTCCACGGAGAAGCTCCTGACGGACAACGCCGACAAGCTCCCCGAGGAGGTCTCCACGGAGGTGCGCGGCGCCGTCGACGCCCTGAAGAAGGCGCTCGAGGGCGACGACGTCGAGGCCGTCAAGACCGCGCAGGCGGACCTGACGACCAAGAGCCAGAAGATCGGTGAGGCGCTCTACGCCCAGCAGGCCTCCGAGGGTGCGCCCGCCGGCGGCCCGCAGGGTGCGCCCGGCTTCGACGACACTGCCAAGGCGGCCGACGACGACGTCGTCGACGCCGAGATCGTCGACGACGAGGAGACCAAGTGACGCCCCCCGACGCCCCCCCACACGACGCCACGCCCGACGAGGCAGCCGACAAGCCGCACGTCACGGACAAGCGACGGATCGATCCGGAGACCGGTAGGAGGCGGGACGCGGCGGCGGACGCCGCCGCCCCCGCCGGCCTGGCAGCCGACGCTGTGGGAGCCGCCGCAGCCGACGCCGCAGGTCCTGGCGACGAGGCGGCGGGTGAGGACGAGCTGGGCAAGGCCAGGGCGGAGGCCCTCGACCTGGCCGACCAGCTCGCCCGGCGCAGCGCCGAGGTCTACAACGTCCAGCAGGAGTACAACAGCTACGTCCGCCGGTCCAAGGCCGACGCGGCCGCGCAGCGGCAGGCCGGTGTCAACGAGGTCGTGGAGTCGTTGCTGGGGGTGCTCGACGAGATCGAGCTCGCTCGTCAGCACGGGGACCTGACGGGGCCGTTCGCCGCCATCGCCGAGAAGCTCGAGACCGCGCTCGCCCAGCGCTTCGCGGTCGAGCGCTACGGGCAGGTGGGTGAGGAGTTCGACCCCGAGGTCCACGAGGCGCTGATGCACAGCACGGACGCCGAGGCGAGCGCCACCACGGTCACGCAGGTTCTCCAGCCGGGCTACCGTGCCGGTGACAGGGTGCTGCGGGCCGCTCGCGTGGCGGTCAGCAGCCCCGCGTGAGCAGGACGGCCCAGGTGCCGCGGCGGGCGACCGCCGCGGCACCGCACGATCGAGGAGGTGAGGCGGGATGACCGGACAGGACTGGCTGGAGAAGGACTTCTACGCCATCCTCGGCGTCGCGAAGGACGCCGACGCCGACGCGATCAAGAAGGCCTACCGCAAGCTGGCTCGCCAGCACCACCCGGACCACAACCCTGACAACGCCCAGGCCGAGGAGCGGTTCAAGTCCGTGGGCGAGGCCTACGCCGTGCTGTCCGATCCGGAGCAGCGCAAGCAGTACGACGCGCTGCGGGCGATGGCGGGGGGCGGCGCCAGGTTCTCGGCGGGCTCCTCCGGTGGCGGCGGCACCGCCGGGTTCGAGGACCTCTTCGGGTCGATGTTCGGGCAGGGTGCGCCGGGCGGGTCCCGGGTGCGCTACAGCACCCAGGGGCCTGCCGGTGGTGCTCAGAGCACCCAGGGCTTCGAGGACATCCTCTCGGGGATGTTCGGGGCCGGCTCCTCCGGGTTCGGGTCCCGGCGTCGCCCCCAGCGGGGGGCCGACGTCGTCGCGAACGCGACGCTCCCGTTCCGGCAGGCGCTCACCGGATCGACCGTCCAGCTGACGGTCGACGGCCGGCAGGTCAACACCCGGATCCCGCCCGGCGTCCACGACGGTCAGCGGATCCGCATCCGCGGCAGGGGCCGACCCGGCGCCAGCGGCGGGGAGGCCGGCGACCTCATCGTCACCGTGCACGTCGAGCCGCACCCCGTCTTCGCGATCGACGGCAAGAACGTGCGCATGAACGTCCCGATCACGTTCGACGAGGCCGCGCTCGGCGCGACGATCGAGGTGCCCACCCTCGACGGCAGCACCGTCAAGGTGAAGATCCCGGCCGGCACGCCGTCCGGGCGCACCCTCCGGGTCCGGCGCAAGGGTGTCGACGTGCCCAAGGGCTTCGACGGCGACCTGCTCGTCACCGTCAACGTCGTCGTCCCGAACAAGCTGTCCTCGGCTGCCCGGGACGCCGTCAAGGCGTTCGCAGATGCGAACGGCGGGGCCAACCCGCGGGTGGGACTCGCGGAGATGGCCGCGCAGTAGCGCGCCCGTGAGACGGTCCGGAGCTGCCAGGCGGGTCGCAGACAGGAGGAGGTGGTTCGGTGTTCGAAGGTGCGCGTGAGGACGCCCCGGTGCTCACCATCTCCGTCGCGGCGGGCCTGGCCGGCATGCATCCGCAGACCTTGCGCCAGTACGACCGGCTCGGGCTCGTGGAGCCTCGGCGGACCCGCGGGCGCGGGCGGCGCTACACCTTCCGTGACGTCGCCGTGCTCCGCGAGATCCAGCGGCTCAGCCAGGAGGAGGGGATCAACCTTGCCGGCATCAAGCGGATCCTCGACCTCGAGCGCGAGCTCGAGCGGACGCGGGCCCAGGTGGAGCACCTGCGGGCGTTCGCCGAGCCCGGCAACCGCATCTTCGCGGCCGGGCCGTCCGGGGACGTCGTGGCGGTCCCGCGGGGCACCCGCGTGCGCCGGGTGAGCACCAGCAGCGGCGGCGCCCTCGTCCTGTGGCGGCCGCAGCGCTGAGAGGTACAGCGACGAGAAGTACCCGCTGAGAAGTACCCCGCTGAGAACTACCCGGCTGAGAACTACCCGGCTGAGAAGTACCCCGCTGAGAACTACCCGGCTGAGAAGTACCCCGTTACCCGAGAGGCCCTCCGACGCGTGAGCGTCGGAGGGCCTTCGTGGTTGGTGGGCGCGTCGGCGTGGCTGGCGTGGCTCGCCCCGGTCTGGCCCGGGTGGTGCGCGACGACGTGGGATCTGGCGGACGGAGCGCAGGTGACGGTGCGAGGCGCGCTCGAGTATCTGTCAGTAGGGCGGGTCGCCGGTGGGTGGGGGGCCGGGTGGTCGGGTGGGGTGGCGGGTGTAGGTGTGGCCGGTGGGGGAGGTCCAGGTGATGGTGGCGGTGTGGGGGTCGCGGGTGACGGTCCAGGTGCCGGTGGTCTTGAGGTTGTGGTGGCGTCGGCACAGGGAGTGGAGGTTGTCCTGGCAGGTCTGGTCCGCGGTGGTGGGGTCGCTGGTGCGGGTGGGGTCGTGGGGGTCGATGTGGTCGAGGTCGGTGCGGTAGGCGGGTTGGCGGCAGCCGGGGAAGGTGCAGGTGACGTCGCGGGCGATGATGTGGCGGGTCAGGTCCGCGCCGGGGCGGTAGGCGCGGGTGGAGAGGTGGTGGTACTCGCCGGTGTCGGGGTCGGTGAACAGGGCCCGCCAGGTCCCGTCGGCGGCGATGGTGCGGGCGAGGTCGGCGGGGATGGGGCCGTACCCGGCGAGGTGGGCGGGGTGCTCGCCCAGGCCCAGGAGGGTCCCGGCGGGGATGGTGACCTGGATGTGGGGGTGGCGGCCGTGGCGGCGGGGCAGTGCGCGCCCGTCCAGGTCCAGGCCGCGGGTGAGGAGGAGGGTGAAGGTGTCGGTCAGGACGTCGGCGCGGAGCTGGTCGCGGGTGCGGGTCTCGGCCGGTCCGGCCGCGGAGTCGGCGAGGGCGTCGAGGTAGGTGCGGATGGTGTGGGCGTGGTCGGCGCGGATGTAGGCGACCAGGTAGGCCATGGCGTCGGGGGCGTCGGTGATGGTCACGGCCCGGTGGGTGTGGGCGCGGTCGTGGCGGCGGGCCGCGGCGGCGGGGTCGGCGGTGGTCGCGGCGGTGCGCAGGGCCTGACGCAGCTGGGGTGGGGTGAGCTCGGTGGCCCGGTCCAGGAGGGTGGTGGCCAGGGCGCGCTGGTCCTCCAGGGTCAGGCCCGTCTCGTCCTGGGTGAGGATCTGGGCCTTGCGGGGGTCGATCCGTCCGGTGGTCAGGGCGTCGGCGACCTCGGGGAACTGGGCCAGGACCCCCGCGGCGTGGGTCCGGCGCTCGGCCGCGTGGTGGGTGATGCCCAGCCGGGCGGCGACCTCGTCCGCGACCCGGGCCAGCGCCGAGGTCCCGGACCCGCGCCGGGCGAGGAGCTCCTCCAGGGCCCGCGCCTGGGCGGCGGTCGCGGCCGAGATCAGCCGCTCGTGCGCGGCGACGGCCTCGACCAGGGCCGCGTCCGTGGCGTCCGCGACGGCCAGGCCGGCCAGGGCCGCGGTCAGCGCCGGGCCCGGGACCATCCGCTCGAGCCGGGCCGCGACCGGGTCGACCAGGACGAACCGGCCCGGCAACCGCTCCCCGACCAGCCCGGCCAGATCGGCGCCCTCCACCACCACCGCGCCGCCCGCCACGGCCGATCCCGCCACGCCCGGTCGCGCGGCGGCCGGTCCCGCCACGCCCGGCGTCGCGAAGGCCGGCGTCGCGGGGGCCGGTGTCGCGGCGGCCGGTGTCGCGGGGGTCGGTGTCGCGGGGGCCGGTGCGAGGGCGTGGTCGGCCATGACCCGGCCCCGCGCCCGGCCCGCGGCCACGGTCCGGGCCACCGCCCGCCGCACCGCCTTGGACCCCCGACCACAACTCGAGCGACCGGCCCGCCGCGCCCGCGCCCGCGCATCCTGCACGTACTCCTCCACCGCCGCCTCGAACCACGAGGCGGCCCCGCCAGCAGCAGGATCGCCAGCAGCAGCGACGTGAGCGGTTTCGTCGACGCGCCCCGCGTCGTGCTCGGCAGATCCGTGGACGGGCACGCGACCGGCCTGCCGGGAACCACCCGGGAGAGCCTGCGAACCACCGTCCTGAACCATGTCTCGAACCTATATTCGACCACTGACATCCGCCCCGGACCGGTGCACCGCCGATGCTCCGCGCATGCCGACCGCTCGACGTCGCGCCGCAGCGCAGCGCCGTCGCCCCGCCGTGCGCACGGGCCCTGACCGTCCTACGTTCACCCCATGCCTCTGGAGATCCTCCTCGTCCGTCACGGGCAGAGCACCGCCAACGTCGCCGCCGCCAGGGCCGAGTCGTCCGGCGCCGAGATGATCGAGGTCGACGCGCGCGACGCCGACATCACCCTCTCCGAGACCGGGCTCGAGCAGGCCAAGGCCCTCGGCAGCTGGCTGCGCTCGCTCCCGGACGACGCCCGCCCCGACCTGGTCTGGTCGTCGCCGTACCGCCGCGCGCTCGACACGGCCCGGACCGCGCTGGCCGAGGCGGGCATCGACGTCCCGGTCCGCACGGACGAACGCCTGCGCGACCGCGACCTCGGCATCACCGACATGCACACCCAGGCCGGGATCCGCGCGCGGTACCCGGAGGAGGCCGAACGGCGTGAGTGGCTGGGCAAGTTCTACCACCGCCCCCCGGGCGGGGAGTCCTGGGCCGATGTCGCCCTCCGGGTCCGGTCTGTCCTCGCGGACCTCGAGCGGCTGGGGCAGGGGCGGGTGCTCGTCAGTGCCCACGACGTCGTCATCATGATCTTCCGGTACGTGTGCGAGGGGCTGGACGAGGAGACCGTGCTGGACGTCGCGCGGTCGGACGGCGTGCGCAACGCGTCGGTGACCCGGATCGCGCAGGACGGTCCGGCGAGCTGGCGGCTCGTGGACTACAACATCGACACCCACCTCACCGACCGTGGCGTGCCCCCCACAGACGAGCCGGCCGTGGGGGAGCAGGAGTCGGCGGACGAGGACGTCGCGCCATGACGAGCCAGAAGCCGCGTGACGCCGGCCGGACCGGGCCGGCGGACCCCGAGGCCCTGCCGATCATGCCGGCGATGCTTCGCGGGTGGCCCCTGCCGGAGCCGTCGGGGACGAAGTACGGACGCGGTCAGGTGTTCGTCATCGGAGGTTCGCGCGCCACCCCGGGCGCCGTGCTGCTCGCCGGCCTGGCAGCGCTGCGGGTGGGCGCCGGCCGCCTCACCCTGGCCGTGGCGGAGTCCGTCGCGCCCGCTCTCGCGGTCGCCGTCCCGGAGGCGGGTGTCCGCGGCTTGGCGGAGGACGACGACGGCGAGGTCAGCGGCGCGGGCGTCGAGGGTCTCGGGAAGGACCTCGAGCGCAGCGACGTCGTCCTGCTCGGTCCCGGTCTCGGCCGGCCCGGGGGGACCGCGCGGCTGCTCACCGCCGTCGTCGCCGCGCTGCCGGAGGAGACCCCCGTCGTGCTCGACGCCTTCGCGCTCGGCGTCCTGCCCGACCTCCCCGACGTCGCGCGGTCCCTGGCGGGTCGCCTGGTCCTGACCCCCAACCTCGAGGAGGCCGCACGGCTGCTCGGGCGCGAGGAGATCGAGGATCCCGACGACGCCGCGTTGGCCGTCGCGCGGGAGTACCGGGCCGTCGTCTCCTGCCGGGGCAGCATCTCGGACGGCGAGCGCCTCTGGCGGGCCACCACCGGTCACACGGGCCTGGGCACCTCGGGCAGCGGTGACGTGCAGGCCGGCGCGCTGGCGGGCCTGCTGGCTCGCGGCGCCGAGCCGGCCCAGGCCGCGGTCTGGTCCACCCACCTGCACACCAGCGCCGGGGACTCGCTCACCGCGCGCGTCGGGAAGGTCGGCTTCCTCGCGCGCGAGGTGCTCGACGAGCTGCCCCGCATCCTCAACGAGCTGACGGTCTGAACCGCTGCCACCACGGACGGCGCACGTCGTCGAGCTGCTCGGGGACGACGCCGGCCCGGTCGTCCATGTGCTCGGACAGGGCGACGGCCACCCGGTCGTCCACGTGCACGCCGAAGTGGTCGCCGAACCCCTCGGTGAGCTCGGTGCGAACCCGGGTGCCCACGTGGTGGGCGAGCTCCTCGCGGCGCTGACGCCGCTCGGCGCGCACGAGCACCGCGTGCTCGTCGCGCAGCGCGCGGTAGGTGGCCACGCACATGCCGATCATCACCAGGCTCACCGGTAGGGCCGTGAGGATCGCCGCCGTCTGCAGGGCCCCGAGGCCGCCGGCCAGCAGCAGGGCGATGGCCACGAGACCCTCGAGGGTCACCCACACCACCCGGCTCCACCTCGGCGGGTCGATGTCCCCGCCGGAGGCGAGCATGTCCACCACGAGGGAGCCGGAGTCGGAGGAGGTGACGAAGAAGACCGCCACGAGGATGATCGCGATGACCGACAGCAGGCCCGACGCCGGCAGGGTGCCGAGGAAGTTGAAGAGCACGGACTCGGAGACGATGCCCACCTCAGGGTCGAACAGCCCGCCGTTGAAGTCGTCCCACGCCTGCCGGATCGCGCCACCGCCCATGACGGTGAACCACACGAACGTCACCGCGGTCGGGACGAGCATGACGCCGAGGATGAACTCCCGGACGGTGCGTCCGCGCGAGATCCGGGCGATGAACACGCCCACGAACGGTGCCCAGGAGATCCACCAGCCCCAGTAGAAGATCGTCCACGAGCCCTGCCACGCGAGCCCGTCGGCGCCGGTGTACGCGGAGGCGTTGAAGGTGAGCTGCACGATGTTCTGCAGGTAGCTGCCGAAGGACTGCACGAGGTCGCGCAGGAGGAACAGCGTCGGACCGAGCAGGAGGACGGCGACGAGGAACGCGCCGGCGAGGCCGAGGTTGATGTTCGACAGCCACTTGATCCCCCGCCCGACCCCGCTGAGCACCGAGGTGAGCGCGACGAGCGTGATGACGGTGATGAGCACGATGAGCAGGCCGTCGGACGGCTGCCCGACGGCGCCGAGCCGCACCAGACCGGCCGAGATCTGCTGCACGCCGAGCCCCAGTGACGTCGCCACCCCGAAGAGGGTGCCCACGATGGCGATGACGTCGATCGCGTCGCCCATCCGTCCGCGGAGGCGGTCACCGAGGAGCGGCTCGAGGGCCCACCGGATCGAGACCGGCCGGCCCCGGCGGTGGATGGCGTAGGCCAGCGAGAGGCCGACGACGGCGTACACGGCCCACGCGTGGAAGCCCCAGTGGAGGAAGGTCTGGGTCATCGCCGCCTCGGCCCGCTCGACGCGCGTCTCGGCGCCGGCTCCCGGCTTGGGGTCGACGAAGAACGTCAGCGGCTCCGCGGCTCCCCAGAACACCAGGCCGATCCCCATGCCGGCGGCGAAGAGCATCGCGAACCAGGACATGAGGCCGAACTCGGGCTCGTCCTCGTCCTTCCCGAGCTTGATGTCACCGAACCGGCTCATGCCCATCCACAGGGAGAACACGACGAAGCCGGCGACGACGACCACGAAGTACGGACCGAACCCGGCCACGACCGAGCTCTGGAGGGTGTCGAGCACGGCGTCGGTCTGGTCGGGCAGGGCGATGGCTAGAGCGACCGCGGCGAGGATGATCCCCAGCGCCGGGAAGAACACCGCCGGGGCCTGGACGCGCCGGCCGGTGGTGCCCTGGACCGGGGCGCGCGTGGGTTGCGACATGACGTCCTCCAGGGGCCGGGGAGAGGGTCGGTACGAACCTAACCCCGCCCGCCGCCGCGCACCATCGCGAAGAGCGGCCGGGGCGGCGCATACGCTCACGCGCATGACCGACCCGGCGCACACCGCCCCCCGTGCCGTCTCGCCGGCGGAGGTCGACGCCCTGCGCGCGGACCTCACCGGGGCGGGCTTCACCGTCGACGGCGTGGGCGCACTGCTCGACGACGTCGCCGCCGCCGCGCTCCACCGGGAGCAGCGGCTGCCGGCCCTCGTCGCCGCCCGGGCCGCCGACGAGCCCGCGGCCGCCCTCCTGCGGGTGTTCATGCTCGGCGACGACGTCCCACGCGCCGCGGTCGACCGGGCGCTGCCGCGCACGGGCACCGCCGGCGCGCAGCGGCTCGGCCTGGTGCTTGCCGCGGGCGACGGCGCGGCCGACGACGTCCGCGGCGTCGTCGACCTGCGGCCCTACGCCGCCCACGACGCCGCCGGGCCGGCGCACTGGTGGATCGCCTCGGACCTCGGCGAGGCCGCCACCGGGCGGCCGCTCGGGCCCGACCACGTCCTCGGCATCGGTGGCGCGTCGACGACGCTGGCGCAGATCACGGTCCGTGACCGTCGCGAGCGCTCCCTCGACCTCGGCACCGGGTGCGGCGTCCAGGCCCTGCACGCGGCCCGCCACAGCGGCGCCGTCGTCGCGACCGACATCTCCCGGCGGGCGCTGGAGTTCGCCCGGTTCAACGCCGACCTCGCCGGTGTCCGGCTCGACCTGCGCGCCGGCTCCATGCTCGAGCCGGTCGCGGGGGAGCGGTTCGACCTCGTCGTGTCCAACCCGCCCTTCGTCATCACCCCCGCCTCGGTGCGCGCCGCGGGCCTGCCGGTCATGGAGTACCGCGACGGCGTCCGCGCCGGTGACGACCTCGTCGCCGACCTCGTCGCGGGCGTGGGGCAGCACCTCGCCCCCGGCGGCGTCGCGCAGCTCCTGGGCAACTGGGAGCACCACGCCGGCGAGGACTGGCGCGAGCGCGTGGGTCGGTGGCTCGACCTCGCGGGCGTGGACGCCTGGGTGGTCGAGCGGGAGGTGCAGGACCCGGCCGAGTACGCCGAGCTGTGGCTGCGCGACGGAGGGCTGCGGCCCGAGGTGGACCGGCCCCGCTACGAGGCCGCCTACGAGGCCTGGCTCGCGGACTTCGCGGCCCGCGGCGTCGAGGGCGTCGGTTTCGGGTACGTCCTCCTCCAGCGGCCGGGCGGTGCGCGGCCGCCGTGGCGACGGGTCGAGGAGGTCACCGGCGCGGTGCGCCAGCCGCTCGGCACGCACGTCGCCGAGGTCCTCGCGACCCGCGAGTGGCTCGCCGGCGTCGAGGCGGCCACCGGGCCGGCGACCGCCACAGGACCGGCCGCGGCCGGCACCACGGCGATGCCCGGGCTTGCCGGCGAACGGCTCGTGGTGGCCGCCGACGTCACGGAGGAGCGCTACCTCGAGCCCGGCGCCGAGGACCCCCGGATCGTCCAGCTCCGGCAGGGTGGCGGGCTGGGGCGCGTGGTCCGGCCCGGCACCCTCGTCGCCGGAGCGGTCGGGGCGTGCGACGGCGAGCTCACCCTCGGCCAGATCGTCGGAGGGCTCGCCGCGCTCCTGGACGTCCCCGCGGACGACGTCGCCGCCGAGGTCCTGCCGGCGGCCCACGACCTCCTCGTCGACGGGTTCCTCCGGCGGGCCTGACGGTCGTCCGAGGTGCGGGCACCGCTGCGCCGTCCCACCATGGGCTCATGGCTTCCGACACCTCGAAGATCCCCGCCCAGCAGCAGCAGTGGCCCGGGACGACGTCCTCCCTCGACCCCGCGCCCGACCACGGCGAGACCAGCTGGACCGGTCGCCACCGGCTCACCGGCAAGAGGGCGCTCATCACCGGCGGCGACTCCGGCATCGGCCGCGCCGTCGCCATCACCTTCGCCAAGGAGGGCGCCGACGTCGCCATCAGCTTCCTTCCCGAGGAGCAGGCCGACGCCGAGGAGACCCGCAAGCAGGTCGAGGCGACGGGCCGCACGTGCGTGCTCCTGCCCGCCGACCTGCGCACCGAGGCGGCGGCGCTCGAGGTCGTCACCGGCGCCGTCGACGGGCTCGGCGGGCTGGACGTCCTCGTCTCCAACGCCGCCTACCAGATGAGCCACCAGGGGCTCGAGGAGTTCCCCGGCGAGCAGATCGTGCGGACCTTCGAGACGAACGTCTTCGCGACCTTCTGGCTGGCCAAGGCCGCGGCGCCGCACCTGGCCCCGGGCAGCAGCATCCTCGTGACGACGTCGATCCAGGCGTTCGAGCCCTCCGAGCCGCTGCTCGACTACGCTGCGACCAAGGCGGCCCTGAACAACCTCACCGTGAACCTCGCGGCCGAGCTCGGCGAGAAGGGCATCCGCGTCAACGCGGTCGCCCCCGGACCGATCTGGACCCCGCTCATCCCGTCCACGATGCCCGAGTCGAAGGTCGAGGGCTTCGGCGCCGACACCCCGCTCGGCCGCGCCGGGCACCCGGTCGAGGTGGCGTCGGCCTTCGTCTACCTCGCGAGCGACGAGGCGAGCTACGTCTCCGGGACCGTCCTGGGGGTCACCGGCGGCCGACCGGTCTTCTGAGGGGTGCGGCCCGCTCCCGGACCGGCCGGCCCGCTCCGGACCGGCCGTCCGGCCCACCCGGGCCGGCCGGATCCACAAGGCGGGTCCGGGGGCGGCCGGATCCACGCTCTGCGGGTCCTCGGGCGGGTGTGAACGGTGTCGCACCCCTCCCGATCGCGACGCCGTTCCTCCTCACGCAAGATGGGCGCGATGACTCCCGACCCCGCCGCCGTGCGCAGGACCTGGTCGAGCCACCCGCGGCTCGCCCTGGCCCTGCGCGCGGCGATCGCCGCGGCCCTGGCGTGGTTCGTCGCCCACCTGGTGCCCGGACCGGTCGCGGACTACCCCTACTACGCCCCGCTCGGCGCCGTCATCGCGACCACGTCCAGCCTGGCAGGCTCGGTCCGTGAGTCCCTCCAGGCGGTGGCCTCGATCACCCTGGGTGCCGTCGTCGCGCTCGGCGTGGCCGCCGTCAGCCCGTCCGACTTCGCCCCGCTCACGGTGGCGGTCGTCGTCCTCGTCGGGGTGTTCCTGGCCGGCTGGCCACGCCTGGGCTCGATGGGCAGCTGGGTGTCGACGGCGTCGCTGTTCGTCCTCATCCTCGGGCGGGGCGACCCGGTCGGGTTCATCGGTGCGTACACCGGCCTCACGCTGGTCGGCGCCGCCATCGGCGTCGCGGTGAACTGGGCCTGGCCCCCGCTCCCGCTCACGCCGGCCCAGATGGCCCTCGACGCGGTCCGGCGCACCCTCACCCGGCAGCTCGAGGACCTCGCCGAGGGCCTGGAGCAGGACCAGCCGCCCGACCCGGACGAGTGGGCGGGACGTCGCCGCAACCTCGACCCGCTGCTGCGCCGCATGCGCGACAGCGTGCAGGACGCCACCGAAGCCCAGATGTGGAACCGGCGGACTGCGCGCTACCGGGAGAGCATCGAGCGCCAGGACCGTCAGTCCCGCGCGCTCGAGCGGGCCGCCCTGCTGGTGGAGGACCTCACGATCTTCGTCAGCGAGGAGGAGCACGCGGGCCTGGAGCGGGTCGCGCTCGGGCCGGAGCTGCGCCCGCTCGCGGCCGAGGCGCTGCGCCGGCTCGCCGCCGTCTGCGCCGAGGTCCGGGGCGTCGCCGAGCACACCGAGGACGTGCCGCTGGCCACCGAGGCGATCGCGGACCTCGCCCACGCCGTCCACGAGGCGCAGGCCCGTGGCGAGAACACCGATACGGCCGCCACCCTGGTCGTCACCCTGCGACGATGCCTCCAGGCCGTCACCGACCCCCCGAGGAGACTGCGATGAGACGCCAGCGACCGTGCGAGGTGCTCCGATGAGCCGGCGCGCCACCGCTCTCGCCGCCGCCGTGCTCTCCGGCGCCGGGGTGTGGCTGGTGTGGTGGTTCTTCGTCACCACGGCGGCCGGCCAGGAGGTCGACGAGATCGCGTTCGAGGGTTCGCGCATCGGACGCTGGCGTCTCATGGACAGCGCCCGAGACCTCCTCGACGTCGTCTCCGTCCCGTTCCTCATGGTCGTGGTCCTCGTCGGGATGGTGGTCGCGGGTCTGCGGCGCCAGTGGTGGCTCGCGGTCGCCGTCGTCGTGGTCGTCGCGGCTTCGAACGTCACCACCCAGGTGCTCAAGAACACCCTCGAGCGGCCGGACATGAACCTCTCCGAGGCCACCGTGAACTCCCTCCCGAGCGGGCACGCCACCGTGGCCGGCTCGGTGGCGGCCGTCGCGATCCTCGTCACGGCGCCGCGATGGCGGTGGGTCACGGCGCTGCTGGGTGCCACCTACGCCGGCGCGACAGGCGTCTCGACGATGGTCGGCGGCTGGCACCGCGCCTCGGACGTGGTGGCCGCGATCCTCGTCGTCGGGGCGTGGACGTTCCTCACGCTGGCGGTCCTCGGTCCCGCCGCGACGCCGCTCGAGCTCGGTCCGGCCCGCCGGGCGCGCCTCGCAGCCGTCGGGTCCGCCGCGCCCGCGAGCGACGCCGACGGCGCCGGGACGGCCGACACCGCCGGGACGGCCGCCGGCGGCGCGGAGCCGCACCTCTCGCGCGACGGATTCGTCGAGGCGGACGAGGAGAGCGCGCCGGCGGCGCTGCGCGCCACCCGCACCACCGAGCACCTCTTCGGCGGGGCCGCGCTCTTCGCCCTCCTGCTCGCCCTGCTCTCGGTGCTCGTGACCAACTGGCTCGGCGGGGACTCGCGCACCGAGCTCGTCGTCGCCTATGCCGGTGCGGCCGTCGGGGTCGGCGCGGTGACGGCGCTGACCTTCCTGGCCGTGCTGCGCCTGTCCACGCCGCGCGTGTGGCACTGAGACGGGCCGGCGCCGGTGCCAGACTGGGCAGGCGCGACGCGGCGATGGACGGAGGCTGACGTGCTGGGACTGCCGGCGGGTGTCCGCGCCTGCCTCTTCGACCTCGACGGCGTGCTCACACAGACGGCGCAGGTCCACCGCGCCGCGTGGACCGCGACGTTCGACGAGTACCTGCGCGCACGCTCCACGCGCACCGGCGAGCCGTTCGTGCCCTTCGACCCCGCGGCGGACTACGCCGCCTACGTCGACGGCAAGAAGCGCGCCGACGGCGTGCGCGACTTCCTCGCCAGCCGCGGCGTCGTCCTCCCGGAGGGCACGGCCGAGGACGAGGGCACGGAGAGCGTCGCCGGCCTGGGCAACCGCAAGAACCGCCTCCTGCTGAGCCTCCTCCACGACGAGGGCGTGGAGGTCTTCGAGGGCAGCCGCCGCTACGTCGAGGCCGCCGCCGCCGCGGGCCTGGCCCGGGCCGTGGTGTCCTCCAGCGCGAACACCCGGCTCGTGCTCGACGTCACCGGCCTGGCCCCCCACTTCGACGTCGTCGTCGACGGTGTCGAGGCGCGCCGCCTGGACCTGCCCGGCAAACCCGCCCCCGACACGTTCCTCGAGGCGGCCCGCCGGCTGGGGGTGGCCCCCGGCGCAGCCGCGGTCTTCGAGGACGCCCTCGCCGGGGTGGAGGCGGGCCGGGCCGGGGGGTTCGGCCACGTCGTCGGCGTCGACCGGCTCGACCAGGCCGACGAGCTGCGCCGGCACGGGGCGGACGTCGTCGTCGCCGACCTCGAGGAGCTGCTGTGAGCACCCAGGACGCGGAGCCGGTCCCGGCGGAGGTGGCGGCGGTCGCCGGCGACGGGCACCAGGGCGCGGCGGCCGCCGTCGGGCCGGCCGAGGTCGGTGCGACCGAGAGGGCGGCCGCGTCGCAGGCCGCGCCGTCCGAACGGCCCCTGCACGTCGCGCACGGGCGCGGCTCCCTGCCGGTGGACCCGTGGTCGGTGCGCGAGCCGACCCTCGACCTCGCCGGGCTGGGTCGCACCGAGTCGCTCTTCGCCCTGTCCAACGGTCACATCGGCCTGCGCGGGAACCTCGACGAGGGCGAGCCGCACCACACCCAGGGCACGTACCTCAGCGGGTTCTTCGAGCACCACCCCCTGCCCTACCCCGAGGGCGGCTACGGCTACCCCGAGTCCGGCCAGACGATGGTCAACGTCACCAACGGCAAGCTCATCCGGCTGCTCGTGGACGACGAGCCGTTCGACGTGCGGTACGGCACCGTGCTGCGCCACGAGCGGGTCCTCGACATGCGCGAGGGGACCCTGCAGCGCTGGGTGGACTGGGTCTCCCCGGCCGGCCGGGCCGTGCGGGTGAAGTCCACGCGGCTGGTCTCCTTCGCGCACCGCGCGGTCGCCGCGATCGCCTACACGGTCGAGGCGGAGCAGGAGGTGCGGATCATCCTGCAGTCCGAGCTGGTCGCGAACGAGGCGCCGCCCGAGGTCGACAGCGACGACCCGCGCGTGGCCGAGGCGCTGGACAACCCGCTCGTCGCGGTCGGCCAGGACGTCGAGCAGCACGGGTCGGTCCTGCTGCACCGCACCGCGCACAGCGGCCTGCACCTCGCGGCCGGGATGGACCACGACATCGAGTGCTCGCGGCAGTACGACGTCGAGAACGAGGTGCGGCAGGACTGGGCCCGCACGACCGTGGTGACGATCCTGCGGCCCGGGGACAAGCTGCGCGTGGTGAAGTACCTCGGCTACGGGTGGTCCAGGACCCGCTCGGACCCCGCGCTGCGGGACCAGGTCGCCGCGGCCCTCACCGGGGCCAAGTACTCCGGCTGGGACATGCTCCGCCGCGCCCAGCGCGACTACCTCGACGAGTTCTGGCGCGCCGCCGACATCGAGATCGACGGCGACCCCGTCCTCCAGCAGGCGCTGCGGTTCTCCGCCTTCCAGGTCCTCCAGGCCGGCGCGCGGACCGAGGGGCGGGCCATCGGCGCCAAGGGGCTGACGGGCACCGGGTACAACGGGCACACGTTCTGGGACGTGGAGGGCTTCGTCGTGCCTGTCCTGACCCTCACGGCGCCCGACGCCGCCGCGCACGCGCTGCGGTGGCGGGCCTCGACCCTGGACCGGGCGCGGGAGCGCGCCCGGACGCTCGGCCTGGCCGGTGCGACCTTCCCCTGGCGCACCATCGACGGCGACGAGACCTCCGCGTACTGGCCCGCCGGCACCGCCGCCTTCCACATCAACGCCGACATCACCCGCGCGTTCGAGCTCTACCGCTGGGCCACCGGCGACGACGGCCTCGAGCGGTCGGTGGGGCTGGACGTCCTCGTCGAGACGGCCCGGCTGTGGATCTCGCTGGGCCACCACGACGCCGCCGGCCGCTGGCACGTCGACGGCGTCACCGGGCCGGACGAGTACACCGCCGTCGTCGACGACAACGTCTTCACCAACCTCATGGCCGCCGCCAACCTCAACGCCGCCGTCGGCGCCTGCACCCGTCAGCGCCGGGCCGCCCGGCTGCTCGGCGTGGGTGAGGCCGAGATCGCCCGGTGGCGCCGCGCCGCGCGGTCGGTCCACGTGCCCTTCGACGCCAAGCTGCAGGTCCACCCGGCGTGCGCGAACTTCACGCGGTACGCCGAGTGGGACTTCGAGGCCACCGTGGGCCGGTACCCGCTCATCCTCGATCCACCGACGCGGATTCTTTGGTGATTGATTTCGGGTCGGGGCCGTTCACCCCTGGGTGGGCGTGGGGTAGTCGCCGGTGTGCCCGGCCTTTTCCACTTCGGTGTGTTTCCTCGTGCGGTCAGGAACTGCGGCTCAGGCCGCGGGGGCGAGCGGTGGAGCGAAGGCGGCGTCGTTGAGGGCGCGCCAGGGGTGCTCCCAGGGCCAGTCCTTGGGCAGGTGGAGGCGCAGCCGGCGGGCGGAGGTCGCGAGACGGGCCGGGACGGTGATCAGATGCTTGCGGATGGTGGCGGTCCGGGCTCGGGCGTGCCGGGTCGAGGCGAGGGTGCCGGCGGCGCGGGTGAGGTTGAACGCGATGGCCGCGAGCACGGTCCAGGCCGAATTCGCGGTGAAGACCCCGGAGGGGAGGTGAGCGAGCGGGCCGTCCTTGAGGTCGGCGATGACCTGCTCGATGATCGCGTGGTCGCGGTGGGAGGCCTCGGCCTCGAGCATGGCCAGCTCGGTGTCGGTGAAGACGGCGTGGTGGCGGTAGGCGGCGAACATCTCGCCCTGCCCGGCCGGGACCGACCTGGGATTCAGGCGCTTGACCCGGCGCACGATCAACCGGGCGGTGACGTGCTCGGCCTTCCGGCGGGAGGTGAACGCGACGAAGGGGACCTCGGCGACCTCGGCGTCGGAGATCCACCGTTGCTCGTCGGGGTCCCAGATCGCCGCGGGGTACTTGATCCCCACCCAGTCGGTCTCGGGGATCCGGGAGATTGCCGCGACCACCGCGGGGTCCATCCGGGCGGTGACGGAGAACCGGGCCCCGCCCCTGGAGGCGGCGGCGACGACGGCGTGGGTGTAGTACGCGCTGTCGGCCCGCACGGTGATCTGCCCGCTCACCCCGGCCCGGCGTGCGGTGCCCAGCGCCTCGGTGATCAACGACTTCGCCCCGTGGGGCGAGGAGACGTTGCCCCGGCGCAGCCGGGTGGCGGCGATCACCGGCGCCGCCAGCGGGGTCGAGACCGCCGCGAGCTGGGCGTTGAGGCCCTTGGTCTTGTTGTACCCGTAGGCCACGCCCTGCTTCTGGTACCCGTGGGTCTGCCGCATGGTGTCGTCAACGTCGAGGTAGGCCACCTCCTCGGAACCCTTGAGCAGGTCCGGGACCTCCCCGGCCAGGCCAACCAGAACGGCCGCGGCGACCGAGTCGAGCTGGCGCACATGCCCATGGGTATACGCGCGCAGATGCGTGCCCAACGTCGACGGTGCCCGCAGCCCGGCGAAGACCTTCCCCATGCCGCCGTGGCGCAACAGGTCCATGTCATCGATGCTGTCCGCGCCCGCGACCATCCCCGCCACCAGGGCCGGGACCTTCATCGCGGCATTGGCGCCCGCATCGCCAGGCACCTTCACCCGCTGCCCCGCCAGGTCATGCAGCCCGGCCCGCCGCGCCAACGCCATCGTCGGGACCAGACCCGCCACCGACACCAGATTCGGGTCATCAAAATCCGTGGAAACCTTGTGAGAGACTCGCACCTGCGAAGTGCCCTTCTATCTGCGACGCGGAACCTTAGACAAGTCCCATCGTCCCAGGTCAGAAGGGCACTCGTGCGTCACGACCCGCCCACCCCACCGGTGGATCGAGGCTCATGCTCCACGCGCCCTACGTCCAGCTCTACCGCAAGCAGGTGGTCAAGCAGGCCGACCTCGTCCTGGCGATGGTGTGGCGCACCGACGCCTTCACGGCCGAGCAGAAGGCCCGCAACCTCGACTACTACGAGCGGCGCACCGTGCGCGACTCCTCCCTCTCGGCCTCGCCCCAGGCGATCGTCGCCGCGGAGGTCGGCCACCTCGACCTCGCCCACGACTACCTCCACGAGGCCGCCCTCGTCGACCTGCACGACCTCCAGCAGAACACCGCGCACGGGCTGCACATCGCCTCCCTCGCGGGGGCCTGGACCGCCGCCGTCAGCGGGCTCGGCGGGCTCCGCGAGGACGGCGACGCCGTCCGGCTGGCCCCCGCCCTGCCCGGCCCGGTGCGGCGCATGGCGTTCGGGCTGCGCTGGCGCGGCGCGCTCCTGCGCGTCGAGGTCACCCACGAGCAGGTGCGCCTGTGGCTGCCCGACCAGCCCGGGGCGAGCGTCCCGGTGCTGCTGTACGGCGAGGAGGTGAAGGTCACCGACGAGCCGGTCGAGCACCCCGTCCGGGTGCCCGAGCCGCTGCTGCCGCGCCCCCCGCAACCGCTGGGACGCGCGCCGCGGCCGGCCGCGATCGCCATCGACCACCCCGCCTGAGCCCACCCCGGGTCCGCGGCCCGGCGCCGCCGCCCGGTGGACGGCGGTGACGACGACACCGGATCCACGATGTACCGTCAGCCGCGAGAGATCCGGCCGCGGCCGGCCGCCCACGCCTCGAAGGACGTCATGCCCACCTCCCGCAAGCTCGTGATCGTCGAGTCCCCCGCCAAGGCCCGCACCATCGGCGGCTACCTCGGCCCGGACTTCGACGTCGAGGCCTCGGTGGGCCACATCCGCGACCTGCCCCAGCCCTCGGAGCTGCCGGCGGACATGAAGAAGGGGCCGTACGGCAAGTTCGCCGTCGACGTCGAGGGCGACTTCGACCCCTACTACGTCGTCGACCCGGACAAGAAGAAGAAGGTCGCCGAGCTCAAGCGCCTCCTCAAGGACTCCGACGAGCTGTACCTGGCCACGGACGAGGACCGCGAGGGCGAGGCCATCGCCTGGCACCTCCTGGACGTCCTCAAGCCCAAGGTGCCGGTCAAGCGGATGGTCTTCCACGAGATCACCAAGGAGGCGATCACCCGGGCGCTGGAGCACACCCGCGAGCTTGACACGCGCCTGGTCGACGCCCAGGAGACCCGCCGCATCCTCGACCGGCTCGTGGGCTACGAGGTCTCACCCCTGCTGTGGCGCAAGATCAAGCCGGGCATCTCCGCCGGACGGGTGCAGTCGGTCGCCACCCGCATGGTCGTCGAGCGCGAGC
The DNA here is from genome assembly GCF_003814705.1 of Georgenia muralis. Lineage (NCBI taxonomy): Bacteria > Bacillati > Actinomycetota > Actinomycetes > Allobogoriellales > Allobogoriellaceae > Georgenia > Georgenia muralis. The sequence continues at coordinate 1,085,434 of NZ_RKRA01000001.1, read as the reverse complement.
GCGAGCGGATGTCCTTCCGGTCGGCGTCGTACTGGGACGTGCGCGGGGTGTTCACCGGTGGCACGGAGCCGCGGCCGTTCGAGGCCCGTCTGGTCACCCTCGACGGGAAGAAGGTCGCCACCGGCCGGGACTTCGGCGACGACGGCGCGCTGACCGCCTCCGCCGCCCGGGCGGGGGTCCTGCACCTGGAGCAGGCCACCGCGACCGCCGTCGCCGCCGCGCTGGAGGACGCGCAGGCGCGGGTGGTCTCGATGGAGACCAAGCCCTACACGCGCCGTCCGGCCGCCCCGTTCACCACCTCCACTCTGCAGCAGGAGGCCTCCCGCAAGCTGCGGATGAGCGCCCGGGAGACCATGCGCACCGCGCAGGGGCTGTACGAGAACGGCTACATCACCTACATGCGTACCGACTCCTCGGCGCTCTCGGGGCAGGCGATCGCCGCCGCCCGGCGTCAGGCGGGGGAGCTCTACGGGGCCGAGTACGTCCCGGACAAGCCCCGCACGTACGGCAAGGCCGCCAAGGGCGCGCAGGAGGCGCACGAGGCGATCCGGCCGGCGGGTGACTCCTTCCGCACCCCGGCCCAGGTGGCGAACCAGCTCACCGGGTCGCAGTTCAGGCTCTACGAGCTCATCTGGAAGCGCACCGTCGCCTCGCAGATGGCCGACGCCCGGGGCTCGACCGCGACCGTCCGGCTCGCCGCGACCGCCGCGACGGCGGAGGGCGACCGGCGCGCCGAGCTGACGGCGTCGGGCACGGTCATCACCTTCCGCGGCTTCATGGCCGCGTACGAGGAGGGCCGCGACGCCGAGCGCTACGAGGCCGGCGAGGGCCGCGACGAGAAGGAGACCCGGCTGCCCGTCCTGGCCGAGGGCGACCTCGTCGAGACCGACCGGGTCAGCGCCGAGGGCCACGAGACCACACCGCCGCCGCGCTACACCGAGGCTTCCCTCGTCAAGGCGCTGGAGGAGCGGGGCATCGGCCGGCCGTCGACCTACGCCGCGACGATCTCGGTCATCACCGACCGCGGGTACGTCGACCGGCGCGGGCAGGCGCTCGTGCCCACCTGGCTGGCGTTCTCCGTGGTGCGCCTCCTCGAGGAGAACCTGCCGCGCCTGGTGGACTACGACTTCACCGCCGAGATGGAGTCCGACCTCGACCGCATCGCCACCGGCTCGGAGGAGCGGGTGGACTGGCTGGCGCGGTTCTACCGCGGCGACACCGCCACCGAGCGGCCCGGCCTGAAGAACCTCGTCGAGGGCCTGGGCGACATCGACGCCCGCGCCGTCAACAGCATCGACATCGGCGAGGGCATCACGGTGCGGGTCGGGCGCTACGGCCCCTACCTGGAGGTGGCCGGCACCGACGGCGAGGAGGGCCGCCGCGCGTCCGTCCCCGACGACGTCGCACCGGACGAGCTCACCCCCGCCAAGGCCCGGGAGCTCCTCGAGCGTCAGGCCGACGACGGCCGCGAGCTGGGGACCGACCCGGCCACCGGTCACACGATCATCGCGAAGAACGGCCGCTTCGGCCCCTACGTCACCGAGGTCCTCCCCGAGGAGGACGCGTCGGCCCCCGCCGAGGGGGCGAAGAAGCCGGCCCGGAAGAAGGCTGCGGCCAAGCCGCGCACCGCGTCGCTGCTGAAGTCGATGCAGCTCGAGACCGTCTCCCTCGACGACGCGCTGCGGCTGATGTCCCTGCCGCGGGTGGTCGGCACCGACCCCGAGGGCCAGGAGATCACCGCCCAGAACGGGCGCTACGGTCCCTACCTCAAGCGCGGCACCGACTCGCGGACGCTGGAGTCGGAGGAGCAGGTCTTCGACATCACCCTCGCCGAGGCCCTGGCCATCTACGCCCAGCCCAAGACCCGCCGCGGCGCCACCGCCAAGCCGCCGCTGCGCGAGCTCGGCGAGGACCCGGTGAGCAGCCGGCCCGTCGTGGTCAAGGACGGCCGCTTCGGCCCCTACGTCACCGACGGCGAGACCAACGCGACCCTGCGCAAGGACGACGACGTCGAGACGATCACCCCCGAGCGCGGCTTCGAGCTCCTCGCCGAGAAGCGCGCCAAGGGGCCGGTCAAGAAGACCACCACACGCAAGGCGCCCGCCAAGCGGGCCACGACGCGCAAGACCCCCGCGAAGAAGGGCTGACCCGCGGCAGGGCCGTCCCGCGGGCTCCCAGGCACGGCGTGCCGGTCATCCGGGTCGCTGGCAGGATCGCCCCGTGACCGTCGCAGCGACCTTGACCGTGCAGGCTCGGACCGAGGGGTTCATCGCCCGGCTCCGCCGTGCCCTCGCCACCCCGGTGCTCAGCGTCGACGGCGTCGAGACGGACCTGTCCTGGTTGGGCGAGCGGCGCCTCGTGGTCGCGCCCGGCACGCACGAGGTCGGGGTGCACTACCGCAACCGCCGCTCGACGCACGGCCGGGCCACCACCAGCCTCACCGTCGCCCCGGGCGGGGAGGTGGCGCTGGACGCCGTGCTCGTGGACGGGACGTTCCGGCTCGCCGTCAGGCCCTAGCCTGGCCACCATGAGCCTCCTGGCGACGACGCCGCCCTCCCTCCCGATGCCGCCCGACCCGCGTGACGCCCCCGCGCTGCGCTGGGGGATCCTCGGTGCCGGCGGCATCGCGGGCACCTTCGCCCGTGACGTCCCCTCACGTTCCGCCCAGCGCGTCGTCGCCGTCGGCTCCCGCAGCGCGGACAAGGGCGGCGCGTTCGCCGCGGCGCACGGCATCGAGCGCGTCCACGGCAGCTACGAGGACCTCGTCGCGGACCCCGAGGTCGACGCCGTCTACGTCGCCACGCCGCACAGCCACCACCGCGACCACGCCGTCCTCGCGCTCGAGGCCGGCAAGCACGTGCTCGTGGAGAAGGCCTTCACGCGCAGCGCCGCCGAGGCCCGGGAGGTCCTGGCCGTCGCCGAGCGGCAGGGCCTGTTCGCCATGGAGGCGATGTGGACCCGCTTCCTGCCCCACATGGTCGCGCTGCGCGCGGTCGTCGGCTCCGGCGCCCTCGGCGAGATCTGCACCGTCACCGCCGACCACGGGCAGCGGCTGGACCACGTCGAGCGCCTGTTCGCTCCCGAGCTGGCCGGCGGCGCCCTGCTCGACCTGGGCGTCTACGACGTCTCGTTCGCCCACCTGCTCCTCGGCGCACCGGCCGGCGTGCGCGCCGCCGGGGTGCTCACCGACCGCGGGGTCGACCTGCAGGAGGCGGTCGTGCTCACCTACGACGGCGAGCACGAGCGGGCGCTCGCCGTCTGCACCGCCTCGATGTGGACGGCCAGCGCCACGGGCGCGTCGGTGGTGGGCACGGACGGCCGCATCGACGTCGCCGGGCCCTTCTACGGCTCGACCTCCTTCGTCGTCACGCCGCGGGGCGGGGAGGCGTGGCAGTGGCCCCCCGCCGAGCTCGCGGGCCACCGGTACGGCTTCGAGTACGAGGCCGCCGAGGTGGCCCGGTGCGTGAGCGCGGGCCGGCAGCAGTCCGACGTCATGCCCTGGAGCGCGACGCTCGAGGTCATGGGGACCATGGACGAGATCCGCCGCCAGCTCGGCGTGGTGTACCCGGGCGAGTGAGAGGCAAGGCGGGAGCGGTAGGTGTCCACACCGCCGGCGCCGGGCCGGGCCCGCCGGTGGTTACGCTGACCCGGTGACCGACGGCCCGCCCCCCGCCCCCGACCCGGCCGCCGCGACGGCCACGTCCCGCGGGTGCTTCGTCTCCTTCGAGGGCGGTGACGGCGCCGGCAAGACCACCCAGCGTGACCTGCTGGGGCAGTGGCTGCGGACCCTGGGCCACGACGTCGTCCTCACCCGCGAACCGGGCGGGACCGAGCTGGGGCAGGTGCTGCGCGACGCGCTGCTCCACGGCGACGACGTCGACCCGCGCACCGAGGCGCTGCTCTACGCCACCGACCGGGCCCACCACGTCCACCACCTCGTGCGCCCGGCCCTGGACCGGGGAGCCGTCGTGGTGACGGACCGGTACCTCGACTCCTCGGTGGCCTACCAGGGCGCCGCCCGGGCCCTCGGCGCCGACGAGGTGCGCGCCCTGTCGCTGTGGGCCACCGACGGCCTCCTGCCGGATCTCACCGTCCTGCTCGACCTCGAGCCGGTCGTCGCGGCCGCCCGCCGCACCGGACGGCCGGACCGGATCGAGCGCGAGCCCACCGCGTTCCACGCGCGGGTGCGTGAGCACTTCCTCGAGCTCGCCGCGGCGGAGCCGGACCGGTACCTCGTCGTGGACGCCACGCTGGCGCCCGAGGAGATCCAGGAGCGGGTGCGTGGCCGGCTGGCCCCGCTGCTCCCGGCCGTCACCGAGGCAACCCGGCCGTGAGCGTCTGGGACGAGGTGGTCGGCCAGGAGCAGGTCGTGGCCACCCTGCGCGACGCCGTCGCCGCGGCGCGCAGCGGCGGGCCGGGGATGTCCCACGCGTGGCTCGTGACGGGGCCGCCCGGCTCGGGCCGCTCGGTCGCGGCCCGGGCCTTCGCCGCCGCCCTGCAGTGCACCGACCCGGACGAGCCCGGCTGCGGCCGCTGCCAGGGCTGCACGACGGCGCTGGCGGGCACCCACGGCGACGTCACCCTCGTGGGCACCGAGAAGGTCATCTTCAGCATCGACGAGATCCGCCCCCTCGTCTCCCAGGCGCAGCGCGCCCCGTCGCAGGGCCGCTGGCGCGTGATGCTCATGGAGGACGCCGACCGGATGGTCGAGCGCACCTCCAACGTCCTGCTCAAGGCCATCGAGGAGCCCCCGCCGCGCACCGTGTGGCTGCTGTGCGCGCCGAGCCCGGAGGACGTGCTCACGACCATCCGGTCGAGGTGCCGGGCGGTGCACCTGCGGGTGCCCGACCCGCGGGCGGTGGCCGAGCTCCTCGTGCGCCGCGACGGCCTGCCCGCCGACGTCGCGCTCTCGGCGGCCCGCGCCGCGCAGTCCCACATCGGTCTGGCGCGCCGCCTCGCACGGGACCCGGAGGCCCGGGAGCGGCGCCGTCGCCTCCTGGCCGTGCCGACGTCGATCCGCGGGGTCGGCGACGCCGTGCTCGCCGCGGCCGACCTCATCGAGATCTCCACGGTCGACGCCCGCCGGGCCACCGAGGAGCGCGACGCGGCCGAGCGCACGGAGCTCCTGCGCACGCTGGGCGCCGACGCCGGCTCCCGGCTCCCACCCGCCCTGCGCGGCCAGGTCAAGACCCTCGAGGACGACCAGAAGCGCCGCGCCACCCGCGCCCAGCGCGACGTGCTCGACCGGGCGATGGTGGACCTGCTCTCCCTGTACCGCGACGTCCTGGTGGTCCAGCTCGGCGCCGACGTCGACCTCGTCAACACCGACGCCGCCGAGGAGGTCCGGCGCCTCGCCGCCGGCTCGACGCCGGAGCAGTCCGTGCGGCGGATGGACGCCGTCGGTGTCGCGCGCGAGCGGCTCGCCGGCAACGTCGCCCCCCTGCTCGCGGTGGAGGCCATGATGGTGGCCCTGCGCCCCCAGGGATGACGTCCCACCCTGCGGTGGTCTCGCCCACAGACCCGGGCGGCCGGGTGCGGGCGGCACCGGCGGGAAGGTAGCGTGACGGGGTGCGCCGCCCCCGCCCCGCCCCGGCTCTCGTCGCCGCCGCCCTCGTCCTGACCTCGTGCACCTCGGTCTCCGGCGACGAGCCCGCGGCCGCACCGACGACGCCATCGGCGCCGTCCTCCGAAGCGCCGTCGGCATCGCCGACCGCCGGCGGCGAGGCGGACGACGTCCCCGAGGCGCTGGCCGAGTACTACGGCCAGGAGGTCGCCTGGGCCTCGTGCGGGGAGACCTTCGAGTGCGCCGAGATCACGGTGCCGCTGGACTACGACGACCCCGGTGGGGAGAGCATCACCCTGGCCGCCAAGCGGCTGCTCGCGTCGGGGGAGAAGCAGGGGTCGCTGGTCATCAACCCCGGCGGGCCGGGCTCCTCCGGGATCGAGCTCGCGGAGGCCGCCCCCAGCTACTTCACCGCCGAGCTGCGCGACGCGTACGACGTCGTCGGCCTCGACCCCCGTGGCGTGGGTGACTCGACCCCGGTGGACTGCGTCTCGGACGCCGAGCTCGACCGCCTCCGGGCGGCGGAGTACGACCTCGAGACGGACGAGGGCCTGCGGGCCTACCAGGCCGACGCGCAGCTCATCGCCGACGGGTGCGCCTCGACCTCCGGCGACCTCGTGGCCAACGTCGACACCGTCTCGGCGGCCCGGGACCTCGACGTCCTGCGCCACGTGCTGGGCGAGGACGAGCTGGACTACCTCGGCTTCTCCTACGGAACCTACCTCGGGGCGACCTACGCCGAGCTGTTCCCCGAGCGGGTCGGCCGGCTCGTGCTCGACGGGGCCATGGATCCCAGCCTCTCCGCGCACGAGACCACGCTCGCGCAGGCGGTCGGTTTCGAGAGCTCCCTGCGCGCCTACGCCGAGGACTGCCTGGCGGGGCCCGACTGCCCGCTCTCCGGCAGCGTCGACGACGCCGTCGGCCAGGTCCGCACCCTCCTCGAGCTGACGGGCGACACGCCCCTGCCGACGGCGGACGGTCGTGAGCTCACGGCCTCGCTCGCCTTCTCCGGCATCATCGCCCCGCTGTACGACGACTCCACGTGGTTCGCCCTCACCGCCGCCCTCGACCAGGCCATCAACGAGGGGGACGGCTCCCAGCTGCTCTTCCTCGCCGACCTCCTGGCCGGTCGCGAGGCCGACGGCTCCTACCCGGTCAACACCACCGAGGCGAACTGGGCCGTCAACTGTCTCGACTACCCGGTCGAGGGTGACCTCGCCCGGTGGAAGGCCGAGGCGGACGAGCTCGAGGCCGCCGCCCCGACGTTCGGGCCGATCATGGGCTACGGCGCCGTGCTGTGCGACGCCTGGCCCGCGCAGGACCGGGCGGAGCGGGAGCCGGTCACCGCGGCGGGCGCGCCGCCGATCATGGTGGTCGGCACCACCGGCGACCCGGCCACCCCCTACGAGTGGAGCGTCGCGCTCGCCGACCAGCTCGAGAGCGGCGTCCTCCTCACCTACGACGGCGGCGGGCACACCGCGTACGGCCGCTCCAACGACTGCGTCAACGCCGCGGTCGACGGTTTCCTCCTCGAGGGCGTGGTGCCCGAGGAGGGCACGACCTGCTGAGGACGGCCCCGGTGGGCCGCGGGGCCGTTTTGTCGCCGCCCCGGACCTGCCGGTAGAGTGGTCGGGCCGCGCCCGGGAGCTCCCGGGCGAGCACGCCGCCTTAGCTCAGTCGGCAGAGCGATTCACTCGTAATGAATAGGTCGTGGGTTCGATTCCCACAGGCGGCTCCAGATGGTCAGGCCCACCCCGGTGCGGGGTGGGCCTGACCCATTTCCGGGGCGTCGCCGAAGCGGTTCGTCCCGTGCGTGCAGTGCGTCTGGCCGGGCACCGGAGGCATTTTCCGTGGGGAGCTTCGGGAATTTCGTCGGGCGTGCCACCGGCGTCGCCCCCTCAGGTCGGGGCAGTTCTTGCGCCCATTCTGAGGACTGCATCACGTCATTTTGTGGACGGGCCAGTTCTGATATCTACGCCGGCTGACGGTGTATTCGGTCCGTGCGTGAGCGCGGTGAGCCCGGCACCTCGTGACGGCGGGCCACGTGCCCGTCGCTGCGGCTCCGACGCCTCCCCGCCCGGATCGGTGCCTGTCGCGGGCCGGGACCGGCGCACGTCGTGCCTGGCCGGGCAGCCGTCGCCCCGACGTGGACAGAGGTGGCACGTAGACTCCAGGTGTGGACTACCTCATCGCGCTCATCCCGTCCGTGGGCACCGGATTTCTCTTCTTCGTCGTCATTCGCGCCATGGTCAACGCCGACCGGAATGAGCGCGCGGCGCTGGAACGGATGGACCGCGAGGCGGCGAAGCGTCCCGACGGAAGGGACGGATAGCTTCTCCACAACTTCTCCGTGATTGGCGTGACAATGACGTTGCCGCCAATTAGTGTTCTCGGTGGGTGGACCGGTCCCGTTCCACCGCAGGGGGTACTCACTCCGGCTCACACCGGAATGACGAGAGAAAGAATCGAGAAACATGGCGCAAAAGGTTCAGGTGACTCTGGTCGACGACATCGACGGTTCGTCGGCGAGCGAGACGGTGACGTTCGCGCTCGACGGCGTCTCGTACGAGATCGACCTCACCGACGAGCACGCGAACGCCCTTCGTGAGTCCTTCGCCGAGTGGATCGGGCACGCCCGCCGCGCCGGCGGCCGCAAGGCGCCCGCCAAGCGCGGGGCGCAGGCCGGCGCGGGCCGCGCCTCGTCCGGCTCCGACGCGGGGAAGATCCGCGACTGGGCCCGTGACAACGGGTACGAGGTCTCCGAGCGTGGCCGGATCTCGGCCGAGATCCGCGAGGCCTACGAGAAGGCGACCAACTGAGGTCTCCCCGACGCAGGACGTCCTCCGGACGCCTGTACCCGGCCGGCTCCCTCACGGGGGCCGGCCGGTCTGCGTGAGAGGCCGGTGAGTGAGGTCCCTCACCTCGTGACCTGGGTCCCCGGGCCGCCCGTGGTCGGGGATGGAAGAATGGCCGCCATGACCTACACCCTGGTACTGCTCCGCCACGGCGAGAGCGAGTGGAACGCCAAGAACCTGTTCACCGGCTGGGTGGACGTGCCGCTGTCCGAGAAGGGCGTCGCCGAGGCCAAGCGTGGCGGCGAGCTCCTCAAGGAGGCGGGGGTGTCCCCGGACATCCTCCACACGTCGCTGCTGCGCCGCGCGATCTCGACGGCCTACTACGCCCTCGACGTCGCCGACCTGCACTGGATCCCCGTCAAGCGCGACTGGCGCCTCAACGAGCGTCACTACGGCGCCCTGCAGGGCAAGAACAAGAAGGAGATCCGCGAGGAGTACGGCGAGGAGCAGTTCATGCTCTGGCGCCGCTCCTACGACGTCCCGCCGCCGGAGATCGAGCTCGGGTCGCAGTACTCCCAGGACGCCGAGCCCCGCTACGCCGGCGAGCCCATCCCGCGCAGCGAGTGCCTCAAGGACGTCCTCGAGCGGGCGCTGCCGTACTGGGACGCCGAGATCGTGCCCGACCTCAAGGCCGGGAAGACCGTTCTCGTCGCGGCGCACGGCAACTCGCTGCGCGCGATCATCAAGCACCTCGACGGCATCGACGACGAGACGATCGCCGGGCTCAACGTCCCGACCGGCATCCCGCTGGTCTACGAGCTGGACGAGAACCTCACCCCCGTCACCAAGGGCGGGACCTACCTGGACCCCGACGCCGCCGCCGAGGCCATCAAGGCCGTCGCCAACCAGGGCAAGTGAGCCGACCGGCGCGCCCCTGACACGGCAGAGCCCCCGCACCTGGTGGTGCGGGGGCTCTCGCGTGCTCCGACCTGGTGGGCGGCGATCCTGACCGGCGTGCCAGGGCGCCTTCCTGACGGTGCCGGTGCCGGCTCCGGTCAGTCGCGGTGGGCGTCCGTCTCGCCGTCCTTGTGGTCGGTCTCGAACACGGTGTCACCGGTGACGAGATAGGACACCCGCCGCGCGACCGAGACGGCGTGGTCGCCGAACCGCTCGAGGTAACGACCGAGCAGGACGGCGTCGACCACCTGCTGGCGGGTCATGGGCACCGACTCGTCCAGGACGATCTCGAACGAGCGGCGGTGCAGCTCGTCGAGGACGTCGTCCTCCCGCTCGATCTCGGCGGCGAGGTCGAGGTCCCGGTTCTCCAGCAGCTGGGTCACCCGCTGGGCCACCTTGACCGCCTGGGAGCCCATCTCCGAGACCAGGTCGCGCATGGGGCCGTCGAGCGCCGTCTGCGGGTAGCGGCCCCGGGCGACGTAGGCGACGTGGCGGGCGAGGTCGCCCATCCGCTCGATCGTGGCGGACAGGCGCAGCCCCGAGACGACCACGCGCAGGTCGGTGGCGACCGGCTGCTGGCGGGCGAGGACCGAGATGCCCTGGTCGTCCAGGGCGCGCTCCATGCCGTCGATCCGGCGGTCGGCGTCGATGACCTCCTCGGCGACGAGGAGGTCGGCGTTGTCGAGGGCGGACGTCGCCTTCTCGATCGCGACGGCGACGTGGTTCGCCATCTTGACCAGGTCGTCGCGCAAGGCCTCCAGCTCGTGGGTGAACATCTCGCGCATGGCTTCCTCCAGGTGTGCGGTCCAGCCGTCGGCTCGTGACCGGTTCGTGCCGTTGCTCTGCTTCCTACCGTAGTCAAGCCATCCTGGGTGTACACCCGGTGGCGCGCGGGTGAACGGCCGGCGGCCTGCCGGGGCGGTCTCGGTGAAGACGTCCGGCGGGCCGTACGCTCACGGCGTGGACCAGATCTGGCAGCTCGTGGGGGTGGCCCTCCTGGGGGTGCTCGTCGGCGCCGTGGGGGTTCTCGCGTTCCGCCTGAGCGAGCGCGAGCAGCGCGGTCCCGGGCGTTCCGACGACGGGACCGTCGACGACGACGTCGTCTCGGTGCTGAGCGTGCTGCCCCAGAGCGTCATCGTCCTCGAGCCCGACGACGAGGTGCTGCGGGCCTCGCCGGCCGCCTACAGCTTCGGCCTGGTACGCAACGACGCCCTCGTCCCCGCCGAGCTGAGGGCGCTCGTCGAGGGCCTGCGCCGGGACGGGCAGATCCGCGACACCGAGCTGACCCTGCCGCGCAGCACCGTCGAGGGTGCCGGCACGTTGCGGATGCAGGTGCGCGTCGCCCCCCTCAAGGCCGGCCGGGTGCTCGTGCTGGTCGAGGACCGCACCGCCGCCCGCCGCGTCGAGGAGATGCGTCGTGACTTCGTCGCCAACGTCTCCCACGAGCTCAAGACCCCCGTCGGTGCCATCTCGCTGCTCGCCGAGACCGTCGCGGACAGCGCGGACGACCCCGGCACCGTGCGCCACTTCGCCGGCCAGATGGGCAAGGAGTCCCGTCGCCTGGCGGCCCTCGTCCAGGAGATCATCGAGCTCTCCCGGCTCCAGGAGCCGGACGCGCTCGTCGAGCCGGAGCTCGTCCACGTCGACGACGTCGTCACGGAGGCGGTGGACCGGGTCCGCGTCGCCGCACGGGACCGCCGCGTGTCCGTCGTCGTCGGCGGGACAACCGGGCTGAAGGTCTACGGCGACGCGTCCCTGCTCACCACCGCGGTGCGCAACCTCCTCGACAACGCCATCCGGTACTCCCCGGCGCAGTCCCGGGTGTCGGTGGGGGTGTCCCGGCACGACGCCCTGGTGCGCATCGCCGTCGTCGACCAGGGCACGGGCATCCCCGTGGACCAGCGCGAGCGGGTGTTCGAGCGGTTCTACCGCCTCGACGAGGCGCGCTCGCGCGAGACGGGCGGCTCCGGGCTGGGACTGAGCATCGTCAAGCACATCGCCAGCGACCACGGCGGCCGGGTCGAGCTGTGGTCCGCCGAGGGCCGCGGCTCGACCTTCACCCTCGTCCTGCCCGAGGCGATCGAGCCCGGCGAGAGCCCGGATGAGGCCGGCGGGACCGAGGACGCCGACGACCGTGACGACGCCGCCGTCCCGGCCCGCGGCACCGGCCCGGCCGGGCCGGGCACCACCTCGCGCGACGAGGTCGGCGACGCCGACGACGAGACACGCGCCGCGCGGCGGCGCGGCAGGAAGGAAGCACGCCGATGACGACGATCCTGCTGGTGGAGGACGAGCAGTCCTACCGCGAGCCGCTGACCTACAAGCTGGAGCGCGACGGGTTCGAGGTCGTCCCGGTGGCCGACGGGCTCGAGGCCGTGGCGGCGTACGAGCGCGGCGGGATCGACCTCGTGCTGCTCGACCTCATGCTCCCCGGGATGTCGGGGACGGAGGTGTGCCGGCAGCTGCGCCAGCACGGCAACGTCCCGGTCATCATGCTCACGGCCAAGGACAGCGAGATCGACAAGGTGGTCGGCCTCGAGCTCGGCGCCGACGACTACGTGACGAAGCCCTACTCCTACCGCGAGCTCCTCGCGCGGGTCCACGCGGTACTGCGCCGCACCGCCGGCGACGACGACCTCGGTGAGCCCGCGGTTCTCACCGTCGGCCGCGTGCGGATGGACGTGGACCGCCACGAGCTCCAGGTCGACGGCGACCCGGTCGCCATGCCGCTGCGGGAGTTCGAGCTGCTCGAGCTGTTCCTGCGCAACCCCGACCGGGTCCTCACCCGCGGCCAGCTCATCGACCGCATCTGGGGCGCGGACTACGTCGGCGACACCAAGACGCTCGACGTCCACGTCAAGCGGGTACGGGCCAAGATCGAGGAGGACCCCTCCCGCCCGGCCATGCTGCAGACCGTCCGCGGGCTCGGGTACAAGCTCGTCAGCGCCCCGGCCTAGCGGCACCCGCGACAGCGGGCGGCGGCCAGGTCAGCCCTGGTCGAGGACGTCGTCGTAGGGCGGGACCGTGCCGTCCAGGACCGGCACCGGAACCTCGACCGCGCCGCCGACGTCGGTCGAGACCGAGGACGGGAGCACCGCACCCGGCGGCACCTCGAGGGAGGCGACGGACAGCCCGGCCTCACCCAGGCTCACGCTCTCGCCGGCGGCGACCTCGACCGGCACCTCGCCGCCGCCCTCGCCCAGGCTGAGGGTGACCTCGACGTCCTCGCGGGAGCGGTTGACCACCGAGCCGATGACGAGGCCCTCCTCGCCCTCGCCCTCGGCGAGGATCATGAGGTTCTCCACCACGACGCCGTCGGTGACCTCCACCCGCACCCCGTCGCTGGGGGCGTAGGGGACGGCGGTGGTGATGGGGTTGGCGACCGAGCACCCCGCGAGCGTGAGCGTCGCGGCGGCGGAGGCGACGGCGACCGTGCGGGCGCGAGGGGCGGTGCGGGCCACGAGATCTCCTTCTTCGGGTGCGGGGCGAGGTGGAGCGCGGCGCTCGCCCACCGCGAGATTACCGGAGAGCGCCAGTCCTTCGTGACGATCCGTCACCTCCGGGGGCGGCCCGGGCCGGGAGCCGCCCGTCAGGTCCCCTCGAGAGCCGCGGAATCTCGCCATTTCGGCGTGTTAGAATAGCCTTACTCACGACTTAGGGAGCACCACGAAATGACCTTCGCTGTCGGCGAGACCGTTGTCTATCCGCACCATGGCGCCGCTCTCATCGAGGAGATCTCGACCCGCATCATCCGCGGGGAGGAGAAGCTCTACCTCCACCTCCGGGTCGCCCAGGGCGACCTGACGATCCAGGTGCCGGCGGAGAACGTCGACCTCGTCGGTGTGCGGGACGTCGTCGGCAAGGAGGGGCTCGAGAAGGTCTTCGACGTGCTGCGCGCGCCGTACACCGAGGAGCCCACCAACTGGTCGCGCCGGTACAAGGCGAACGTGGAGAAGATCGCCTCCGGCGACGTCATCAAGGTCGCCGAGGTCGTGCGCGACCTGTCCCGCCGCGACACCGACCGTGGCCTCTCCGCCGGCGAGAAGCGCATGCTGGCCAAGGCCCGCCAGATCCTCGTCTCCGAGCTCGCGCTCGCCGAGAAGACCGGCGAGGACAAGGCCGAGGCCATCCTCGACGACGTCCTCGCGTCCTGAGCCGCTCCGCCCGCGCCGGTCGTCGTCGCTGACCCGTCGGTGCCTCCCGTGCAGGGTGATGTCGCCGTGAGCCGGCGGGGCAGCGCCGCCGTCCTCACGGCCGCCGGCTCCGGGACCCGGCTCGGCGCGCGTGTGCCGAAGGCGCTGGTCGAGCTCGGGGGCGTCCCGCTCGTCCTGCGGGCAGCACGGGGCCTCGCCGAGGCGGGCTGCCTCGACGCGCTCGTCGTGACCGTCCCCGCGGCCGAGCTCGGTGCCTTCGCGGCGCTCTTCCCCGGTGGTCACGTCCCGGGCACCACCCTGGCGGTCGCGGTCGTCCCCGGGGGCGCCACCCGCCAGGCCTCGGTCGCCGCCGGACTGGCGGCGCTGCCCGCCGAGGTCGACGTCGTCCTGGTCCACGACGCCGCGCGGTGCCTCACCCCGCCGGGGACGGTCCGGGCGGTCGAGGCCGCGGTCCGCGGCGGCCACCGCGCGGTCGTGCCGGCGCTGCCCGTCACGGACACGGTCAAGCGGGTGGGGCCGGCCGACGCCACGGGCGCCGAGCCGGTCACCGCCACGGTGGACCGTGCGAGCCTGCGGGCCGTCCAGACCCCGCAGGGGTTCGACCGCTCGCTGCTCGAGGCCGCGCACGTCGCGGGGGCGTCGAGGGCCGGCGACGAGGCCGCGGCTGCCTCGGACGACGCCGGCCTCGTCGAGGCGCTCGGCGAACAGGTGTGGGTGGTCCCCGGCGACGAGCGAGCCCTCAAGATCACGACACCGCACGACCTGGCCATCGCGGAGCTGCTGCTGTCCGACCGCGGCTGAGCGCACGGGCGTCACCGGCCGCGCCGGGAGCGGTGTGGTGTCGGCAGCGCTGGGACGTCGTGCCCAGGGCGATGTGACGTGGTTGCGGCAGCGGTGTAACGGAGTGGCGGAAGTTCCTCGGCACAGAGCAGCAACAGCGTGACATCGAGCCGAGCCCGCGGTGCCGTCGGCACTGGTGCGGTCCGCAGAGCGAGGGAGCCGGGTGGTCAGCGGCTGGCGCTACGGTTTCGTCCATGCTGCCGCGCACCGGGATCGGGACCGACGTCCACGCCTTCGCCGAGCCCGGCTCGGGGCGCGAGATGCACCTGGCCTGCCTGCGGTGGCCCGGCGAGGTGGGTCTGGAGGGCCACTCGGACGCCGACGTCGCCGCCCACGCCGCGTGCGACGCCCTGTTCTCCGCAGCCGGCCTGGGTGACCTCGGCAGCCAGTTCGGCACCGCGGACCCCGAGTGGGCCGGCGCCGCCGGGGAGCGCCTCCTCGCCGAGGCCGCCCGCCGCGTCCGGGAGGCCGGTTTCGACATCGGCAACGTGGCGGTCCAGGTGGTCGGGGCGCGCCCCAAGGTGGGCCCGCGCCGCGCCGAGGCCGAGGCCACCATGGCCCGCGCGGTCGGCGCCCCGGTGAGCCTGAGCGCCACCACCACCGACGGCCTCGGGTTCACCGGCCGTGGCGAGGGCGTCGCTGCCGTCGCCACGGCGCTCGTGGTCTCCGCGCGGGAGCCAGGCGCCTGAGTCGAGGCTCGTCAGCTCTTCGAGGTGACGCCCGGGATGCGGAGCGGCCAGATCGCCGCCAGCCCCAGGGCGAGGGTGAGGATGATCCCGAGCAGGCCCATCCGCGCTCCCGCCACGGCGGTGAAGATCGCGATGAGCGCCGGGGAGATGAAGCTGACGGCCCGGCCGGCGGTGGCGTAGAGACCGAAGGTCTCGTTCGCCTCGTGCGGGGGCACCACGCGGGCGAGGAGGGTGCGCGAGGCCGACTGCACCGGCCCGACCAGCGCGGCGATGGCCATCCCGAACACCCAGAACACCGCCGTCGAGTCGACCGCCACGATGACCAGGCCGAAGCCGATCATCGCCGCGAGCGACCACACGATCACCGGGCGCGGCCCGACCCGGTCGTCCACCTTGCCGAAGACCCACGTCCCGGCCGCGGCGACGACGTTGGCCGCGATGCCGAAGATCGCCACCTGCACGGTGTCCATGCCGTAGGAGGTGGCGGCGATGACGCCGGCGAAGGAGAACACGGCGGAGAGCCCGTCGCGGTAGACCGCGGAGGCCACGAGGAAGTGCAGGAGCGGGCGCTCCTGCCGCCACATCCGCACCACCCTGGTCGCGATGTCGCGGTAGGCCTGCGCGGGACGGAACGGCTCACGCACCCGCGCGGCGTCCGGGACCTCCTTCGGGCCCCAGATCATCACGGGGATCGAGAAGACCAGGAACCAGGCCGCGCACAGCAGGGCGACGGCGCGGGCGTTGGCGGCGTCCTCGGTGGGGATGCCGAGCATCCCGCCGTCGAGGATGAACCCGAACAGCGCGACGACCAGCGCGATGACGCCGCCCACGTAGCCCAGCGCCCACGCGGTCCCCGAGATGCGCCCGATCGTGCCGGCCGTCGAGATCTGCAGGAGCATGCCGTTGTAGAACACCCCGGCGATCTCCGCGATGACCGAGGCCAGCGCGATGAGGCTCACCCCGAGCAGGAGGTAGGAGTTCTCCGGCCGGACGAACCACATCAGCGCCATGGTCGTGACGACGGCGAGGGTCGCCACGGTGAGCATGAGCCGGCGGTTGCGCACCCGGTCCGCCCAGGCCCCCATGAGCGGAGCGAGCAGCGCCACCCCCAGACCCGCCACCGTCTGGGCGTTGGAGTAGACCTGCTGGCCGTTCTCGGGGTCCGCGGCGACCGCCTGGGTGACGTAGACCGAGAAGACGAACGACAGGATGACGGTGTTGAAGGCGTTTGAGCCGAGGTCCCACAGGCTCCACGCGGCGATCGTGCGCCGTGGTGCGGGCTCGCTCGCGAGCTCCGGGACCACGAGACCGGGGGAGACCGCCGCCGCCGCGGCCTCGGGCGGGGGTTCGGGTGCGTTCGTCACGAGCGCACCGTAGCGGCCCGGGCGCGCTCCCGGGCGCCGACCGGGGAAACGGCACGTGGCAGGGCGCGCCGGTAGCCTGGGCGGGTGAGCCTGCGCCTGTACGACTCCGCCACCCGGTCGGTGCGTCCCTTCGAACCCGTCGAGCCGGGGTCGGTGGGCATCTACCTGTGCGGCGCGACGGTCCAGGGCTCGCCCCACATCGGCCACATGCGCTCCTCGATCGCGTTCGACGTCCTCGCCCGCTGGCTGCGCCGCGGCGGGCTCGACGTGACCCTGGTCCGCAACGTCACCGACATCGACGACAAGATCCTCGCGAAGTCCGCCGAGGCCGGCGTGCCCTGGTGGGCCTGGGCGTACCGGTTCGAGCAGGAGTTCACCGCTGCCTACGACGCCCTCGGCGTCGCCCGACCCACCTACGAGCCCCGGGCCACCGGCCACGTCACCGAGATGGTCGAGCTCATCGACCGGCTCGTCGAGCGCGGTCACGCGTACACCGGTGAGACGGGGAACGTGTACTTCGACGTGCGCTCCCTGCCGGAGTACGGCTCGCTCACCCGGCAGACGCTGGAGAACCTCACGCCCACCGAGGACGGCGACACCGAGCCCGACAAGCGTGACCCGCGCGACTTCGCCCTGTGGAAGGCACCCCGCCCCGGCGAGCCGGCCACCGCGGCCTGGCCCACGTCCTACGGCCGCGGCCGGCCGGGCTGGCACCTGGAGTGCTCGGCCATGTCCCAGCGCTACCTCGGGCAGACCTTCGACATCCACGGCGGCGGGATCGACCTGCGCTTCCCCCACCACGAGAACGAGCAGGCCCAGTCCCACGGCGCGGGGTACGGCTTCGCCCGGTACTGGGTCCACCACGCCTGGGTGACCATCGGGGGGGAGAAGATGAGCAAGTCGCTCGGCAACTCCCTCGTCGTGTCCGCCCTCCTCGAGCACACCCCTGCCGTCGTCCTGCGCTACGCCATCGGGACGGTCCACCACCGCTCCACCGTCGAGTTCTCCGAGGTCACCCTCGCCGAGGCGGCGACGGCGTGGGAGCGGTTCTCCGGGTTCGTCACCCGGGCCGTGGAGGTGGTGGGGGAGGTCCCCGCCGAGGAGGTCGCGGCCCTGGGCCGCGCCGAGCTCCCGGCACCGTTCGTCGAGGCGATGGACGACGACCTCAACCTCGCCGCCGCCATGGCGGTGGTGCACGAGCACCTGCGGGCCGGCAACACCGCCCTCGCCGAGGACGACCACGCCGCCGCCCGTGGTGCCCAGCTCAGCGTCCGGGGGATGCTCGACGTCCTCGGCCTGGACCCGCTGGCCCAGCCGTGGCGCACCGGCGCCGGGGCCGCCGGCTCCGCCGAGCACGAGGCCCTCGACGCCCTCGTGTCCACCGTCCTGGCCGAGCGGGTCGAGGCCCGCCAGGCGAAGGACTGGGCCCGGGCGGACGCCCTGCGCGACCAGCTGGCCGCCGCGGGCATCGTCGTCGAGGACTCCAACGCCGGCGCACGCTGGCAGCTGAAGGGAAAGAACTGATGGCCGGGAACTCCCAGCGCCGCGGCGCCGTCCGCAAGCCGGGCTCGAAGAAGGGGCAGGTCGTCGGCTCCGGCGGCCAGCGCCGCCGGGCCCTGGAGGGCAAGGGCCCCACGCCCAAGGCCACCGAGCGCCCGCACCACCCCGCCGCCAAGCGCAAGGCGGCCGTCGAGCGTGCGGAGGCCAAGGCGCCGGCCCGGGCGGGCCAGGCCGGGCGCGACGCCGCACGCAGCGCGACGGTCGCCGCGAAGGTCCGCGAGGCGCTGCGGGTGGGCTCGGACCACGAGCTCATCGCCGGGCGCAACCCCGTCACCGAGGCCGTGCGGTCGGGCATCCCCCTGGCGAAGGTCTTCCTCGCGGGCAACATGGCCAGCGACGAGCGTGTGGCGGAGGTGGTCCGCACCGCCACGGCCCTCGGCGCCCCGCTCGTCGAGGTCTCGCGCTCCGACCTGGACAACCTCACCGAGGGCGCCGTGCACCAGGGCGTCGTCATCGAGGTGCCCGCCTACGCCTACCGGGACGTGGAGGACCTGCTCGCGCGGGCCGAGCGCGCCGGCCACCCGCCGCTCATCGTCGCCCTGGACTCGGTCACCGACCCGCACAACCTCGGTGCCGTCCTGCGCAGCGCCGGTGCCTTCGGCGCCGACGGCGTCCTGCTGCCCGAGCGGCGCTCCGCCGGGGTCAACGCCACGGCGTGGAAGGTCTCGGCGGGCGCGGCCGCCCGGGTGCCGGTCGCCCGGGCGACGAACCTCGTCCGGGCCCTGACCGACCTCAAGGACGCCGGGTGCTTCGTCGTCGGGCTCGACGGCGACGGGCCCACCGCCGTGGGCGACCTCGAGCTGGCCGACGGCCCGCTCGTGCTCGTCACGGGTTCGGAGGGCAAGGGCCTGTCCCGCCTCGTGCGCCAGACCTGCGACGTCGTCGCCTCGATCCCGATCGCCGCACAGGTGGAGTCCCTCAACGCCGCCGTGGCCACCGGGATCGCCCTGTACGAGGTGTCGCGGCGCCGTGCCGCGACCCCGCCGGTGGCCTGACCACCGGCGCACCCCACCGCCGAGAAGGAGTGAGCACGTGAGCGAGACCGTCACCTGGACCGTCCACAGCGGCGGGCTCTACGGCGACGCCGTCGACCATGCCGCCCTCGAGGAGGCACTGCGCGAGACGAAGGCCGTCGCGCTGGTCCGGGAGGAGTCCCCGGACGCGCTCGGGGTGGTCCTGGCCGTCACCGGCCGCACCCGCCGCGTGGCCGTGGTCGAGGGCGGCGAGGTCGTCCCCGGCCCACCGCTGTTCCGGTTCGTCGACGACCTGGCCGCCGCGAGCGGTACCGAGGTCGCCGTCGGCGACGTGTGGGCGGGCGGCGAGGTCTACGTCGACGACCTGGACGAGCTCGAGGCCGACGGCGAGGACCTCGGTGCGGAAGGGACCGGCATCGGCCCCGCCGGGGACGTCGCGGGGACCGACCTCGCCGACGAGACGGACACCGATAGGACGGACACCGACGAGACGCCTGACGCCGGCCCGGACGAGGCGCAGCCGGGCGCCGAGCCCGTGACCCGGCGCGGCCGCCGGGGCCGGCGGCGCGCGGCCGACGACGACGCCGAGCACGTGCGCGTCGCCGCCGTCACTGCGATGCCCCTTCGTGAGGTGCCGTTCTGGACCGAGGACCTCGGCGTCCCCGTGGCCGTGCTCGACCGCGGCGACCGCCGCCTGGTGCTCGCCGAGCGGCCGCTCGGCGTGGGCGGCTGGGGGCGCCACGCGCTGCCGGTGGTCGAGCTCGACGTGCAGGACGGCGAGCCCTCCGTCGTTGTCACCCGCCCCGCCCCGGCCCAGCCACGGACGTGGCGGTGGGTGCCCGGCTGGCGCCCGCTCGGGCTCGTCGGGGACGCCGACGGCAAGGCCGCCGCGACCTTCGCCGAGGACGTCCTCGGTGCCGGCGGCATGGCGACCGCGCTCGCCGACGCGCTGCCCGACCTCGACCGCACCGCGGTGCGCGATGCACTCCTGGACCGCACCGACGGCCTCAGCCGGCTGGCGCGGGCGCTGGGCCTCCCGCAGGAGGCCGACGACGTGCTCCACGGCCGGCTCACGCCGCTCGCGGTGCCGGGCGCGCGGGTCTACGAGCCCCGCGGCATCGCGCACGCCATCGGCGAGACCGTCGCCCTGGAGACCCGTGGCTACGGCGCCGTCCCGGCGTTCTGGCGCACCTACCGCGGCATCGCCGTTGACCGGCCGTGGGTGATGCGCGGTGCCACGGCCACCGAGGCCCTCATCGGGGCCGCGGCGCTGACGACGGCGCTGCGCAGCGCCGGGCGGACGCGCCGGGTCGGTGCGGCCGTCGGTGCGTGGATGCTCGTCGACGCCGCGGCCGAGCTCGCGGCCGCCCGCTGGGTCTCGCGGCACACGACGCCCGAGGGCCGGTTCCTGCCGCCCGGCGGTCCCGGCCGCGAGGACGGCTGACCCCGCGGCAGCCGCCCGCGCCGGCTGGTCCCGGCCCCGACGCCCGCGCCGCCTGCTGCCGGCCCCGACGATTCTGCTCGCCTGGTCGTGGATGACGACCGGATGAGCAGAATCGTCGGAACGAGGGCCGGGGGGACGGCCGGACCGCCGGCCGGGGGGACGACCGGACTGCTACGGCTCCGTGGCCTCGTCGGCGATGCCGCCGTGGTGGAGGAACGAGCGCTCGTCGGGGCGGTGGCGCAGCACCGTCTCGACGTAGTCCTGCACGGCCTCGGCGGTCGGCACGTCACGCCGCTCGCGCTGGGACATGAACCAGCGGTGCTCGAGCAGCTCGTGGAAGATCTCGGCGGGCTCGAGCTTGCGTCGCAGCTCGCGGGGCACGGCGCGCACGGTGGGCTCGAACACCTCGGCGAGCCAGTCGTGGGCGACGACGACGGCGTCGTCGTTCTGCCGGTCGGTCAGCGCCCGGTAGGACTCGAGGTCGTTGAGCATGCGCCGGGCCTGGTTCTCCTGAACGTCCAGGCCCGTGAGCCGCATGATCTGACGGTGGTAGTGACCGGCGTCGACGACCTTGGGCTGGATCGAGACCGTGGTGCCGTCGATGTCGGTGGTGATGGTCAGCTCGCCCACGTCGAAGCCGAGGTCGTTGAGGCGGTTGATCCGGCGGGTCACGCGCCAGCGGTCGCCGGACTCGAAGGACTCCTTGCGGGTCAGCTCGGCCCACAGCGACTCGTAGCGCTCGACGATCTGGTTGCCCACGGCGATGGTGTCGACGTCCTCGTCGAGGACCTCGCCGGCCTGGAGGTCCATGAGCTCGCCGATGATGTTGGTCCGGGCGAGGTCGAGGTCGTAGGCGCGCTGCCCCGGGGTGAGCGTGGGGTGGAGCTCGCCCGTCTCGGCGTCGACGAGGTAGGCGGCGAACGCACCGGCGTCACGGCGGAAGAGGGTGTTCGAGAGCGAGACGTCGCCCCAGTAGAAGCCCAGCAGGTGCATGCGCACGAGGAGGACGGAGAGGGCGTCGATGAGCCGGTCCGCCGTCTCGGGACGCATGTACTGGCTGAAGAGCGCGCGGTAGGGCAGCGAGTACTGCAGGTGCTCGGTGACCAGGGCGGAGTTGAGATCCTCCCCGCTGTGGTCGCGCCGTCCGGTGATGACCGCGAGGGGCTGGACGGAGGGGGCACCGAGGCGGCCCAGCGCCCGGAGCTGCTCGTACTCGTGGTAGGCGACCGTCTCACCGATCTCCTTGACGGCGATGATCCGTCCGCCGAGCTTGACGAACCGCACCACGTGACGCGAGAGGCCCCGGGGGAGTGCGGCGAGGACCTCGCCGGGCCACTCCTCGAGCGGGACGTCCCAGGGCAGGTCGAGCAGCGCGGGCTCCACCGAGGCGGCGGTGATCTGGAGCTCCTGGGCCATGCGGCCATCCTCCCAGGTGGTCCGGTCGTCGCGCGGGGTGCGGGCGCGACGGTGGTGTGACGTGCCCGACACGAACGCACGGGGCGGGTCCTGCTGGACCCGCCCCGTGCGGGGTTCGAACGACGTGCGGCCCTACGGGCCGGACGTCACTGCGGCAGGCGCTTGCCCGTCGCGGAGGAGAACACGTGCTGCTCGCCCTCGCGGATGCTCACGTGGATCGTCTCGCCCTTGGCCGGGACGTCCCGGGGGTCGATGCGGACGATGATCTGGCTGGAGTCCTCGCCCGAGCCCAGGTGCTCCTTGAGCTCCTTGGACCCGGCGAGCTCGCCGTAGACGAACGCGTCGGAACCGAGGTGCTCGACGATGTTGACCGTGACCGGGATGGTGCCCTGGCCCGAGCCGGACGCCCGGTCGAGGGACTCGGGCCGGAACCCGAGGACGACCTTGCCGTTGTCCTCGGAGGTGAGGGCGTCGAGCGTGGTGCGGGTCAGCGGGACGTTGGCCTCGCCGAGGACGGCGTGGCCGTTCTCGATGTGGAAGTCACCCAGGTTCATCGCCGGGGAGCCGATGAAGCCCGCGACGAAGACGTTCGCCGGGGTGTCGTACATCTGCGCCGGGGTGCCGACCTGCTGCAGGACGCCGTCCTTGAGCACCGCGATGCGGTCACCCATGGTCAGGGCCTCGGTCTGGTCGTGGGTGACGTACACCGTCGTGACGCCCAGGCGGCGCTGGAGCGAGGCGATCTGCGTACGGGTCTGGACGCGGAGCTTGGCGTCGAGGTTCGACAGCGGCTCGTCCATGAGGAACACGCGCGGCTGGCGGACGATCGCGCGGCCCATCGCCACACGCTGACGCTGGCCGCCGGAGAGGGCCTTCGGCTTGCGCTGGAGGTACTCGGTGAGGTCGAGGATCTTCGCCGCCTCCTTGACGCGGGTCTCGATCTCGGCCTTGGGGGTGCCGGCGATCTTCAGGGCGAAGCCCATGTTGTCCGCGACGGACATGTGCGGGTACAGCGCGTAGTTCTGGAACACCATGGCGATGTCCCGGTCCTTGGGCTGGACGTCGGTGACGTCGCGGTCACCGATGAAGATGCGGCCGGCGTTGACGTCCTCGAGGCCGGCGAGCATGCGCAGCGACGTGGACTTGCCGCAGCCGGAGGGCCCGACGAGGACGAGGAACTCGCCGTCGGCGATCTCCAGGTCGAGGGCGTCCACCGCGGGGCGCTCGCCGCCGGGGTAGATGCGGGTGGCTTTGTCGAAGGTGACTGAGGCCATGGTGATGTACATCCCTTCACCGGCAGGTACGTGCCGGACGATCCGTTGTGGAGGGTGTCGAGAGCGTGTCCGCACTGACACAGCGGGCGGCCCCCGGGAAGGGGCCGTCGCTGGGGTCATCCTTGCACAGGTTTGTTACGAACGCGTGACGGAGGTCTCTTGACGCAGCTCCGCCAGGCGGACGAGGACGGCGGAGAACTCCTCCGGGTCGGCCACGCGCCAGCCGGCCAGCGTCTCGCCGTCACCGACCTTGATCCCGACGTCGTCGCCGGTCAGGACGGCGAAGGCGTCCTCGTCGGTGGTGTCGTCCCCGGCGTACAGCACGGCGTCCGCGCCGACGTCGGAGCGCAGCGTGGTCACGGCGTCCCCCTTGGTCACCGCGAGGACGGCCATCTCGACGACCTCCTTGCCCACCACGACGTGGACGCCGTCGTGGGCGGCCGGCCCGGCCAGGACCCGCCGGGTGAGCTCGGCGCCGTCCTCCGGGGCGGCGGGGCGGGTGTGCAGGACGACGGCGGCGGGCTTGGCCTGGACCCAGGCGCCCTCCACCGCGGCGGCCAGCTCCTCGGTCTCGCGCAGGAGCTCGGCACGCAGCGCGGCCTGGTCCTCGCTCAGGCTCAGGGCCTCGGCGTCCACCCCTCGCTGCCCGTCCGGGGTGAGCGTGACCCGGCCGAGCTCGGCGCCGTGGCTGCCGATGACCCGGGTGCCGTCGGGGACGTCGGCGAGCGTGGCGAGGTCCGCGGCGTTGCGGCCGGAGACGAGGACGACGTCGACGCCGTCGAGGACGGCGAGGTCGGCCAGCGCCCGCGCGGAGACCGGCAGGATCCGCGACGCCGTCGGGTCGACGACGATCGGGGCGAGCACGCCGTCGAAGTCCAGGGCCACGAGGAGCCGGCCGGCGCCGGCGAGGTCGCGCAGTGCGGCGTCGAGCCCCTCCTCGAGGTGGGCGGTGAACAGCGGCGCGTCCACACCCGGGCCCGGCACGCCGGCGTCGTCGGGGGCGCGCTCACCGTGCGGGACGTCGCGGTCCGGGCGGTCGGGGGTGGGGGCGGGCTCGGTGGTCACTGGGTCTCCGTGGGGGCGGTCATGGCGAGGTAGCCGAGGAAGTCGTCGGCCCACCGCTGGACGTCGTGCTCGAGCACGCGCCGGCGGAGGCTGCGCATGCGGCGGCGGCCCTCGCGGGGGTCCATCCCGATCGCGCGCATGACGGTGGCCTTCGTGCCGTCGATGTCGTGGGGGTTGATGAGCAGGGCCTGGGCCAGCTCGTCGGCGGCGCCGGTGAACTCGCTGAGGACCAGCGCCCCGCCGAGGTCCGAGCGGGCGGCGACGTACTCCTTGGCGACGAGGTTCATGCCGTCGCGCAGGGAGGTGACGAGCATGACGTCGGCGGCCCGGTACAGGGCGGCCATCTCCTCCATCGGGTAGGAGTGGTGGAGGTAGTGCACGGCGGCGCGCCCCAGGGTGCCGAAGTCGCCGTTGATGCGCCCGACCGTGACCTCGACCTCGTCGCGCAGCTGGCGGTACTGCTCCACCCGCTCCCGGGACGGGCTGGCCACCTGGACCATGGCCGCCTCGGGCACCCGCAGCTGCCCGTCCTCGAGGAGCTCGCCGAAGGCCTTGAGCCGGTGGCGGATCCCCTTGGTGTAGTCGAGCCGGTCCACACCGAGGAGCAGGACCTCCGGGCTGCCGAGGTTCCTGCGGATCTCCTCGGCGCGCGCCAGCACCTCGGGCGTGCGTGCGAGCTCGTCGAAGGAGGCGGCGTCGATGGAGATCGGGAAGGCCTGGGCCCGCACCTGGCGGTCCGGGCGCGACCAGCGGCCGGGGATGGTCACCTGCGGGCCGCGGACCTGGAGGTCGGTGAGCCGGCGGACGGCGCGGAGGAAGTTCGAGGCGTCGCCCGGCCGCTGGAAGCCCACGAGGTCGGCCCCGAGGAGGCCCTCGACCAC
Source organism: Georgenia muralis (assembly GCF_003814705.1). Taxonomy (NCBI): domain Bacteria; kingdom Bacillati; phylum Actinomycetota; class Actinomycetes; order Allobogoriellales; family Allobogoriellaceae; genus Georgenia; species Georgenia muralis. The sequence continues at coordinate 1,060,458 of NZ_RKRA01000001.1, read as the reverse complement.
CTGGCGCCGCCAGGGCAGCTGGGCGAAGATCTCGACCGGCGGGAACGGGATGTGGTTGAAGAACCCGATCTTGACGTCGGGGCGCAGCAGCCGCAGCACCGACGGGACCAGCTGGAGCTGGTAGTCGTGCACCCACACCGTCCCGCCCGGGGCGGCGGCCTCGGCCGCGGCGGCGGCGAAGCGCCGGTTGATCGAGACGTACGCGTTCCACCAGTTGCGGTGGTACTCCGGCGCCACGATGACGTCGTGGTAGAGCGGCCAGAGGGTGGCGTTGGAGAAGCCCTCGTAGTACTCGGCGACCTCGCGCTCGCTCAGCGGCACCGGCCACAGGCGCATGCCCTCGGCGTCGAACGGCTCGTGCGTGAAGTCCGGCTGGCCCGACCAGCCCACCCAGGCGCCGTCGTTCTTGCGCATGATCGGCGCCAGGGCGGTGACGAGGCCGCCCGGCGAGCGCTCGGTGCGCAGGCCCCCGTCCGGCTCGACGGTGATGTCCACGGGCAGTCGGTTCGCGACGACGACGAACTCATGCTCTCCGGCCGGCATTGGTGACTCACAGCTCCCTGGTCGACTTCCGTCCCACCGTATCCGTGCCCGTGGTGACGTGCCCGGTGGGGCGGGGGCCACGTCCCGCACGTGGCCGGGCACGGCGGGTGTCCGGCCGGGCCCTCGGCGGACCGGCCGGACGGGCCGGCTGGGTACGTTGGACCCATGACGGCGCAGGCCTCCGGGCGCTCGGTGGGCGGCTACCGGCTCGTGCGCACCCTCGGTGCCGGCGGGATGGGCACCGTCCACGAGGCCGTGGACGGCGAGGGCCGGCACGTGGCGATCAAGCTCTTGCACCCCCACATCGGCGCCGACCCGCAGGCGCGCCGCCGGCTGGCGCGGGAGGTCGCCCTGCTCCACCGGGTGCGCGACGCCGGGGTGGCGAGGGTCCTGGACGCCGAGGTGGAGGACGCCGAGGCGTTCGTCGTCACCGAGCTCGTCGAGGGACCCACGCTCGAGGAGGACGTCGCGCGGGACGGGCCCTTCGACGCCGAGGAGCTCTCGGTCCTCGCGCACGGCCTCGCCGACGCGCTGCGCTCGATCCACGCCGTCGGGGTGGTCCACCGCGACCTCAAGCCGGGCAACGTCATGATGAGCGACACCGGGCCGGTGGTCATCGACTTCGGCATCGCGCAGGTCGCCGACGACGCCCGCCTCACCCAGACCGGGATGGTCACGGGCACGCCGGGCTACCTCGACCCCGAGATCATCGCCGGCGCGGAGCCCGGGCCCGCGTGCGACTGGTGGGGGTGGGCGGCGGTGCTGGTCTTCGCCGCCACTGGCCGGCCCCCCTTCGGCCGGGGCCCGACCGACGCCGTCCTCGCCCGGGTGGCCACCGGCCAGGTGGACACGGCCGGGCTGCCGGCCGGCACCGCCCGCGCCCTCACGGCGGCCCTCGCCGCCCGGCCCGGCGACCGGCTCGGCCCCGACGACGTCCTGGCCGCGCTGGACGGGCGACCCGGGTCGGCCGAGCTCACCCGAGTCCTGGCCGCCGCGCCGCGCGTCCCCGGCCACGCCGCCCCCGGTGATCCCGAGGAGTGGCGCACCCGGGCGCTGCCGGACGTCGCCGGAGCCGGGCCGGCCACCCGCACCCTGGGCGCCGCGGAGGCGGCGACCGCGCCCGTGTACCCCCCGGGCGTCCCGCCCGTGCCGCGGCGGGAGGACGGACCGCGACGGCCCGTCGAGCAGCCCACCTGGCCGGGAGGCGCACCGGTCGAGCCGCAGGTCCGGCCGGGCCAGGTCGGGCCCGCGGCGCGGTGGGCGCCGCCGGAGCGGTGGGCGCCGCCGGCGCACGACACGCACCCCCAGGAGTGGGCCCCGGAGGGCCCGCCCGTCGCCCCGCGGTGGGCCGTGCCGCCGCGGCGGCGCAGCCTGCTCGTCGGCGTGGTCGGGCTGGGCGTGGCCGCCATCGCGACCTCCTACCCCGGTGTCTTCCTCCTCGTCGCGGCCGTCGCGCTCGTCCTCACGGCCACCGCCGGCTGGGCCGGCCGCTCGCGCCGCACCGCCCGGCTCCGCCGTGGCCCGCGGCCCGGCGACGACGCCCGCATGCTCGCCGGCGTCCCCTGGCACCTCCTGCGGGGCCTGCTCTCGGTCGTGCCCGGCCTGGTGCTCGGCCTCCTCACCGGCGCCGCCGCCTGGTGGGTCGGGATCTCGGCGGGGGATCCGCGTCTCACCCCGCCGCTGGTCCTGTGGGGCGCGGCGGCGGCGGCCCTGGGCGTGGCCTGGCTCACCCCGACGACGCTGCCCGCCCGTGAGGGCGCCCGCGCGGCGGTCGACGTGCTCACACCCACGGCCGGCTTCCGGGCGCTCCTGGCCGTGCTGGTCCTCGTCGTCGTCGTGGCGGTGGCGGCGGTCGTGCTCCTCGCGCCGCCGTCGCCGACCTGGGCGCCGCTGCCGGAGCCTGCCTGGCCCCGGTGACCACCGCTGGTCCCGCACGAGCGGGGCGCCGGGCGCCCTACCCTTGTCAGGTGCGCCGTCGCCGTCGCCGTCGCCGCACCGGACCCACGAACAGGAAGAGTCATGCCGAGCAACCCCACCAAGGCCGAGCGTCGCGAGGCCGCCCGCGAGCAGGCCGAGCAGCTGCGCGATGCGCAGGCCCGGCGTGACCGCCGCAACCGGAACATCCTCATCGGCGGTGTCATCGCCCTCATGGTGGTCGTGGCCATCGCCCTCTACGTGATCATCAGCCAGGGCTCGAAGACCGTCGCCGAGAGCGTGGACACCGTGCCGGCCAACGTCTCGGTGGAGGACGGCGGCATCTCGCTCGGTTCGGACCTCGTGGCCGGCACGGCCAACGAGGGTGCCCCGGTGCTCGACGTCTACCTCGACTACACCTGCAGCTTCTGTGCGATGTTCGAGGAGATCAACGCCGGCGACGTCGAGGAGATGGTGACCGCCGGCGACGCGACGGTCGTGTTCCACCCCGTGGCGATCCTCGACCGGACCGGGGAGTTCTCGGGCTACTCGGGCCGGTCCGCCCAGGCGGCCGCCGTCGTCGCGGACGCCGCGCCCGAGGCGTTCGCCGACTTCCACGCCGCCCTGTTCGCGCTCTGGGCCGAGGCCGTCGACGCCGGGGCGAGCGAGTCCGGCGGCGACGTCGAGCCCACCGACGAGGACATCGCCGCGGCGGCCGTCGAGTCCGGTGTCCCCCAGGACGTGGCCGACTCCATCGCCGAGGGCCGCTTCACCGAGTGGGTCTCGGCAACCACCGAGCAGTTCGGCCGGGACGGGTTCACCGGCACGCCGACCGTTCTGGTCGACGGCGAGGTCTTCCAGGAGTGGAACACCCCCGGCGCGCTCGTCGAGGCGGTCACCGGGGAGTGACGGCTCGCGGGGTGGCCGGCCGTCCGCCGGCCACCCCGCGCCGCGCAGCCCGGCTCGGCCCGGCCTCGCCGGTCATGGCAGACTGCTGCCCGCCCCGCCGCCTTAGCTCAGCTGGTAGAGCACCCGCCTTGTAAGCGGACGGTCGTCGGTTCGATTCCGACAGGCGGCTCCACAGCATGTCTGACGACTCCCGGGCATGACGGACGACGCCCGGGCATGACGGACGACGCCCGGGCATGACGGACGACGCCCGGGCCGCTCGGCTCACTCACGGGCCGGCCGGATCACTGCCGGGCCGGTCGGACGACGTCCGGGCCCGGTGCGTGAGGACGTGCCGGTCAGATGATCGAGCCCGAGTCCTGGCCGGAGTCGCCGTGGACGAACTCGTCCTCGTCGTCCGGGCCCGCGCCGACGAGCTCGGAGTCCCGTCCGTAGCTCTCGGCGTCGGTACGGGGCGCGCCCGCGGCGTGACCGCCCTTGAGGAGGTCCCGGACCGGGTGGTCACCGTGCTCCTCGGGCCGCACGAGGCCGCGGTGCACGAGGGCGTCGTTGACCAGCTCCGGGCGCCACCCGGGCTCGCGCGTCGTCTCCGGGGTTCCCATGGTCTCCTCCTCGAGGGGGCCGGCCCGACGGTCGGTGTGACCCCCGGTACTCATGATGCCCCGCGACGCCGCGGGCGTGCGACACGACCCCGCGTGGCGGACACCCCGTCAGCCGGCGAGCGACCAGTCCACCGGCTCGGCCCCGAGCTCGGCGAGCAGCGCGTTGGCCCTCGAGAACGGCCGGGAGCCGAAGAATCCGCGCGAGGCGGACAGCGGGCTGGGGTGCGCGGACTCCACGACCGGGGTGTCACCGAGGACCGGCTTGAGCGTGGCGGCGTCGCGGCCCCACAGGATCGCCACGAGCGGGGTGCCCCGGGCCACGAGCGCCCGGATGGCGTGCTCGGTCACCTCCTCCCAGCCGCGCCCCCGGTGCGAGGCGGGCGTGCCCGGGCGCACGGTGAGCACGCGGTTGAGCAGCATGACGCCGTGCCTCGCCCAGGGCGTGAGGTCGCCGTCGTCGGGGGCGGCCACACCGAGGTCGTCGTGGAGCTCGCGGTAGATGTTGCGCAGCGAGCGCGGGACCGGCCGCACGTGCGGCTGGACGGAGAACGACAGGCCCATGGGGTGTCCCGGGGTGGGGTAGGGGTCCTGGCCGACGACGAGGACGCGCACGTCGGCCATGGGGTAGGTGAAGGCCCGCAGGACGTCCGGCCCCTCGGGCAGGTAGCCGTGACCGGCCGCGAGCTCGGCGCGGAGGAAGTCGCCCAGGGCGTGGATGCGCGGCTCGACCGGGGCGAGGGCGTCGGCCCAGGCCGGGTCCACGGGGAGTGGGCTCATCGCGACGAGGCTACCGGCGCGCCGGTGTGGTGGGATGTCGGCCGCGCCCGTCGCGGGAGGTGCGGGTGGTCCTCGAGCGCGGGCCGGGCGAGGTGCCGCCGGGCTACGGCCGGTCGCAGGGCCGGGCCTCGGCCCCGGCGCAGGTCGCCTCCTTGCGGCGCGTTACCGGCTCACCGACGTGGGGCCCGCGTCGCGCGGGGACGACCGCCGCATCCTCCGGCTGGTGTGGGCGGGCGACGTCGCGCAGCTGCTGGTCGACGGCGTCGTCGTCGCCGACCGCGGACGGCTCGCCGTGGGACGTCGACCTCGACGTGCTGCCGGGCACCGAGCGCGACCGGGTGAGCGTGCGGATCCTGCCGCTGCACCCCCGCGCGGAGGTCTGGCTGCCCGCCGAGGCGCTCGACCGGGCGCCGGTCGGTCCCCGACGCGCCGACGCGACGCGCTGAGGAATGACACGGGTGTCGTTCGCTGCTCTAGCATGACGGTGGTCGGTGTGCGCCCGGCCCGAGAGGTCCCAGCGAGGAGGAGAGCCGTGACGGCAGCCCAGGCACACGAGGTCACCCCGGCCGACGCCCTCAGCGAGACCGAGCAGCAGATCCTCGCCTTCGAGCGGCAGTGGTGGAAGTACGCCGGCGCCAAGGAGACGGCGATCCGCGACCTGTTCGACATGACCGCCACCCGGTACTACCAGGTGCTCAACCAGCTCCTGGACTCCGAGGCCGCGCTCGCGGCCGACCCGATGCTCGTCAAGCGGCTGCGCCGCATGCGCTCCGCCCGCCAGCGCGAGCGCTCCGCCCGCCGGCTCGGCTCGGGGCTGTAGCCCACCCTGGCCGTGCGCCGTCACGGCGGGGGATGCGCGGGCGTGTCCACGGAGCAGATAACCTCACCTGCGTGAGCACGCACCACGAGGACTACGAGGACGAGTTCGACGTCGCCGGCCGCGACCGCGCCCCCGAGGGCGTCCACCGCAGCCCCCGTCCGCTCTGGCGCGCGCTGCTTCCCGTGGTCGCCGTCATCGTCCTGGCCCCGCTGCTGGCGTGGGGGGCCATCTCCCTGCTCGGCGGCGGCGAGGACCCCACGGCGGCACCGACCGTGGCCGCGACATCCACCGCCGTGGCCACCGAGGGCGGCACCGACAGCGCGACCGAGGGCGCGACCGAGGGCGGCACGGCCACCGCCGAGCCCACCGGCGGCGCGAGCGAGGAGCCGACGGGCGGCGCCGCCACGCAGACCCCGGAGGAGACCGAGCCGGCCGCGGGCGTCGAGCTCGGCACCCCGATCGCCGTGCTCAACGGCGCAGGCGTCGGCGGGCTGGCCGGTCAGGTCGTGGACCAGTTGGCGGCGGAGGGCTTCACCGGAGGCATCCCCGACAACTACGCCTCGGCGACCCCCGCCACGACCACCTTGTACTACAACAACGCCGGCCTGCAGGCCACCGCCGAGGAGGTGGCCTCGGTCCTGGGCATCACCAACCTCGTGGAGTCCGCGAGCGCCACCCAGGCGATCGCCATCGTCCTGCGCGCGGACTTCACCGGCTGAGTGCCGTGACGGCCCGGCGGGAGGTGCGCGACGCCGTCGTCGTGGGCGCCGGGCCCAACGGCCTGGCGGCCGCCGTCACCCTCGCGCGGGCCGGCCTGGACGTGCTCGTCCTCGAGGGGCAGCCGACGGCCGGGGGCGGCTCGCGCACCGTCGACCTCGGCCTCGCCCCGGGCATCGTGCACGACCTGTGCTCGGCGGTGCACCCCCTCGCCCTGGCGAGCCCGTTCCTGCGGGCGTTCGACCTCGCGGCCCGCGGCGTCGAGCTCGTCGTCCCCGAGGTCTCCTACGCCCAGCCGCTGGTCGGCCGGCCCGCCGCGCTGGCCTACCGCTCCCTCGAGCGCACCGCCGAGGAGCTGGGAGCCGACGGCGCCGCCTGGCGCCGCCTGCTCGGGCCGCTGGTGCGCGGGCGCGAGGCGGTCGTCGACCTGGCGCTGGGCGACCACCGGTCGGTGCCGCCGTCGCTGCTGACCCCCGCCGGTGCGCGCGCCGCCGTCGCGTTCGCCGCGGGCGTCGTCGAGCAGGGCGGGCCGTGGTGGGGGGCGCGCTTCCGGGAGGAGGCGGCGCCCGCCCTGCTGACCGGCGTCGCCGCGCACGCCATCACCGCGCTGCCGTCCCTCGCCGGCGCCGGCACCGCGCTCATGCTCGCCACCCTCGCGCACGACCCCGGCTGGCCGGTCCCGGCCGCCGGTAGCCAGGCCATCGCCGACGCCCTGGTGGCCGACCTGCGCGCGCACGGCGGCGAGGTGCGCACCGGCGAGCCCGTCCGGACCTGGCGGACGCTGCCCCGAGCGCGCGCGTACCTCTTCGACACCTCCCCGGCCACGCTCGCGTCGGTGTGGGGCGGGCGGATGCGCCCGTCCGCACGCCGCGGCTTCGGGCGGTTCCGCTACGGCGACGCCGCCACGAAGGTCGACTTCGTCCTCTCCGGCCCCGTGCCGTGGTCCGACGAGCGGGTGGGCGCGGCCGGCACGGTCCACGTCGGCGGCACCCGGGCCGAGATGGTCGCCGCGGAGCGCGACGTCGCCGCCGGGCGGCTGCCCGCCCGGCCCATGATGCTCGTCTCCGACCCCACGGTCGTGGCACGCTCGCGCGGCGCCGGCGGGCTGCGGCCGCTGTGGACGTACGCGCACGTCCCGGCGGGCTCGGCCGCCGACGTCACCGAGCTGGTGACGGCGCAGCTCGAGCGGTTCGCACCAGGCTTCCGCGACGTCGTCGTCGCCGCGCACGTCATCCCCGCCGCCCGCATGCCGGAGCACGACGAGGCGTTCGTGGGCGGCGACATCGCCTCCGGCGCCGTGACGATGCGGCGGATGGCCCTCGGCGCCCGGGTGGCGTGGGACCCCTACGACGGCGGCGTGCCAGGGGTGTACCTCGCCTCGCAGTCGACCGTCCCGGGTCCCGGCGTGCACGGCATGGCGGGCTGGTACGCCGCCCGCCGGGCGCTCGCCGAACGGTTCGGGCGCGACGTCCCCGACCTCGGACCGGTCACGCCCCGTGAGGCGCTCAGGTCCGGGGCGTGAGGACGACCGGCTCGACGTGCTTGGGCGGGCGGGTGTCGCCCGAGGATCGGCGCCGCAGCCGCCGGCCGATCCACGGCGTGGCGTACTGCCGGGCCCAGAGCAGGTCGGACCGGAGCCGCTCGGCACGGGCCACCGGCGGCAGGGGAGCCAGAGGGTCGTCCCAGGCCGGGTCGTCGGCCCCCACGCCCAGCGCCACGAGCGCCGCCTGCGCCACGCGTTCGTGACCGGCGGTCGTGAGGTGGATGCGGTCGGGCGCCCACATGCGCCAGTCGCGGAGCGAGCGCATGCCCCACACGTCCACGACGGACGCGCCGTGGCGACGGGCGAGCGACCAGACGTGGGCGTTGTACACCGCCACCCGCGCGCGGGTGGCGCGCAGGAGCGGTGAGCCGTGCGGGTCCATCCCGGTGGCGAGCAGGACGTCGGCGCCGGTCGCGCGCACCCTGACCACCGCGTCCTCGAGGACGCCGGCGAGCGCGTCCGGGTCGGACCCGGGGCGCAGGAGGTCGTTGCCGCCACCGACGAGGCTGACCAGGTCCGGGCCCAGCGCCAGGGCCTCGGGCAGCTGCTCTTCGACGATGGTGCCCAGGAGACGGCCCCGGACGGCGAGGTTGGCGTACACCAGCCCGTCGTCACCGTCCGCGCTGCTGGCGTCCCCGGGTGCGGCACCGGCCGCGAGACGGCCGGCGAGGATGTCCGCCCACCCGCGCAGACGGTCGGGGCGGGCCGGGTCGGGGAGGTCCCACAGGCCCTCGGTGAAGGAGTCGCCCATGGCGACGTACCGCGACCACGTGGGGACGGCGCCCGTCGGGCCGGGCGGCGGTTGCGTGCTGCTCACGCCCACGATCCTGCCCCGCCCGGCCCTCGTCGCGCGAGCGCTGCCGCCTCGGGGCACACCGGGACCTGGGTCCCTGGTGAATGACAACGGTGTCGATAGGTTCGGCTAGACGTCCGTCCCGACCCGCGCGAGCGCGGGTCCACCTCGAGGAGCCCTCGTGACCCCTGGCCAGATCTTCCCCCCGGCCGACGACCAGCGTGAGCGCAGCGTCCAGGACGGCGTCGACCTCGAGTAGCCCTCCCGCCCTCCTGCAGCCGGGCCGCCGGGCGCTGCCGCCCTACAGGGCGCCGGCGTCCTCCAGCGCGGCCACCGCCAGGACGACGTTGGCGCTGGACCACGTCAGCGGGGCGACCGCGGCGGGGGCCCCGCCGGCGAGGACCTTCTCAGGGATGGCTCCCGAGCCGGTGCGGTGGGCCGAGACCCAGTCAAGCCACGCCGTCGCGCGCTCGGGGTGGTCGTTGCGGGCCGCCGTCAGCGCGTACAGCGTGGTCTCGGGGGTCCAGGAGATGCCGTCGCGCTTCCATCCCGAGCCCGGTGCGAGGCCGCCCGCGGGCCGGGCCATCTCCTGCGCCGAGGCCAGCCAGGCCTCCTCCGCGCCGGCCGGGGGCTCGGCGACGAACGGCGGCAGCAGCATCGCCGTGGCGGCGTCGCGGCCGTCCCCGCCCAGCAGGGCCGTCATCGGTCCGCCGTCGCCGGCGTAGCGGGTGTAGCCGTCGGGTCCGAACGTCTCCTCGACGGCGGTGCGGAGCAGCCCGGCACGCTCGGTCACCGCGTCGGCGCGGTCCGGCTCACCCGCACCGGCGTAGATCCGTGCGGCGGCCTCGAGCCCGGCGAGCATCGGTGCGGCCGTGCCGAGGGTGAGCTCGTCCTCCTGGACCTCCCAGTAGTCCGCCGACGGCGGGGGCAGGTGCGGCGGGTCGTCGGTGAGCTCGAGGATGCGGTCGGTGGCGCGGTCGATCAGGGGGCGCAGCCGCTCCAGCGCCGTCTCGCGCGGGGCGCCGTCCGGCAGGGTGTCCAGGACGGTGGCGGCCGACCACAGCACCCAGCCGGTGCCGTCGAGCTGGATCCCCCGTCCGTCCGGCACGCCCGAGGCGTCCGGGAGGTAGCGGGCCTGGAAACCGCCGCCCGCGCTCTGGGCCTGCTCGACGAACCCGAGGACCTCGACGGCGTCGTCGGGGTGGCCGGACCGGGCCAGCGCGGCCGCGACGAAGGAGGCGTCCCGCGGCCAGACGTACCGCCAGCGGTCCGTCCAGCCCGCCACCGCCGCGCCGGGGGCGGCCGCCGTCTCGCGACCGGGGTCGTCGAAGGTGGCCCCGGTGAGGGTGCGGATGTCCAGGAGGGCGGAGGAGACGAGCTCCTCGTACCTCGTCCCCTCGCCGGGCACCGAGCCGGCGGCGAGCCAGTCGCGCTGCTCCTGGGCGAGCGCGCGCGCCCGGGGGTCGTCGGCGTCCCGGGCCAGCACCCGGCTGCCGGGCAGGTACTCGACCGACTCGCGGGCCGGGACGTCCCCGACCGTCCCGTCGGCGCTCAGGTGCACGCCGTCGAGGTAGAGGTCCACGAAGGCCTCGGTGGACTCGGTTGCCGTGAGGTGGAAGGACCACAGCGCGACGACGGCGTACACCACCACCGCCGCCGCCCACCCGACGGCTCGGCGGAGCCGCCGACGACGGCGCGGCGCCGGGCTCTCGACCGGTGCGGCGGTCCGGGGCAGAGTGGCGACCGACATCCCAGAAGGTTACGTCCACGGCCGGGGGCGCCTTGCACTCGGACAGGGAGAGTGCCAGACTCGGCGTTAGCACTCTCGGTCCGAGAGTGACAGAACATACCGGCTGGCCGGTGAGGCCGGGCGGGTGGCGGGACGTGACCGCCACCTGTCTGGTCGTCCGTCGCGGGCGCTCGCCAGCTGCGTCAAACCGCCACCACTGGAGGAACGAACGCATGGCCAAGACCATCGCCTTCAACGAGGAGGCCCGCCGCGGAATGGAGCGAGGCCTCAACATCCTCGCCGACACCGTCAAGGTCACCCTCGGCCCGAAGGGCCGTAACGTCGTGCTGGAGAAGAAGTGGGGCGCCCCCACGATCACCAACGACGGTGTGTCCATCGCCAAGGAGATCGACCTCGAGGAGCCGCACGAGCGCATCGGCGCCGAGCTCGTCAAGGAGGTCGCCAAGAAGACCGACGACGTCGCCGGCGACGGCACCACCACCGCCACCGTGCTGGCCCAGGCCCTCGTCAAGGAGGGGCTGCGCAACGTGGCCGCCGGCGCCAACCCGATCGCCCTCAAGCGGGGCATCGACAAGGCCGTCGAGGCTGTCATCGAGCACCTCTTCAAGCAGGCCAAGGAGGTCGAGACCAAGGAGCAGATCGCCGCCACCGCGTCGATCTCCGCCGGCGACCCGGCCATCGGCCAGCTCATCGCCGAGGCCCTCGACAAGGTCGGCAAGGAGGGCGTCGTCACCGTCGAGGAGTCCAACGCCCTGGGCCTGGAGCTCGAGCTCACCGAGGGCATGCGCTTCGACAAGGGCTACCTGTCGGCGTACTTCGTCACCGACGCCGAGCGTCAGGAGGCCGTCCTGGAGGACGCGTACGTCCTGCTGGTCGAGTCCAAGATCTCCAACGTCAAGGATCTGCTGCCGCTGCTGGAGAAGGTCATCCAGTCCGGCAAGCCGCTGGCGATCATCGCCGAGGACGTCGAGGGCGAGGCCCTGGCCACGCTCGTCGTGAACAAGATCCGCGGCACCTTCAAGTCCGTCGCCGTCAAGGCCCCGGGCTTCGGCGACCGCCGCAAGGCGATGCTGCAGGACATGGCCATCCTCACCGGTGGTCAGGTCATCTCCGAGACCGTCGGCCTCAAGCTCGAGAATGCCGACCTCGACCTGCTCGGCCGCGCCCGCAAGGTCGTCGTCACCAAGGACGAGACCACCATCGTCGAGGGTGCCGGCGACGCGGACCAGATCGAGGGCCGCGTGGCCCAGATCCGCGCCGAGATCGACAACTCCGACAGCGACTACGACCGCGAGAAGCTGCAGGAGCGTCTGGCGAAGCTGGCCGGCGGCGTCGCCGTCATCAAGGCCGGTGCCGCCACCGAGGTCGAGCTCAAGGAGCGCAAGCACCGCATCGAGGACGCGGTGCGCAACGCCAAGGCCGCCGTCGAGGAGGGGATCGTCGCCGGTGGTGGCGTGGCCCTCATCCAGGCCGCCAAGGACGCGTTCGAGGGCCTGTCCCTCGAGGGTGACGAGGCGACCGGCGCGAACATCGTCCGCGTCGCGGTCGACGCTCCCCTCAAGCAGATCGCCATCAACGCCGGCCTCGAGGGCGGCGTCGTGGCGGAGAAGGTCCGCAACCTGCCCGCGGGTTCCGGCCTCAACGCCGCGACCGGCGTGTACGAGGACCTGCTGGCGGCCGGCGTCGCCGACCCGGTCAAGGTCACCCGCTCCGCGCTGCAGAACGCGGCGTCCATCGCCGGCCTCTTCCTCACCACCGAGGCCGTCGTCGCCGAGAAGCCGGAGAAGGCCGCGGCCGCCCCGGCCGGCGGCGGGGACGACATGGGCGGCATGGGCTTCTGATCCCGTCCGTCTGACCCCCGACCGGACCGTTCCGGACCGGCCGGGGAGCACGGCACACCGAAGGGCGGCACACACGTGCCGCCCTTCGGCGCGTCACGGAGCGTGCCGCCCTTCGGCGCGTCACGGAGCGTGCCGACCCTCGGTGCGGGGGGTGCTCGTCCTCGGCGCGGTGACGCAGGTGCCGGCCCGTGCGGCGTGCGCGCCGCACGGGCCGGGCGGCTCAGGCCGCGTCGAGGCGGTGCCGGGTCCCGTGCTGGGCCAGGTGGGTCATGTGCTGGAGGTGCTCCAGGGGGTACGGGTGCAGCCTCGCCGGGGCGACGAGGGCGTCCGGGCCGGGGAAGACCAGGGCGACGTGGCCGTTGTCCGACCAGCGCACCAGGAAGGGCGGGGTGCCGTCCGGGCCGCGGGCCTCGAGGACCTCCCCGTCGCGGGAGACCGCCCCGAGGCTCCGGGACTGGATGACGATGCGGTCACCGGGCTCGGCGCGCATCACGCTCACCTCCGCTCCGCCGGGACCCCGTGTCGGGGCCGTGCGTCACCTCCAGCGTCGGAGGCCGCGGCACGGGTCGCAAGGGTCGTTGGTCGCGACCGGCCGCCCAGCGGTGCCGGCCCTAGCCGCGGACGAGAGCGTCGTAGAGGGCGGCGAACCGTGCCCCGCGGTCGGCGTAGTAGCCGGACCGTCCGGCGACGGGCTCGTACGTGGCCCCCGTCTCCGGCGACGACCTCGCCACCCCCGGGGCCAGGACGTCGAGCGCGATGAGGGCCGTGCCGCGCAGGGTCGAGCGGCGCGCCGTGACGTGCGTGACCGGCCGGCCCAGCACGTCGGCGAGGATCTGCAGCCACTCGGGCAGGTCCTTGGCCACCCGGCCCGAGGCCATGATCCGGTCCGCGCGCGGCGCGGCCGGCGCCAGACGGTCCGCCACCCGGGCGTAGGTCAGCGCGACACCCTCCAGCGTGCCGCGGTAGAGGTCGTCCGGCGTGGTGGCCGCCCCCACGCCGGTGAGGACGGCGCGGGCGTCACCGGCCCAGCCCGGCGCGCGTTCCCCGGAGAGGTAGGGCAGCACGAGGGGGGTGGTGGCGGAGGGTTCCGCGAGGAGGACGGCGCCCCGCGTGCCGTCGATCCGGAGGGTCTCGGAGAGCCAGGTCACGGCGCGGCCGACGTCGTTGAGCGCCCCGCCGAGGAGGGAGCGCCCGGCGTCGACCCGGTAGCTCCACAGCCCGTCGGGGACCTTCTCCGGCGGGGCGTCCAGGAGCACGCGCAGGGCCCCCGAGGTGGCTGCCGCGGCCGCGATCGAGGTCGCGTCCACGGCGCCCGCCCCGACGTTGCTCGCGAAGCCGTCCGAGACGACGGGGAACCACACGGCCCCGGCGAGGGTGGGCCACCGCCGGGCGACCGCGCCGGTGGCCGGGGTCAGGGGCGCGCCCGGGTCGTGGACGGGCGAGAACCGCTCGGGGCTGGTCCGGGTCGCCTCGAGCAGCTCGGTGTCCCAGGCACCGGTCCGCCGGTCGAGCAGGCCGGTCCACGCCGCCGTCGAGGTGCCAACGGCGGTCGTCCCGAGAAGGTGGAAGTAGACGTACTCGCCGAGGGACCACCACGACGACGAGCGCGCGACGTCCGGTGCGGTGGCCGCCAGCCACCGCAGGCGGGGCGCGTGGTACGAGGGGTGGATCATCGTGCCCGTGCGGTCGTGGACCGCGCGGACGTCGAGCTCCTCGCGCAGGGCGGCGGCATGGGCGGCGCTGCGCGAGTCGGCGTAGGTCAGGCAGGCCGTGACGGCGGTCCCGGCGGCGTCGACCCCCACGAGGCTTGCCGCGAAGGTGTCCAGCGCGACGCCGCGGACCCGGGCGCCGAGCCGGCTGTCGTCGAGGGCGTCGAGGATGTCCGCGACCTCCCTCAGCACCTGCGCCGGGTCGATCTCGGACGTGCCGTCGGGCCGGGTGGTGAACGCGTGAGGAACCTTGTGGCGCAGGCCGCGCACCGGGCGGCCCGTGGCGTCGTAGACGCCGCCGCGGGTGCCGGTCGAGCCGACGTCCAGGGCGACGACGAGCGGGTCGATCGCCTCGGCGAGCCCGATGCTCGTCGTTGCGGTCACGGCTGGCCCTCTCACTGTCGGCCTCCTCGAGCCTGATGGCGCTCCATCATGCCGCTTCCGGTTCGCGGCGGCGCGCGCTCGAGCCCGCGTGCGTCGGGGCCGGCCTACCGGGCGAGATGGACCCGGTGGTGCTCCAGCGCGGAGATGTCGTCCGAGCTCGCCCGGAGCAGGCGGTCCGCCAGGTCGCGCAGCGCTCGCGCGGCGGCGAGCTCCTCGCCGACCTCGGGCACGTCCGGGTCACCGGGGTTGCGCCTGGCGCGGCCGTACCCGTTGAGGGTCGTCCCCGCGGACGTCGTCAACGTCGCGTGGGCGGTGGTGAGGGGTTCGTCGGAGCGGACCTCGCCGGCGTTGAAGAGGTCGATCTGCACCTTCCACGTGTGTGCCACCGTTCTGCTCCTCCCCGCCCACCGGCCCGGTCGCGCCGGTCCGGCCTCGCCGACCTGACCTCTCCATCGTCCGGCCCGGGCGACGGGGAGGCCAGGGACCATCGGGCAGCCGCCCCTCAGCCGCCCCTCAGCCGCCCCTCAGCCGCCCCTCAGCCGCCCCTCAGCCGTCCTCAGCCGTCCTCAACCGCCCTCAGCCGCGTGCCTCCAGCGACGCGAGCTCGCGCGCGACGTTGTCGCGGGCGGGGCGCTCCCAGCGGCGTCGGGCGGTCGACGTGGTGAAGAGGTGCCCCCGCCCCAGGAGACGCCGCAGGACCTCGGCCCGCCCACGCCGGAAGTCCTCGTCGGTGACGTGCGGGTACTCGCGCCGCACGCCGGCGACGTACCGGGCGTAGCGGCGCGGCGAGGCGGCCAGGACCGCGAGGTCGGCGTCGCACAGCGCCGCGGCGTCGGTGTCCGCCACGTCCGGCAGGTGGCCGGCGGTCACCCGGACGAGGCGGGCCACCTCGTCGGCCGCCGCGACCCCCCGGGCGTGGAGCGCTGCCCGCGCCAGCTCCGCCGAGTCGGTCTCGTCCTGTCCCGGACGGCCGCGGTAGACCGCGTCGTGGAACCACGCCGCCAGTACCGCCGGCCGTTCGAATCGCTCGCCGCTCTCGGCGAGCACGTCGAGGTGGACGAGGACCTCGTGCAGGTGGCCGACGTCGTGGTAGCCGCGGTGCGGCTCCGCCCACCGACCCAGGAGGTCGGTGCCGGCCGGCATCCACGCCCCGACCGGCAGCTCGGGAGCCAGGCGCGCCCAGCGGCGCACGAGGTCGTCCCGTCGACGGGCGGCGGCGAGCGCGTCCCGGTCCGCCCCCCGTACCCGCAGCCCCGAGGCGGTGAGCCGGGCCAGGAGCTCACGGGCCGCGACCTGGTCCGCCCCGGCGGCGACCAGGTCCGCCACCCGGTCGGCCGGCACGTCGTAGTGGTCGAGGTCGAAGGCCCGCGCCGGCAGCCCGGCCACCCGGGCGAAGGCGTGCAGCTCGACGAGGGAGGAGTCGGAGACGAGGTGGGCCCACCGGGTTCCGTGGGCCGGCCACTGCGGTGGATCGACGAGGAGGGCCACCTCGCGATCGTACGGACCGCGGCGCCGGCCCGCTCAGCGCAGGAACAGGCTCTGCGCGCTCGCCTCCGCCTCCGCGTAGGTCCGCGACGCGGTGTCGAGGGCCTGGGTGACCTGCTCGAGGGAGAGCTCCACCTGCGTCTGCGTCGCCCGCCAGCTCTCGGCGCACCCGGCGAACGCGGCGGCCGCGGCGCCCGTCCACCCGGCCTGGAGCGCGGAGAGGTGCGCCATCATCGCGGTCACCTCGTCGCGGATGACCGCCGTGCTCGCGCGGGTCAGCGCAGCCGCGCGGGCGACCTCCGCGCTGTCCACCTGGAATCTCGACATCGTCACCCCTTCACGCCGCCCGCCGGGTGCGGGCGTCCACGGCCGAGGTTAGGCAGGTGCAGGACCGGGCCGTGGTCGCGCTCCGCGGGGCTGTGGACGCGGGCTCGCGGCGTCGACCGGTGGACGGGCTCGGCGGACGGAGCCTCGCGGGCGGACGTCAGCGACGGTGGCGGTCTTTGCGCCAGTCCCGTCGGTGCCCGAAGAGCTCCGGCTCCCGCTCGATGCCGCTGTGGGGGGTGAGGTCGGGGCGCTCGAGCTCCCCGGTCACCGGGTCGGGCTCGATCTCCTCGGGCACCCGGTCCACCGCCGAGCGCTGCTCCACCGGGGTGGCGACCGCGGGCGGGGCGTCGGCTGCTGCCTCCGCGGGGGTGGCGGCGGTGAGGAGCGCGCCGGAGGGGTCGAGCGGCTGGGCGCCGCGGTCCGCCCCGCGCTCGGTCCGGGCCGGCTGCGCGGCCTCGCGCGCCGCACGGGCGGACGCGAGCCGCTCGCGCTGGCGGCGGTCCCGCTCGGCCCGCTCGGCGCCGTGGCGCACGGCCTCCTCGATCCGTTCGCGCGAGGTGCGGGCGATGAGCTCACGGCCGGCGCGGTTCGTGTTCGCGGCTCCGTCGCGGCGTCCGTCGAGGTCGTCCGGGAAGGACTCCAGGGAGGATGCGCGGACGCGCGCCCGGCTGTCGGCGCTGTCCGCCGCCCGTGAGCCGGGTGCGCCGGCAGCAGCAGCGGCCGCAGTCACCGCGGCGGCCGCGGCGACGGTCGCCGCCGGGGCGTCGGCGGGGGGAGCCGGCGCGTCGTGCCGCTCCGCCGCGTGCCGCTCGGTCGGTGCGTCGTACGGACCGGCCGTCCGCTCGGCCGTGCCGTGGGAGGCGGTGAACACGTGCGAGGCGCCGTCACGACGGATCGGCTGGCTCTCGTCGAAGACCTCGCCCTGAGCGGCCTCCGCAGCGGTCACGGACTCCTCGGGCATCGCCTCGCCCAGGGTGGCCAGCTCGGCGTCGAGCCGGTTGAGCTCTGCAGTGAGGTTCTCGCGGGCCCGGTCCTCCCACTGCGCGCCCATGGGGCTGAGGAAGAGGTGCCGGCGCGCGAGGAGCTTGGAGACGATGCTCCGCCGCGCCTCGACGTAGTGCCGCACCGGCAGGTGTGCGTACTCCTCCCGCACGGCTCGCCGGTAGGCGCTGTAGCGCTGCGGGTCCGCGGCGAGGGTGGCCAGGTCGGCGTCGCACAGCGCCAGGCAGTCGATGTCCCGCACCGCCGCCTCGTGCCGCTTGAGGTTGACGATGAGCTCGGCGATGCGGCCGACGGTGCGCTCCGGCACGCCGAGGGCGAGGAGCTCCTCCGTGGCGAGGTCGGCCGAGGCGACCTCGTCCTCCCCGCCGCTGCGGGAGTAGGCCTTCGTCGCCGTCGAGCTGAAGACGGCTCCGTGGTACCACGCCGCCAGCCGCACCAGGTCGGGGTCGTGCGTCTCCTCGGCGAGCTCGTCCACCCGGGCGAGGACGTCGATGAGGTGCTTGACGTTGTGGAAACGCCGGTCCGGTCCGGCCCAGCGCTCGAGGAGCCGGCGGCAGGTGGCCTCGATCTCCTCCCGGGGTGCCGTGGCACCGGCCGCGAGGACGCTGCGGATGAACGCGGCGGGCAACCACTGCGGTACGTCGGTGACGCCCATGGCTCCTGGATTCGTCGGTGGCAGGGAACAACTGCAACCTCCGATCGTAGACCGATGGGGGGCCCCGTCAAACCAGGGGTGGACGGGCCTTGCGTGAGACGTCCCACGTGCTGACCGCGGGACGGTCCCGGTCGGACTGTCCGGCGCACAGCGGTATCGTCTGCGGAATGTCCAAACCGCTCGACGGCGCCCACGTCCTGCTCACCGGGGCCACCGGCTTCGTCGGCCAGGCCGTCCTGGAGAAGCTCCTCTCCGCCTACCCGACCACGCGCGTCAGCGTGCTCGTCCGTCCGCGCGGGGAGCTGTCCGCGCAGGCCCGGGTCGACAAGCTCCTGCGCAAGCCCGTCTTCCGCCCCTGGCGTGCGCGGCTGGGCGAGGAGGCCGCGGCGGCGGCCGTCGACGAGCGGGTCACCGTGATCTCCGGCGACCTCGGCGACCTGCCCCCGCTGCCCGGCGACCTCGACGTCGTCCTGCACTCCGCCTCGACGGTCTCCTTCGACCTGCCGATCGACGAGGCGTTCACCGCGAACGTCGGCGGACCCGTCTCGCTGTACGAGGCCCTGGCCGCCGCGGGTGGCGACCCCCACGTCGTCCACGTCTCGACCGCCTACGTCGCGGGCCTGCGCAAGGGGGTCGCCGAGGAGCGTCCCCTCGACCACGGCGTCGACCGTGACCTCGAGCAGACGCAGGCCCTCCTGGCCCGCGAGGAGGCCGAGGCCGCCTCCCGCCGTCCCGACGTCCTGCGCCGCCTGCTCGACGACGCCCAGGCGCAGCACCGGCGGGCGGGTGCGGCCGCGGTCGCCGAGGCGGCCGAGGAGGCCCGCCGCGAGTGGGTGCGGGCCGAGCTCGTCGAGGCCGGCCGCACGCGCGCACAGTCCCTGGGCTGGACGGACGTCTACACCTTCACCAAGGCCCTGGGCGAGCGGGCGGCCGAGGAGCTGTGGGCCGGCGCCGGGCACCGCCTGTCCGTGGTGCGGCCGACGATCATCGAGTCCTCCCTCAAGCACCCCTACCCGGGCTGGATCGACGGGTTCAAGGTCGCCGACCCGCTCATCGCCGCCTACGGGCGCGGGCTGCTGCCGGAGTTCCCCGCCCTGGCCGACACCGTCCTGGACGTCATCCCCGTCGACTTCGTCGTCAACGCGATCCTCGCCGCGGCGGCCGCTCCCGCCCCGGCCGGGGAGCCGCAGTTCTTCCAGGTCTCCTCGGGCATCACCAACCCGCTGCCCATCGGGCGGCTCTACCGCCTCGTGCGCGAGTACTTCGAGGCGCACCCGCTCAAGGACGCCGAGGGCGCGCACGTGCAGGTGCCGTCGTGGTCCTTCCCGCACACGGGCGCCGTCGAGCGGGCGCTGGGCCGGCGCGAGAGGGCGGTCGACCTCGCCGACAAGGCGCTGGGCCGTCTGCCCGCCAACCAGCGCACCCGGGGCTGGATGTCGACCCTGGACAAGGCCCGGCGCGACCTGGGCACCCTGCGCAAGTTCACCTCCCTGTACCAGCCCTACACCCAGACCGAGGTGATCTTCGACGACGCCCGCACGCGCGCGCTCCACGCCGGCCTGCCGGCCGAGCGGCGCACCGAGCACGGGTTCGACGTCACCGAGATCGACTGGCAGCACTACCTCCAGGAGGTCCACATCCCCGGGGTGCCCGGGCTCATGCGGGACCGTCGGTCCAAGGACGCCGGCGGCCCGCCGCCGGCGCTGCCGCAGCGCACCGACGTCGTCGCCGTCTTCGACCTCCAGCGCACCCTCGCCGCGGCCACCCTGGTCGAGCACTACCTGTGGATCGAGCTGGCCGCCCGGCCGGTGCGGCACTGGCCCGGCTCGCTGGCGAACCTCCTCGCCCTCGGCCCGCGCTACCTCGGCGCCGAGCGCCGGGACCGCTCGGACTTCATCCGCACCTTCATGCGGCGCTACGAGGGCATCGCCGAGGAGGAGCTGCGCGGCGTCGTCGCGCGCGTCGTCGAGCCCTCGCTGCGGCGCGGCCTGCTCACGGAGGCGGTCGAGCAGGTGCGGGCGCACCGGGCCGCCGGCCACCGCACGGTGCTGGTGACCGGGGAGATCGACGTGTTCGTCGAGCCCCTCGCGGGCCTGTTCGACGAGATCGTGGCCGGCAGCATGGAGAAGGACGCCGAGGGCCGGTGGACCGGGCACCTGGCGGCGTCGCCGCTGGTGGGCGAGGCGCGCGCGGCGTGGCTGCGGCGCTACGCCCGTGAGCGCGGCGTGAACCTGGCCGAGTCCTATGCTTACGGCGACAGCTACGCGGACCGCTCGTGGCTCGAGGTCGTCGGCCACCCCAACGCCGTCAACCCCGACGCCAGCCTGTACCGGTACGCCAGTGCGCGGCGGTGGCCGGTCCACGCCTGGACCACCACCGCGGAGGGGCGGCTCTCGCCGGTCCTGCGGAGCATCAAGGGGGCGCAGAGGGCATGACCGAGCGGGGCAGGGCCGACGCCGCACGTCCGGCCGCCGGCGCACGTCCGGCCGCCGGTGCGCGTCCGGCCGCCGACGGTGCGCGTCCGGCCGGTGCTCGCAGCGTGCTCGACGGCCGCGCCCTCGTCACCGGCGGCACCTCGGGCATCGGGCTCGCCTTCGCCCACGCCCTTGCCGCCCGCGGCTGCCCCCTCGTCATCGTCGCGCGCGACGCCACGCGCCTGGAGAAGACCGCCGACCAGCTGCGCTGGCGCTACGGCGTCGACGTCGAGACGATCCGGGCGGACCTGTCGGAGGTCACGGACGTCGCGACGGTCGTCGAGCGACTGGTCGACCCCACCTCGCCGGTGGAGATCCTCGTCAACAACGCCGGCCGGGGCCTGCACAGCCCGCTGCTGGGCGAGGACCTCTCCGAGCACGACGACGCGCTGGACCTCATGGTCCGCGCCGTCCTCCACCTCGGCGGGGCCGCCGGGCGCGTCATGGGCGAGCGTGGCCACGGCGTCATCGTCAACGTCGGCTCGGTCCAGGCGTTCATCGCCATGGGCGCCTACTCCGCCCTCAAGGCGTGGGTGTACAGCTACTCCGAGGTCCTCGCGCTCGAGCTGGAGGGCTCCGGCGTCCAGGTGACCACGCTGTTGCCGGGGTGGGTGCGCACCGAGTTCCACGACCGCGCCGGGGTCTCGCGCTCGAAGATCCCCGAGGTGCTGTGGCTCGACCCCGAGCGCGTGGTCGCCGAGTGCCTCGCCGACGTCGAGCGCGGCCGGCCCCGGTCCACGCCGTCCCGCCGGTACAAGGTGCTGGCCTTCCTCGCCCAGTACGCCCCGCGCCCCGCGGTCCGGTTCGTGGCCGCGCGCATCGTCCGGCTGAGGAGGCGCTGATGGAGCAGCTCACCCGCTTCCGGTCGGTGACGCACCGGTGGGCCCGGTTCTTCGCGCAGCGGTGGATCCTCGGCGGGATCGTCGGGACGTTCACCTCCACCTCGGTGGAGGGCGCGGACAACCTCGAGGGGCTGACCGACCCGTTCGTCGTCGTCGCCAACCACTCCAGCCACATGGACGCCACCGTCCTGGTCACCCGTCTGCCCTACCGTGTCACGCGCCGCCTGGCGGTCGCGGCCGCGGCGGACTACTTCTTCAACACGTGGTGGCGGCGGTTCCTCACCGGGCTGTTCTTCAACTCCTACCCCGTCCATCGCACCGGCCAGGGCAAGGGCAAGGGGATGTCGCAGCGGCTGCTCGCCGAGGGGGTGCCGATCCTCATCTTCCCCGAGGGCACCCGCGCGCGGGACGGCGTGATGAAGGCCTTCAAGCCCGGCGCGGCGGCGCTGTGCATCAAGGAGAACGTGCCGTGCGTGCCCGTCGCGCTCATCGGTACCCACGACGCCATGCCCGTCGGGCGGAGCTGGCCGAAGCCCGGCCGGCCCCCGATCCGGCTGCTCGTGGGCCGGCCCATGCGGCCTCGCTCGGGCGAGAGGGCCCGCGAGTTCAACGACCGCGTCGCCGCCCGGGTGCGCGCGATGCTCACCATGCAGACCCCGTACGTCCTGGGTGACCACGTGGTCCCCGGCGGGGAGGACGACCACGCCGACGGCACGGGCGGGCAGCGCCCCGACCAGCCGCCGGCGCAGCAGGAGGAGGCCTCGTGAACGGAGTTCGGCACCAGAAGTGGTGGGGCTGGGGCGAGGAGGGCATCGCCTTCAACCACCGCGACAAGCCCAAGCTGGCGCCGTTCGTCCTGGACCGGGTCGGCATCGACCTGCACGCCCCGGGGACCCCGCCGCCGGCCCTGAGCGACATCGCCGTCCCGGCCTCGCGTCTGGGTGGGGACCTCGCCGCCGTCCTGCGCGGCGCCGTCGGGGACGGGCACGTCGTCGTCGAGGACGAGGACCGGCTGGTCCACACCTACGGCAAGGGCCTGGCCGACCTCGTGCGCGTCCGCGCGGGCGACCTGCCGCGCGTTCCCGACGTCGTGGTCTACCCGGCCGACGAGGACCAGGTGCGCGCCGTCGTCGACACCGTCGTCGCGGCCGACGCCGTCCTCATCCCGTTCGGGGGCGGGTCGAACATCTCGGGCTCGCTCACCCCGCCCGCGGCGGAGGAGCGCACGATCGTCTCGCTCGACCTCGGTCGGATGAACCGGGTGCTCGAGGTCGACGAGGCGGCAGGTCTCGCGCGGGTGCAGGCGGGCGTCCTCGGCCCGGACATGGAGGACCAGCTCGGCGCCCGCGGCTGGACCATGGGCCACCAGCCGGACTCGTTCCGCCACTCCACCCTCGGTGGGTGGATCGCGACGCGCTCGTCGGGCATGCAGTCCGACAAGTACGGTGACATCGCCGACATCACCCGTGGTCTGCGCGCGGTGCTCCCGGGCAAGGTGGTCGTGCTGCGACCCCTGCCGAGCACCTCCTCGGGGCCCAGCGTGCGCGAGATGATCCTCGGCTCCGAGGGGCGGCTCGGCGTCATCACCGAGGCGTGGGTCAACGTCCACCGGGTGCCGGAGAACCGCGAGATCATCGCCTACCTCTTCCCGTCCTGGGCGGCCGGCATGGCGGCCATGCAGGAGATCGCCTCCTCCGACGCCACCCCGTCGGTGACCCGCGTGTCCGACGCCAACGAGACCCAGTTCTCGCTCTCGACGCAGAAGAAGTCCAAGGGGATCAAGGGCAAGGTGTCCAAGGCGCTGTTCGCGGTGCTGGAACGGCGCGGGTGGGACCTCGGCAACGCGTGCCTGTCCTACATCGGCTACGAGGGCGGCAAGGACCTCGTGCGCCGCAACAAGGCCCTCGTCGGCAAGATCGTCAAGAAGCACGGCGGGATCAGCCTCGGCACGGGGCCCGGCGCGCTGTACGACCAGAAGAAGTTCGACACGCCCTACATCCGCGACTTCCTGCTCGACGTCGGGGGGGTCGCGGACGTCTCGGAGACGGCGGCCCCGTGGTCGCGGCTCATGGACGTCCACTCCGGCACGGTGCGGGCGGCGCAGGCGGCCTTCGACGAGATCGGCGTCAAGGGCTTCATCATGTGCCACCTCTCGCACAGCTACCACTCCGGTGCGTGCCTGTACTTCACCTTCGCGTTCCCGCCGGGCACCACCGACGCCGACGCCCAGCTCGAGAAGTACTGGACCGTGAAGAACGCGGTGCAGCAGTCCTTCATGGACAACGCCGCGACGATCTCCCACCACCACGGCGTGGGCACCGACCACGCGCGCTGGCTCGCCGACGACATCTCCGAGGCCGGCACCGACGTCATGGTCGCGCTGCTGCGCGGGGTGGACCCGGGGCGCAACCTCAACCCCGGCACGATCCTGCCTCCGTCGCGTGAGTGGTGACGTCGGAGCGGTTGACGCGGCAGTGGTGACCGCGCTGCGCTGACGCGGCAGCACGCCGCGAGTCGGTGCGCAGGCGGGGTCCGCGCCGCGAGCGATCCCTGAGTTGCCGAGCGACCTCTGTCGCCGAACGATCCCCGCACACCGCTCTCAGTCGGTCACCGAGGGATCGGTGGCGCCGAGCAGGGCGCCCTCGGCGCGGTCGGCCGCGGTGGGTGCCGGTCCCTCGACCGGCAGCGCGACCTGGACGGTCGTGCCACCGCCGGGGGTGGGCAGCACCCGCACGCCGCCGGCGTGGGCGCCGACGACGGCCGCCACGATCGCCAGGCCCAGGCCGGACCCGCCGGAGCTGCGCGTACGCGAGGGGTCGATGCGGTAGAAGCGCTCGAAGACCCGGGGTGCGTCCTCCTCGGCGATGCCGGGACCGTGGTCGCGGACCTCGAGGAGGGCCCAGCCCGGTTCGGGATGCCCCACGGCGATCTCCACCGGCGTCCCCGCAGGGGTGTGCTGGACGACGTTGCCCACGAGGTTCGCCACCACCTGGCGCACCCGGTCGGCGTCGGCGGAGACGGGCACCGCGTCCACGTGCCCCGTCCCGACCGCCGGGCCGTCCGGGTCCAGCGGCACGACGGCAGCCCGGCGGTCCGGCGCCAGCGCGCCGAGGTCGGCGACGGCGTCGCGGGCGACGGCGGCGAGGTCCACCTGGCTCAGCACGAGCGGGCGGCCCTCGTCCAGCCGCGCGAGCTGGAGGAGGTCCTCGACGAGGTTGCCCATCCGCTTGGCCTCGGTCTCGATGCGGCCCATCGCCTGGTCGACGTCCTCCACCCCGCCCATGCGGTAGAGCTCACCGTACCCGCGGATGGTCGACAGGGGCGTGCGGAGCTCGTGGGAGGCATCGGAGACGAACCGGCGCATCCGCCGCTCGGAGGCCGCCCGCGCCGCGAAGGACTGCTCGATCTGGGCGAGCATCGCGTTGAGGGACAGCGCGAGCGACCCGACCTCGGTCGACGGCGGGGCGGCCGGCACCCGGCGCGAGAGGTCGCCGGCCGCGATCGCTACCGCCGTCGCCTCGATCTCGCGCAGCGGCCGCAGGGAGCGGCGCACCGCCAGCCAGGCGGCCACCGCGCCGAACGACGCGATTCCCAGCCCCGCCATGGCCACGAGCTGCGCCGTCCTGGCGAGTGTCTTCTCCTCGGCGCCGAGCGGGAGCGCGACGGTCGCCGCACCGACGACCTGCCCGTCCGGGCCGCTGACGGGCAGCACCACCGCCCGCCA
Organism: Georgenia muralis; assembly: GCF_003814705.1. Classification (NCBI taxonomy): domain Bacteria; kingdom Bacillati; phylum Actinomycetota; class Actinomycetes; order Allobogoriellales; family Allobogoriellaceae; genus Georgenia; species Georgenia muralis. Next base: position 1,035,647 of record NZ_RKRA01000001.1, on the reverse strand, counting down.
CGGGACGGTGGTGCCCCGGCCGGCGAGCGTGACGGGCTCGAGCGGCTCGGCGGCGTCGCGCAGCGCGTCGAGGTCCGCCGCCGGGGTGCGCGGCACGCCCAGGCTCGCCTCGACGTCGTCGTTGACGATGGTGCGCTGGGTGCCGTCGGCCATCTCGATGCGCACGAAGAAGTTCGACGGCAGGAACTGGTCCTCGCCGTCGCCGCGGGTGATCTGGTCCAGGACCCGCTGGGCGATGCCCCGGGCCGAGCCGGTGAGCTCCTCGTCGACCTGGCTGACGAGCTGGACGCGCAGGGCCGTGAGGGTGGCGGCGGAGATCGCGGCGAGACCGAGGAGCAGGAGGGCGGCGATGATCGCCACGAGCCGCCCGCTGAGCGGCACCGCCCGCCACCGTGCGTGCAGCCTGCCGACCATCAGCGGCCCTGGTGCCGCAGGACGTACCCGACGCCGCGGCGGGTGTGGATGAGCGGCGGCAGCTCGGTGGCCGGCTCGAGGCCGAGGACGGCGGGGTTGTCGAGCTTGCGGCGGAGGTAGGAGATGTAGGACTCCACGATCGCCGCGTCGCCGGCGAAGTCGTAGTCCCACACGTGGTCGAGGATCTGGGTCTTGGAGACCACTCGTTCGGCGTTGACCATGAGGTAGCGCAGCAGCTTGAACTCGGTGGGGGAGAGCTCGACCTCGCGGCCGGCGCGGCGCACCTCGTGGGCGTCCTCGTCGAGCTCGAGGTCGGCGTAGGTGAGCACGGCGCCGTCCTCCGGCTCGGGCCGGGTGCGGCGCAGCACCGCCCGGATGCGGGCGACGACCTCCTCGAGGCTGAACGGCTTGGTGACGTAGTCGTCCCCGCCGACGGTCAGGCCCTGGACCTTGTCCGACATGTCGTCGCGGGCCGTGAGGAACAGGACCGGGACGTCCTGGTGCGTGCGCAGCCGCCGCAGCACGGTGAAGCCGTCCATGTCGGGCAGCATGACGTCGAGCACCACGAGGTCGAGCTCGTTCTCCGAGGCCGCGCGCAGGGCGGAGTTGCCGTCCTCGGCCGTGAGGACCTCGAACCCGGCGAAGCGGAGCGAGGCCGAGAGGAGCTCGCGGATCGAGGGCTCGTCGTCGACGACCAGCAGCCGGGCCTCCGGAGCCCGCTCGGGGCCGCCGCGGGAGCCCCGCGCGGGGGTGCGCGTGGTGTCCATGCGGCCCAGTCTCCGCCGGTCGACTGGACGTTTCCTGGGAACGGGCTGGACGTCGCGCGGCTACAGGCTCGCCGTCGACCACACCCGGCCGCTGGCTGCGACGAGCTCGAGCCGGTCGAGCCGGCCCTCGGGGACGGGGACGATCCACGTGGCCTCGGCGCCGTACTCGTCCAGGCTCCAGCGGCCGACGCTCTCCCGCGTGCCGTCCGAGCCCACCAGCCAGCACTCGTACAGCGCGCCGGGCGGTCCGTCGGTCACGACGACGACGAGGACCGGCTGGCCGTCGAACCAGGTCTCGCTCACCGAGCCGACGGCGGTGCCGTCGTCCTTGACGAGGGCGATGCCGGCGGACCGGGCGGGCTCGGCGGTCTCGGCGGGCGCGGCGGCGGGTGGCGGTTCCTCGGCGGTCAGCTGCGTCAGGACGGCGGTCCCGGCGACGCCGAGCAGGACACCGGCCAGCGCTGCGGTGAGGAGCGCCGGCCACTGACGACGCCGGCTCCGGAACGTCGGACCGGTGCCGTCGTGGTGCCCGCCGCGGCGGCTCCCGGGGCGCGCGGGCGTCGCCCCGCGAGCCGTGCGCCCGTGGTGGGCGGTGGTGGCCCGAGCGGCGTCCGGACCGCGCTCCTGCTCCGCGCGGAGCACCTCCGGGCGTGCCGGGCCGACGTCGGGCGCGGACCAGTCGGACGGGTGCGACGGGCGTGCGGCCGGACCGGCACCGCCGGCCGCAGCCATGGCGGCGAGGACCCGGGAGGAGAACCCCGCGGGTGGTGCGACCGCCGGCGCGGCGGCGAGCACGTGGTCGGCGGCGTCGGCGATCGCCGCGTACTCCGCCCGGCAGCCCTCGCACACCGCCAGGTGCGCGGTGACGGCGTCGCGCTCGGGCTGCCCGACGTCGCCGAGGGCCAGGGCGTACAGCTCGTCCTGGTCCGGGCACTGCCTGCTCATTCTCCGGCCTCCATCGATTCGCGCACCCGGCGTAGCCCGGTGCGGATGCGGGTCTTGGCGGTCCCCAGCGGGATCCCCTCGTGCTCGCAGACCTCCTGCGCGGTGCGGCCCCCGATGACCGCGAGCACCACGGCCCGGGCCTGCTCGGGGGGCAGCGACTTCAGCCGCCGCAGGGCGTCGTCGCGCTCCACGTGACGCAGGGCCTCCTCGTCCGAGGCCGGCGCCTGCAGGGTCGCAGCGATCATCTCCTCCAGCACCCCGTCGTCGGTGGGTGTCTGCCGACGGGCCCGGACGACGTCGATCGCCGCGTTGCGTGTGATCGTGAGGAGCCACGTCAGCACGGACGCCCGTCGGACGTCGTAGGTCCCGGCCGCGCGCCAGGCGCGCACGAACACCTCCTGGGCCACGTCCTCGGCGAGGGCGGCGTCGCGGGTGATCGAGACCGCCAGGCCGAAGACCGGCGCCTGGAACCGGCGCACGAACGCGGCGGCGGCCGGCTGGTCGTCGACCGCCAGGCCCGCCACCAGGGCGGCGTCGGCCGTCCGGTCCGTGCGCGAGAAGAGGTCCACGTCGGGGGATACGCGCGCGGACCCGTCCGGGATTGCCTCGCCCCCAACGGATGTGCCACAGATTCTCGGGTCGCGCAATCCCGGGCCACCTCCGGTGCGTACCACGGGGGACGGCCCGACCCGGCCGTCGTCAGGACCTGAGGGAGGAACCATGAGAACCAGATCCGGGCTCGGGGCGGTGGCGGCGGGTGTGCTGCTCGCGGCGACGCTCGCCGCGTGTGGCGACGACGACCCGCAGGGGGCGACGACGGTCGAGGAGACCACCGTGGCCGGCGGCGAGGAGGCCACCACCGAGGAGGAGACCACCGCGTCCGAGGAGGCGACCACCGAGGCGACGACCGAGGAGTCGACCGAGGACGGCGCAGCTGCCGGTGCGGCCACCGTCATGACCGCCGAGACCGACCTCGGCACGATCCTCGTCGACGGCGAGGGCATGACGCTGTACATGTTCACCAACGACACCCAGGACTCGGGCGAGAGCGTCTGCGAGGGCGACTGCCTCGTCGCCTGGCCGCCGCTCGAGGGCGAGCCCACGGCCGGTGAGGGGGTCGACGAGTCCCTCCTGGGGACGATCGAGCGCTCCGACGGCTCCATGCAGGCGAGCTACAACGGGTGGCCGCTGTACTACTGGGCGCAGGACACGGCGCCGGGTGACGTCACGGGCCAGGGCGTCGGTGACGTCTGGTACGTGCTCGACCCGGCGGGCGAACCCATCGGGATGCCCTGACGCGTTCTCACGGCGGGGTCGTGGCCGTTCGGGCCGCGGCCCCGCGGGGCGTGGGTGGGTCGGCGGCGTCATCGTCCGTCCTCGGTTCCGGCACGGCCCGCCCCCGCTCGCCCGTGCGTCGTGCGCACAGTGTGGCGGTGGCGGGCGCCCGGTGTCGAGGGCCGGGGGTGCGGCCGGGTGCAGGGCGGCGGTTCGGTGCCGAGCCCGCGGCGTCAGAGGCCGACGGTGCCGGTCACGACGGTCGTCGTGCGGCCCCCGACCCAGATGTCGTCACCGTCGACCCGGACGTGCACCCGACCCGCGCGACCCAGGACGGTGCCCTGCGCCGCGACGTAGCGGTCGGGAGCGCGGCCGGTGTCGACCAGCCAGCGGGCCAGGCCGGCGTTGAGGCTGCCTGTGACGGGATCCTCCTGGCCGGTGCCCATGAGGCCGCGGACCTCGAACGCCGGTGTGTCGTCGGCGCCCGCGGGCACCGGACCGACGAGGCCGACGAACAGTCCGTCCAGGACGGCGCCGTCGGGCCGGACGGCGAGCACCGCGTCGGCGCTGCCCAGGAGGATCCCGATCCACTCGGGGCCGTTGACGAGCCACGACGCGTCGACGACGTCGGCCGGGTCGAGCCGGAGCGCCGCCGCCGCGCGGGCGAGGGTGACGGCGTCGACCGGCTCGTACCGGGTCAGCGGCGGGGCCGCGAAGGCCCAGCGGTCGTCCTCGTGCCGCACCCGCACCAGGCCCGCCGCGCACTCCTGCACGACCTCGCCGGCGGCGCGTGGACGGCCGCCCGCCTCGAGCCAGGCGTGCGCCGAGCCGAGGGTGGGGTGGCCCGCGAACGGCAGCTCGCCGTCGACGGTGAAGATCCGCACGCGGTAGTCCGCAGCGGGGTCCGCCGGCGGCAGCAGGAACGTCGTCTCGGAGAGGTTGGTCCAGGACGCGAACCGCTGCATCTCCTCCTGGTCGAGCCCGTCGCCGTCGACGACCACGGCGACCGGGTTGCCCCGGACGGGCTCGGCGGAGAAGACGTCGACCTGGGCGAAACGACGGGTGCGCACGGCAGCCACGATAGCCGCGCGGGCGGGGAGGGTTCCTACAGCGCCAGGTGGGTCACGCGACCGCCGACGAGCGTGGCGGCCACCCGCGTCCGGCGCAGCCGTGCCGCTGCCTCGTCCGTGGACGCCGCGGGCGCCAGGGGGTCGGTGTCGAGGAGGACGACGTCGCCGCGCCCGCCCACGGCGAGCGTGCCCTGGCCGTCGGTCGAGGCGGCGAGGGCCTCGGCGGGGGTGATGTGCTGCTCGGGGTGCCACGGCTCGCGCGAATCGGCGCTGCGGTGGACGGCCGCGGCCATCGCCAGCCACGGGTCGAGCGGGGAGACGGGGGCGTCCGAGCCGAGCGTGAGCCGGACCCCGGCGTCGAGCAGCTCACGCAGCACGAACGTGCGCCCCGCCCGGTCGGGCCAGCGCTCCTCGGTGACGTCGCGGTCGTCGAGGAGGTGGGCGGGCTGCACGCTCGCCACCACCCCCAGCCGGGCCATCTCGGCGCTGTGGGCGGGGGTGAGGAGCTGGGCGTGCTCGATCGACCCGCGGGCGCCGGTCGCCGCGAACGCGTCCAGGGCGATGGAGACGGCGGCGTCGCCGATGGCGTGGACGGCGACGTCCAGGCCGCCGCGGCGCGCGCGGCGCAGGAGGTCGCGCAGCTCGTCGGCGGGCACGTTCTGGACACCGTGCGGGTGGCCGGGGTCGATCGGGTCGGGGTAGGGCGCGAGGCAGTGCGCGGTCGCGGTGGTGAGCGAGCCGTCGGAGATGATCTTGAGCGGGCCCATCCGGACCAGGCCCCGACCCCCGGGAACGGCCTCTCCGGTGCGCAGGGCGACGGCGAGGACGTCGTCGAGACCGTCGGCGTAGGTGGCGGTGCGCACCCGCAGGGTGTCGGCGCCGTCGGCGACCCGGTCCGGCCACTCGAAGGCGTTGGCCGCCCATTCCATCTCGGTCACCCCGACGACGCCGCGCGCGGCCGCCTCCGCCAGGGCGCGGCCGTAGGAGACCGGCTCGTCGCCGGGCAGGTCCGCCAGGCGCCCGAGCGCGGCGAACCAGGCGTTCTCCCGGACCAGGGCGTCGCCGTCGGCTGCCTCGGGGACGCCGAGCAGCTCACGGGCGCGCGCGGAGAACCAGCCGGAGTGGAAGTCGCCGGACGCGAGCACGACCGCGGCGTCACCGGCGACGGCGTCCAGGGCCGCCTGGTCGGGGGCATCGGGCCAGGCGGCATCGCGGAAGCCGAACCCCACCAGCGGGGTCCGGGCCCCGGTGAGGCGCTCACGCACCCGGCGCAGGACCTCGGCGGCGCTCGCGGCGTCGGTCAGGTCGAGCCGGTCGAAGGTGCGCGCCCACTGACCGAGGTGGACGTGGTGGTCCCACAGCCCCGGGGCGGCCCACCGCCCGGCTCCGTCGAGCTCCTCCTCACCCGCCCGGCGGGACAGGTGCGGGCCGACCTCGGTGATCCGGCCGCCGGTGATGCGGACGTCGACCGGCCCCGGCGCGGGCGGCGCGGGGGGATGCTCTCCCGTCGGGGAGCCCTGCGGTGCTGAGGGGCCGGCGACGGGGACGAGGCGGACGTCGCGCAGCAGCACCGAGGCGGAGGCGGTGACCATGGGGGAACTCTAGAGCCGGCCGCGCGTGCCTCGGACGGGCACCGAGCGGTCGGGCTTCAGGTAGCGGTCGGGCTACAGGTAGCGCGAGGGGTCGAAGGCGGCGAGCGGGATGATCCGCACGCGCGGCAGCACGGCGTTGAAGGCGCCGAGATCGTCCTCGAGGTCGTAGATCTGCAGGCCCCGCTCGGTGAGGTCGGCGAGCTGGCCGTTGAGGAACTCGCGGAAGCACAGCACGCCCACCTTGCGGCCGGCGTCGAGGAGCCGCTCGACCTGGGGGATGTAGTCGCCGTCGTGGGAGGCCAGGACGACGTCGCCGTGCCCCTGCTCGAGGATGGCGTCCATCGTGCGCTGGATGCCGATGTCGACGACCTTCTCCGTCCCGGTGCCCGCCAGCGGGATCGGGTGGTAGCTCATGGCGAGGAGCGCCTGGACGAAGCTCATGGGCATCTGCCCCGAGGTGGCGTTGAGGAAGAACAGCCCCCTGGCCTGGCCGTGCCAGACCTCCTGGGTGAAGTGGAGGATGCGGTCCCAGCGCGGACGCTCCTCGGGGGCGGGCCGCCGGCCCAGCACGCTCATGCCCAGGGTGGCGTCGATGTTCTCGCCGTCGACGAGCAGGTACGTGTCGGTGGCGGGCGCCGGGAAGTCTGACATGGGGCCAGCGTAGGGGCGCCCGCCCCGTCGGTGGCGCCCGCGCGGTGTCGGCGCGCCCCCTGCCCCGGCGCACCCGCCCCAGGAGGGGGTTACACGACCGTTCCCGGCCGGTCACACGCCCGAAACGTCCGGCGGCGACCATCGGGTACGCCCGCCGGACGCGGGGGAACGCCCCGGGAGGGCCGATGCACCTGACACCGTCGGAGCAGGAGAAGCTGCTGCTCGCCGTCGCCGGCATGGTCGCGCGCGACCGGCGCGAGCGCGGCGTCCGCCTGAACTACCCCGAGACCGTCGCCCTGCTGACGACGTGGGTGGTGGAGCGGGCCCGGGAGGGGTGCACCGTGGCCGACCTCATGGTCGAGGGCCGGGCGGTGCTCGGCCGGGACGAGGTCATGGACGGCGTCGCCGACATGCTCCCCGACGTCCAGGTCGAGGCGACCTTCCCCGACGGGCGCAAGCTCGTCACCATCCACCAGCCGATCGCCTGAGGAGCACCATGGCAGGGATCTCCGCCTCCGGACCGGGCGCCGTGCGCGCGGCCGCGGGCACCATCGAGCTCAACGCCGACCGCACGGCGGCCGAGCGGGTCGAGCTCGTGGTGCTCAACACCGGCGACCGGCCCGTGCAGATCGGCTCGCACCTGCACCTGCCGGACGCCAACGCCGCCCTGGCCTTCGACCGTGCGGCCGCCCACGGCTTCCGCCTCGACGTCCCGGCCGGCACCTCGCAGCGCTTCGAGCCGGGCGCCTCGCGCACCGTGGCGGCCGTCGCGCTGCGCGGGGCCCGGCGGGTGCCCGGTATCCAGCGGGGCAAGGTCGACGGCGGACCGCTCGACGCCAAGGACGACGGCGGAGCGGCCCACGGCGGTTCCGCGACGACCGAGGGGACGGGGCGCACCGATGGTTGAGATCTCGCGGGAGCGCTACGCCGCCCTGTACGGACCCACGGTGGGCGACCAGGTCCGCCTGGGCGACACCGACCTGTGGATCGAGGTCGAGGAGGACCGCACGGTCGGCGGGGACGAGGCGGTGTTCGGCGGTGGCAAGTCCATCCGGGAGTCCATGGCGCAGGGCACCACCACCCGAGCCGAGGGGGCGCCGGACACGGTCATCACCAACGCCGTCGTGCTGGACTGGTGGGGGGTGGTGCGTGCCGACGTCGGCATCCGCGACGGCCGCATCACCGCGCTCGGCCGGGCCGGGAACCCCGACATCGCCGACGGCGTGCACCCCGACCTGCGCATCGGCCCGTCCACCGACGTCATCAGCGGCGAGGGGAAGATCCTCACCGCCGGCGGGTTCGACTCCCACGTCCACCTCATCTCGCCGTCCCAGGTGCACGAGGCCCTGGCTACCGGGATCACCACCATCGCCGGCGGCGGCACCGGCCCCTCGGAGGGCACGAAGGCGACGACCGTGACGCCCGGCGCCTGGCACCTCGCCACGATCCACCGCAGCCTCGACGCCCTGCCGGTCAACGTCATCCTGTTCGGCAAGGGCAACACGGTCAGCGCCCCGGGACTGGCCGAGCAGGCGCTCGCGGGCGCCGGCGGGTTCAAGGTCCACGAGGACTGGGGTTCGACCCCGGCCGCGCTGGACGCCGCGCTCACCGCAGCGGGGCAATGGGGCCTGCAGGTGGCGCTGCACTCCGACTCGCTCAACGAGGCGGGGTTCCTCGAGTCCACCGTCGCCGCGATCGGCGGCCGGTCCATCCACGCCTTCCACACCGAGGGGGCCGGTGGCGGGCACGCCCCCGACATCCTGCGCCTGGCCGGCGAGCCGTACGTCCTGCCCGGCTCGACCAACCCCACCCTGCCGCACACCGTCAACACCGTCGCCGAGCACCTCGACATGCTCATGGTCTGCCACCACCTCAACCCCGGCGTCCCCGAGGACCTCGCGTTCGCCGAGTCGCGGATCCGGGCGACGACGATCGCGGCGGAGGACGTCCTGCACGACATGGGGGCCATGTCCATCACCTCCTCCGACGCCCAGGCGATGGGCCGCATCGGCGAGGTGATCACGCGCACCTGGCAGGTGGCGCACGTGATGAAGGCCCGTCGCGGGGCGCTGTCCTCGGAGCTCCCCGCGGACAACGAGCGGGCCCGGCGCTACGTGGCCAAGTACACGATCAACCCGGCGATCGCCCACGGCGTCGACGCCCACATCGGCTCGGTCGAGCCGGGCAAGATGGCCGACCTCGTCCTGTGGGACCCGAAGTTCTTCGGCTTCCGACCCGAGGTCGTCATCAAGGGCGGGGCCATCGTGCGCGGCGCCCTGGGCGACCCCAACGCCTCGATCCCCACCCCGCAGCCCGTGCTCGAGCGGCCGGCCCTGGCCGACGCCGTCGCCCCGGACCTCTCGGTCACCTTCGTCGCACCCGCCGCGCTCGACGACGGCCTCGCCGGCCGGCTCGGGCTGCGGCGCACCCTGCTCCCGGTGGCCGACACCCGCGGGGTGGGCAAGGCGCAGATGGTCAACAACGACGCCCTCCCGCGGATCGACATCAACCCCGAGACGTTCGCCATCGACGTCGACGGCGAGCGCATCGAGCCCGCCCCGGCCGACTCGCTGCCCCTGGCCCAGCTCTACTGCCTGTTCTGATGGCGCCCGGACCCACGCCCCTGCTGCTGGCGATGCTCGCCGACGCCCGGCTGCCCAGCGGGGCCCACACCCAGTCCGCCGGGCTCGAGCCGGCGCTGCGGGCCGGCATGCCGCCCGCGCAGGTGCCCGCCTACCTCGCCGCCCGGCTGCGGACCGTGGTGCTGGTCGAGGCCGGGACGGCCGTCGTCGCGCGGCACGTGGCGCTCGCCGGCGGCGACCTCGCCGTCGTGGAGACGGCGTGGGCCGCCCGGACCCCCAGCTCGGCGCTGCGGTCGGCCTCGCGCCGGCTCGGCCGGGGGTACCTGCGCCTGACGGACCGGCTGTGGCCGGTCGCTGGTGCGCCTGGTGCGCCGGCTGGTGCGCGGGCCGGTGCGCCGCCCGGTGCGTCGGCGGGCGTCCGCCCTCCGCGCCCGTCCCGGCCCGTCGCGCTCGGCCTCCTCGCCGCCCGCGCCGGCCTCGGCGCCACCGACACCGCGCGCCTCGTCGGCTACGACGACGCGCAGACGGTGGCCGCCGCGGCGCTCAAGCTCGCCCCGGTCGACCCCGTCGACGCCACCGCCTGGGTGCTCGCCGCACACCCCCTCATCGAGGAGCTCGCCGGCCGGGTGGCGAACCTGACCGCCCCCCACGAGATCCCCGCCACCGGTGCCCCGCTCGTCGAGCTGTGGGCCGAGATCCACGACACCACCACAGAGAGGCTCTTCAGTGCCTGAGAACACCTCACCCACCCGGTCCCTCCGGCTCGGCGTCGCCGGTCCCGTCGGCACCGGCAAGAGCTCCCTCATCGCGCTGCTGTGCCGGGAGCTGTCGGCCGACCTGTCCCTCGGGGTCATCACCAACGACATCTACACCGACGAGGACGCGCGCTTCCTGCGCTCGGCCGGCGTCCTCGACCCCGACCGGATCCGGGCGGTGGAGACCGGTGCGTGCCCGCACACGGCCATCCGCGACGACGTCACGGCCAACCTCCTCGCCGTGGAGGACCTCGAGGAGGACTTCGCCCCGCTCGACGTCGTCCTCGTCGAGTCCGGCGGGGACAACCTCACCGCGACCTTCTCCCCGGCGCTGGTGGACGCGCAGATCTTCGTCCTGGACGTCGCCGGCGGCGGCGACGTCGCACGCAAGGGCGGCCCCGGCATCGCCCGCGCCGACCTGCTCGTGGTCAACAAGACCGACCTGGCGCCCTACGTCGGCGTCGACGTCGAGCGCATGGTCGCCGACGGCGAGGCCGCTCGCGAGGGCCGGCCGGTGCTGGCGCTCTCCAGGGAGAATCCCGCCTCGGTGGCCGAGCTGTGCGGGTGGGTCCGCGGCGTCCTCGCCGAGCACACGGGCGGCCGCCTCGTCCCCGCCGACCCCGGGCCCATGGCGCCGCACTTCCACGCCGACGAGGACGGCGGGGGCTTCTTCCACAGCCACGAGGACGACGACGACGCCACCGCTGGTACCTCCGGTACCTCCGGTGCCGCCGACGCCTCCGGTGCGTCCGAGGTCGCAGGCACGTCGCCGGGGAGGGCGTTCGTCCACCGTCACGACGGGGCCGGCGCGCACCGGCACGCCGACGGCGCGCACCCGGTCGAGCACGTCCACCACGAGACCTACCTGGGGGAGGAGCTCGCCCCGACCGCCGGCGGCCCTGGTGGCCTGCGCGGCGCCGCGCGCGGGTGAGGATCGCCGTCGAGCGGGGCCCGGACCGGGTCCGTACCCGGCTCGAGGGCGGCGCGCTCAGCCCGCGACTGCTCCGCTCCGACGCCTCCGGGGCCGCCGTCGCCGTGGTCGCCACCGGAGCGCTGCTCCTGGGCGGGGACCACGTGGCCGTCGAGGTCGAGGTGGGCGACGGCGCGAGCCTGGAGATCGTCGAGACAGCCGGGACGGTCGCCTACGACGCGGGCGGGGAGCCCTCCTCCTGGTCGGTGCGGGTGCGGCTCGGGGCCGGCGCCCGGCTCACGTGGGAGGGGCTGCCGTTCGTGGTCGCCGACGGTGCGGACGTCCTGCGGACCACCGACGTCGAGCTCGGCGACGGCGCGCGGGCGCTGCTGCGCGAGGTCCTGGTCCTGGGCCGCACGGGGGAGACCGGCGGCGCCCTGCGGGCCCGCACGTCGGTGCGGCAGGCGGGGGCCGAGCTCCTCGTGGAGGACCTCGACCTCGGCCCGACCGCGCGGACGGCGCCGGGGGTGCTGGGGCGGGCGCGCGTGGTCGACACCGTGCTGGCCCTCGGGTGGCGACCCCCCGCCGGGGACCCCTCGGCGCGCGGGACGAGGTTCGACCTCGACGGCGCCGGCGCCCTCGCGCGCCTGCTCGGGACGGCAGCGCACAGCGCGAGCCTCTCGCCCTGGTGGAGCTCGTGGGGTGCGGGCACGGCAGCTCCGCCGGCGGCTTCCCCTGCGGCTCCCGACGAGGTGGCGCTGCTGCCGTGCACCGGGGTGGCTGCGGTCTGATCGGTGGGCCGATCCGCCTCATCGGCAGACCCGTCACATCTCGACGCCGGGCCGCGTCGCCTGCCCTCGCCGGTGGGCTGCGAGCAGCGTTTACCCACCCGAAACGGTGAGGGCGGTCCCACGAAACAGGGGGCTCCTAGCGTCACAGATGTCGCGACACGGCGTCGCGACCCCCAGCCCCGGCCCCCGTGGCCCGAAACAAGGGAACCTGTGATGACCCCCAAACCCCTGCGGACCCGCGTGGCGCTCGCCGCCGTTGCCGCCCTGGCCATGACGCTGAGCGCCTGCGGCGCGCGCGTGGCGGGCGGTGACGAGGCGGACACCTCCGCCGCGTCGGCCGAGTCCTGCGTGGACACCTCCGGCGACACCGTCAAGATCGGCTTCCTCAACTCCCTCTCCGGCACCATGGCCATCTCCGAGCAGACGGTCTTCGACTCCCTCACGCTGGCGGCCGAGGAGATCAACGCCGACGGTGGTGTCCTCGGCAAGCAGCTCGAGGTCGTCTCCGAGGACGGCGCCTCCGAGCCCACCGTGTTCGCGGAGAAGGCCGAGAAGCTCATCGTCTCCGACTGCGTCGCGGCGGTGTTCGGCGGCTGGACCTCCGCCAGTCGCAAGGCGATGCTGCCCGTCTTCGAGGGGAACGACGCCCTGCTGTTCTACCCCGTGCAGTACGAGGGCCTCGAGGCGTCGGAGAACATCTTCTACAGCGGCGCCACCACGAACCAGCAGATCATCCCCGCGCTGGACTACCTGCGCGAGCAGGGGGCGACGTCGCTGTTCCTCGTGGGGTCGGACTACGTCTTCCCCCGCACGGCGAACAAGATCATCAACGCCTACGCGCAGGAGCACGGCATCGAGGTGCTCGGCGAGGAGTACGCCCCGCTCGGGCACACCGACTTCGCCACGATCGTCGGCAAGGTGCGCTCGGCGGGCGCGGACGCCGTCTTCAACACCCTCAACGGCGACTCCAACGTCGCCTTCTTCAAGGAGTACCGCAACATCGGCCTGACCGCCGAGGAGATGCCGGTCATGTCGGTCTCGATCGCCGAGGAGGAGGTCGGCGGCATCGGCATCGACAACGTCGAGGGCCAGCTGACCGCCTGGAACTACTACCAGACCGTGGACAGCCCCGAGAACGACGCGTTCGTCGCGGCGTTCCAGGAGGCCTACGGCGAGGACCGGGTGACCTCCGACCCGATGGAGGCCGCGTACACCTCGCTCCACCTCTGGCGCGCGATGGTGGAGGAGGCGGGCTCCTTCGACGTCGCCGCCGTCCAGGAGGCCGCGGACGGCACGACGTTCGAGGCGCCCGAGGGCACGGTGACGATCGACGGCGAGAACCACCACCTCAGCAAGACCGCGCTCATCGGCCGGATCGGACCCGACGGGCTCATCCACACCGAGTGGAGCTCGGACGGGCCCATCGAGCCCGACCCGTTCCTGGAGTCCTACGACTGGGCCGCCGGCCTCTCCTGACCACCGCCGGTCCCCCGCCCCGGCCGCGCGGCCGGGGCGGGGGACCGCCCAGCAGACGGAGGCACGATGGACGCCGTCCTTCCCCAGCTCTTCGCGGGCCTGAGCCTCGGCTCGGTCCTCCTCCTGGCCGCGCTCGGCCTCGCCCTGACCTTCGGCCAGATGGGCGTGATCAACATGGCCCACGGCGAGTTCATGATGGCCGGCGCCTACACCACCTTCGTCGTCCAGCAGGTCCTGGCCGACCCGGGCGTCTCCCTGCTCGTCTCCGTGGTGGTCGGCTTCCTCGTCGGCGGCCTCATGGGCGTGGTCCTCGAGGTGCTGCTCATCTCCCGGATGCACCGCCGCCCGCTCGACACGCTCCTCGTCACGTGGGGCGTCGCCCTGGTGCTCCAGCAGGTGGCCCGCGACGTCTTCGGCGCACCGAACGTCGACGTCCGCGCCCCGTCGTGGCTCGCCGGTCCCGTCCAGCTGCTCGGGGTGTCCGTGCCCCGCTCGCGGCTCTTCATCCTGGCGCTCGCCGTGGTCTGCGTCGCCGCGGTCGCCCTCGTCCTGGCCAGGACGTCGCTCGGACGCCGGATCCGGGCGGTCGTGCAGAACCGCGACCTGGCCGAGACGTCGGGGATCTCCACGGCGGCCACCGACCGGCTCACCTTCTTCATCGGCTCGGGCATCGCCGGCGTGGCGGGCGTCGCGCTGACCCTCCTCGGCTCCATCGGGCCGACGCTGGGCCAGAGCTACATCGTGGACGCGTTCCTCGTGGTCGTCGTCGGCGGGATCGGACAGATCAAGGGGGCGGTGGTGGCCGCCTTCGGCCTCGGCATCATCCAGGCCTTCCTCCAGCTCGGCACGACGGCGAGCCTGGCCAAGGTCCTCCTCCTCGCCCTGGTGGTCCTCTTCCTCCAGTGGCGGCCGCAGGGTCTTGTCACCGTCCGGACGAGGAGCCTGGCATGAGCGGCGGCAGCACCACCCTGCCCCGGTGGGCCGCGGTCGTCCTCCGCCCGGGTCCGGCCCGCACCTGGGCCCTGGCCGCCCTCGCCGCGCTCGTCCTGCTGGTCCTCGCGCCGGCGGTGCTCAGCGACTTCCGGCTCAGCCTCCTGGCCCGCTTCCTGTGCCTGGCGATGGTCGCCGTCGGCATCGGCCTGGCCTGGGGGCAGGGAGGGATGCTCACCCTCGGCCAGGGCGTGTTCTTCGGCCTGGGCGCCTACATCATGGCGATGCACCTCAAGCTCGCCGACGCCGGCCCCGGCGGCGTGCCGGACTTCATGCTCCTGTACGGCACCGGCGAGGTGCCCGGGTGGTGGGAGCCCATGCGCTCACCCGCGACGACGGTCGTCCTCGTCGTCGCCGTGCCCGCGCTCCTCGCCCTGGTGCTCGGCACCGCGGTGTTCCGCCGGCAGGTGCGCGGCGCCTACTTCGCCGTGCTCAGCCAGGCCCTCGCCGCGGCGTTCGCGATCCTGCTCGTGGGTCAGCAGCAGACCACCGGCGGGACGAACGGGCTCAACGGCTTCCGGTCGTTCTTCGGCTACGACCTCGCCGACCCGGTGAACCGGCGCATGCTCTACCTTCTCGCCGCCGGCACGCTGCTGGTGATGGTCCTGGCCGTGCGCGCCCTCATGCGCTCGCGCTACGGCGAGCTGCTCGTGGCGGTGCGCGACCAGGAGAACCGCGTGCGCTTCCTCGGCTACGACCCCGTGCGGGTCAAGGTCTTCGCCTACGTGGTGGCCGCCGTCTTCGCCGCGATCGGCGGAGCCCTGTTCGTGCCGATCGCCGGCATCATCTCGCCCGCCGACGTCGGCGTCGTCCCCTCGATCGGCTTCCTCGTCGGTGTCGCGATCGGCGGCCGGGCCACCCTGCTCGGCCCCGTGCTCGGCTCGGTCGTGGTGGCCTGGGCCGAGACGGGCCTGTCGGAGTCGTTCCCGTCGTTCTGGACCTACTTCCAGGGTGCGCTGTTCATCCTCGTGGTCGCCTTCCTCCCCGGTGGGCCGGCCCAGCTCGCCGGCGTCCTCCGACGGCGCCGCGGGGCGGGGCACGCGCCCGGTGCCGGTCGCGCCGGCGCCGACACGGACCAGCCGGCGGGAGGCGGCCGCGGCCGGCGTCCCGACGCCGGCGGCGACACGGCCGATGCCACGGACACGCTCGAGGACGGACCCGGCCGGGCCGCCACCGGGCACGGCGACCCGCCCGTCGTAGCAGCGAGCGGCCCGCCCGCCGCAGCGGCGAACGATCCCGACCACCACCTGGCCGCCACCACGGAGAGGCACCCATGAGCGACCACGACACCACCCGTGACCCGGCGCGGGCCGACCGGCTCCTCACCCCCCAGGACGTCGCCCACGACTACCTCGAGGTCCGCGGGCTGCGTGTGAGCTTCGGCGGGTTCGTCGCCGTCGACGGCATCGACCTCACGGTCGTCCAGGGTGACCTGCGCTTCCTCATCGGCCCCAACGGCGCCGGCAAGACCACGGTCGTCGACGCCATCACGGGCCTGACCCCGGCGACGGGGTCGGTCCGGTTCGGTGGCACCGAGCTCATCGGCCGCAAGGTCCACCAGGTCGTGCGAGCCGGTGTCGGCCGCACGTTCCAGACCGCGAGCGTCATCGAGGGCCTCACCGTGGTCCAGAACCTCGACATCGCGGCGGGAGCTCGGCGCCCGGTGCACCGGCTCCTCCGGCCACGTCGTTCCGTCGAGGTGGTGGAGGAGGCCATGGAGACGGTCGGTCTGGCCGCGGAGCGCGACCGGCCCGCGGGGGAGCTGGCCCACGGCCAGAAGCAGTGGCTCGAGATCGGGATGCTCCTCGTCCAGGACGCCCGGCTGCTCCTCCTCGACGAGCCCGTCGCCGGGATGAGCCAGGCCGAGCGTGAGCAGACGGGCGAGCTGCTCCGCACGGTGGGGCGACGACGGACGGTGGTCGTCGTCGAGCACGACATGCAGTTCCTGCGCTCGTTCGCCGACTCCGTCACGGTGCTGCACCAGGGCAGCGTGCTCAGCGAGGGCACCGTGGCCGAGGTGCAGGCGGACCCGCGCGTCATCGAGGTGTATCTCGGCGCACCCGCCGGGACGAGGGGGGCATGATGCTCGAGCTGTGCGACGTCCATGTCGGGTACGGACCGGCCGTGGTCGTGCACGGCGTGGACCTCACGGTGCCGGACGGCGGCCTCACGGCCGTCCTGGGCCACAACGGTGCCGGCAAGACGACGCTGCTGCGGGCGGCCGTCGGGCTGCTCCGGCCCGTCCGGGGCTCGGTGTGGTTCGACGGCGACGACATCACGCGGCTGCCCGCGCACCGGCGCGTCCGGCGCGGTCTGGCGTACGTCCCGCAGGGTCAGCAGTCCTTCGCCGACCTCACCGCGGGCGAGAACCTGCGGCTCGTGGCCGACGGCCGGCGTGACGGGCGCGGCCGGCTCGCCCAGGCGCTCGACCTGTTCCCGGCGCTGATGCCGCTGCTGGACCGGCGCGCCGGCCTGCTCTCCGGCGGCCAGCGCCAGCAGCTGGCCATCGCCCGGGCTCTCATCACCGGGCCGCGGGTGCTCGTCCTCGACGAGCCCACCGAGGGCATCCAGCCGTCGGTGGTGGCCGAGATCGAGCACGCCGTCCTCGAGCTCACGGGCGCAGGGCTGTCGGTGCTGCTCGTCGAGCAGCACGTCGGCTTCGCGGTGACGGCGGCGCTGGAGTTCGCCGTGCTGGAGTCCGGGCGGGTCACCGCCACGGGGGCCGGCGGTGCCGGGGCCGCGGACGAGGTGCGCGCGGCCATGGCGATCTGACGACGGCGCCGCAACCCTCCTCACACGGCCGTGAGCGGCACCGTCCGGGTGGCGAGCAGGCGCAGCCCGGCGGCGCCGGGGACCCAGTCGAACCAGTCGACGTGGATCTCGTAGGGACCGGCCTCCGGCGGCAGGAGGAGCATGTCGTAGCGCTCGGCGGCACCGAAGGCGAGCCGGTCGGTGACGAGCCGGTTGCCGAGGTCCTCCGGCAGGGGGCTGCCCGGGCGAACGGTGTCCCGGTAGGCCCGGCCGTCGTGGGCCACGAGGGAGGCCATCCGTACCGGCTCGCCGCCGGCCCGGGTGAACCGCACCCTGGTCGGGATGAAGTTGAGGTTGAGCACCCGCAGCAGCGTCGGGTGGCCCGAGACGTTCGCCCGCACCTGCCGCGGGACCCACACCCGGTCCTTCGGCTGCCCCTGGGCGAGGTGCCCGCCCAGGACGTAGAAGTGCCGCGCCCGGAACCGGTTGAGGCCGACGTCCTCGCCGGAGAGCCCCGCGGCGTGGTTGAGGTGGTGCCAGGTCGGGTCGACCGCGTAGGGCACGAGCATGAGCTCGGTGGCGATGTCGTACAGGGGTCCGTCGACGAACGGGCGGCGGGCCCCCGCCGGCACCGGGAAGCTCGGGTGGACGACCGGGTCGACGAGCATCGGCCCGACCATCCCCATCTGCACGTGCAGGACCGTGTTGACGTGGCAGTGGTAGAAGTACGTGCCCGCGGAGCCCTCGTTGGGGTCGCCCGGCACGCCGGCGTCGGGGCGGAACTGGTAGGTGTACGAGCCGCTCACCTCGAACGAGGTGTGCCCCACGCCGTCGTTGCGCGGGTCCGGCTCCATCCCGTGCAGGTGGATGGTGTGCGGGCCCTTGCTGGGCTTGACCCGGACGTGGACGAGCTCGTTCTCGGTCATCCGGATGACCGGCGCCGGGAAGCCGCGCCCCGACGTCTCGGACTCGAAGCTCCACATCTCGTGCTCGGCGCCGTCGGGGAAGCGCAGGCGCCGGCCGAAGACGTCCCGCTCGAAGGAGCGGTCGGGGCGCTGGCGGAACTCGGTGCGGGGGTCGTCCTCCTTCGGCTGGTCCGAGGCGAAGTCGGCCTGGCTGCGGTAGGTGTGGTGGGGCGGGCTCACCCGGCCGGCGAGGACCCAGCCGGCGACCATGCCGCCCGGGTAGAGCCCGCCGGCCGCGGTCTGCGACGGCTCCGCGTGGCAGTGCATGGGGTAGTGCCAGTCCTCGGTGCGGGCCGCCCACACCGGCTCGACGACCTGCGGCGGCTTCTTCAGCGGCAGGAGGGTCTCCTTGCGTGAGCGCGGGTCGAGCTCGACGACGTCCTCCCACTGCTGCAGGAGCACGTGCCCCTCGGCGTCGACGAGGCCGAGGAGCCCGTCCCGGGGGAAGTCGACGCCGTTGCGCCGCACCGTCCAGACGTGGTTGCCGTGGAAGTGCAGCTGGTGGACGACGACGCCGGCGTTGACGCACCGCAGGAGCTGGCCGCTGCGCACCGTGCCGGGGCCGCCGGCGGACAGGTCGCGCACGTCCACGCGCCGGGGGAAGCCGGAGGGCAGGGTGTCCTCGTGCGCGGCCTCGTTGGACCGGGCGTCGCGGGACATGCCGAGGGAGGCGTACCCGGAGCGGTCGTTGATCATGAAGTACCGCGGCACGGGGGGAGTGGCCTCGGGGTCGATGTGCTCGCCCGCCTGTGCACGGCGGCCCCAGTCGGGGTCGACGTCCTGGCAGATCCACAGCCACTGCCGCTCGAACTCGGCGCCCCCCTCGCTCAGCCGCCAGCGCTGCGCGGCCGGGACGACGACGAGCACGCCGTGCAGGCCGAGCAGCCGCTCGACCGGGGCGTTGCCGGGGTCCTCGTACGGTACGTGCCGGCGGCCGGGGCGGCGACGTCGACGGCGGCCGAGGCGCCAGGGGCGATGTCGCCGGTGTCGAGGACACCCGGGACGCTGAGGCGGTGCACGCCCGCGAGGCCGTTGTGCACCCGCAGCCGCAGGCGGGCACCCGTCTCGGCCACGATCGTGCGTGGCGGGAAGTAGCTCGCCCAGTACGCGCGCCGCACCTCGTACAGGCCCTGGGCGTCGGGGCCGGATGCCGCGGCCGGGCGCCCGTGCGGCGGGGCAGGCGCGTCGAGCGGGTAGGTGGCGGAGGCGTGGAGCGTGCCGTCGGCGAGGAAGACGTGCGGCGCGAGCCGGAGACTGGGCGCGGGGTCGTCCGCGGCGGTGGGCCGGTCGCCGAACCCGCGCATGTAGACCAAGGTGCCGTCGACCATGGGCACCCGGCCCTCGTTGACGTACAGGTCGAGCACGCCGGGGGTGACGGCGGGGAGCGCCGCGCGCTCGGAGGTGAGGGAGCCGACGCCCCGTGCCGGCCGGACGGCCGCGGCGACGGTGGGGGCGCCCACGAGGCCCAGTGCCGCGACCGTGGCCCCGGCCGCCGCGAGCCGCAGCAGCTCACGACGGTCGGTGGGTCGGTCGGATGCAGCGATGGCGTCTCGCTCGGCGCGGCGCTCGTCCGTGCGGCCGCCGGTGGACCGCTCGTCGGTGGTGCTCATCGGACCTCCACGGCGTGCAGCGCCAGCGACAGGGTCGCGGCGGTGTCCTCGAAGCTGAGCGACAGGAGCGCCGGGGACGCCGGGACGAGGAACGTCAGCCAGGTGCGTACCGTCCGTCCGGCGGCGAGGGCGCCGGGGGTGAGCTCGGTGTCGAGGGCGGTGACGGTGGGTCCGTCCGCACCCACCCGCAGGCGGAACTGGCCCGGGGAGAACGCCACGGCCCGCTCGAGGAGGTTGGCGATCGCGACGTCGACCCGGAGCAGACCGGGCCAGGTGCGGTGCGCGGCGAGGGTCGCGGCGGCGGCGGCTGCCGCCCCGGCAGCCGCGGTGGTCGCGGTGTCGTGGCCGTGCGAGGCGGTCCGCCCGCTCACCCGGGCACCGAGCAGGGACACGGTGCCGAACGAGGTGGGGACCGGCACCGCGGCGGGCGGCCCGAGCGCACCGGCCCACGACCACGTCAGCAGGCCGGTCGCGGCCACGGCCGCCCCGCCGGTCAGCACCTGCCGTCTGCTCAGCTCGACCATGGTGTCCCACCCTTCGGGCGCATCCTCCGGAAAGGGTCAGCGTCGCTCCCGACGCTTGGGAAAACCTTGCCGACAGGGGCCGTCCGCGGGGCGCCGAACCGGGACCTTGGGCCTAGGCTGGTAGTGGTGCGAGGACCTCACCCACGGTCCGAGCGCCGCGCATCCACGAGATGACGAAGGAGTCGGACCCGTGACCACCCTCTCGCGCCCAGACGCACGACCCCAGACGCTCAGGCCCGCCACGACGTTTCGTGCCCCCGGGCCCTTCGACCCGCTCCACGGCCACGAACAGGTCGCCTACCTCAACGACCGTGCCAGCGGCCTGCGGGCCATCGTGGCGATCCACTCGACCGCTCTCGGCCCCGCCCTCGGCGGCACGCGCTTCTACCCCTACGCCCGCGAGGACGAGGCGCTCGCGGACGTCCTGCGCCTCTCGCGCGGCATGACCTACAAGAACGCCCTCGCGGGCCTCGACCTCGGCGGCGGCAAGGCCGTGATCATCGGCGACCCCGCCGAGGTGAAGTCCGAGGCGCTCCTGCGGGCGTACGGCCGGTTCGTCGAGTCCCTCGGCGGGCGGTACGTCACGGCGTGCGACGTCGGGACCGTCGTCGCGGACATGGACGTCATCCACCGGGAGACGGCGTTCGTCGCCGGTCGCAGCGAGGTCCACGGCGGCTCGGGCGACCCCTCGGTCCTGACGGCCTTCGGGGTGTTCAACGCCATGCAGGCCGGCGCGGACCACGTGTGGGGCCGGGCCTCGCTGCGCGGCCGGACCGTCGGCGTCGCCGGGGTCGGCAAGGTCGGCCGCGTCCTCGTGGACCACCTCGTCGCCGCGGGCGCCCACGTCGTCGTCACCGACGTCAACGAGCTGGCCGTGGAGGCGGTCCGGGCCCGGCACCCCGAGGTCGAGAAGGTCGCGGGGACGGACGAGCTCGTCCGGTCGGCCATCGACGTCTACGCCCCCTGCGCGCTCGGCGGGGCGCTGGACGCCACGACCGTGGAGGCCCTGGCCGCCCGGCTCGTGTGCGGCTCGGCGAACAACCAGCTCGCCGACGACGGCGAGGGGGGCATCCCCGAACGGCTGCTGGAGCGCGGGATCACCTACGCCCCCGACTACCTGGTGAACTCCGGCGGGGTGATCCAGGTGGCCGACGAGCTCGAGGGCTATGTCTCCGACCGTGCGAAGCACCGTGTCGAGAGCCTGTTCGGGGCGACGCTGGCGGTCCTGCGACGCGCCGATGAGCACGGCATCAGCCCGGCGCACGCGGCAGACCACCTGGCCGAGGAGCGCATCGCCGCCGTCGGCTCGAACCACCCGTACCTCCCGCGCCACTAGGCGAGGACGTGCGCGGCCCCCGCCCGGAGGCGGGGGCCGCGCACCGTCACCTCGGCAGGACCGTCGTACGGTCCCGCGGGCACGTCAGTAGGTGGTCCTGTCCTCGTCGGCGACGTACTCGGCGTCGAGGTCGGCCGAGCCCTCGTCGGTCGCGGTGTCGGACGTGATCTGCTGACGCGGGCTACCGCCCTTGAGCGCGGCCAGGCGAGCCTCGATCTCGGCGCTGCGACCGTAGTCCTCGAGCTCGGCGAACTGGTCCTCGATCGAGCCGGCCTGGATCTCGGCATGGCCGGCGACCCGGGCCTCCTCGCGGCGCACCTGCTCCTCGTAGCGGGAGATCTCGCTCGTGGGGTCCATGATGTTGATCGAGGAGATCGCGCCCTGGACGGTGGCCTGGGCCTCGGCGGTCTTCGAGCGCGCGACGAGCTGGTCGCGCTTGGACTTGAGCTCGTCGAGCTTGACGCGCATCTGCTGCAGGCCGACCTTGAGCTTGTCGACGACCTCGTTCTGGGAGGTGATCATCGGCTCGGCGGCCTGGGCCTCGTTCTCGGCGGAGATCTGCTTGCCGATGGCGACCTTGGCGAGGTTGTCGAACCGGGCGGCCTCGGCCGGGTCGCCCGCGGCGCGGAGCTCGTCGGCCTTGCTCGACGCCGCGAGGGCCTTCTGGCCCCAGTCGCGGGCGTCGGCGAGGTCCGCCGCGTGGTCCTGCTCGGCCAGGCGGAGGTTGCCGATGGTGACGGCGACGGCGTCCTCGGCCTCGGCGATCGAGGAGGTGTAGTCGCGCACCAGCTGGTCCAGCATCTTCTGGGGGTCCTCGGCGCGGTCGATCAGCGCGTTGATGTTGGCCTTCGTCAGCTGGGCGATGCGCCCGAGGATGCTCTGCTTCTCTGCCATGTCCGTGCCCTTCTTGGTTGGGGTAACGCGGGAAAGTCTTGTCGAGGTCGCCGGGCGGCGCCTGCGGAACGGGTTGAGCCTCAGAAGCCACCACCGCCGCCGCCGAAGCCGCCGCCTCCGCCGCCGAAGCCGCCACCGCCGCCGCCGAAGCCGCCGCCACCGAAGCCGCCGCCGCCGCCCCAGCCGCCGGAGTGCCCGCCCCCGCCGCCGAAGAGAATGCCGCCCAGGACGAGCGAGCCGATGTCGAGACCGCCCCGCCGGCCGCCGCCGAAGCCGCCGGTGAAGGAGTCGTCGAACCGGTTGGCGTCGCGCTCGGCCAGCTGCTGGGCCGACAGGGCCATCTGCTCGGCCCGGGTGACGAGCTGCAGGGCTGCGACCGGGTCGGACCCGGCCAGCCGGTTCGCCTCGGCGGCGAGGCGCGTGGCCTCGGACAGCCGGGTGCGGGCCTCGGTGCCGACCGAGCCCCGGCGGGTGTTGATGTAGTCGGTGGTCGCCCGGAGCTGGGAGTCCAGCCGCCCCATCCGGTCGCCGAGCTGGGCCAGGGCGCGCCGGTTGGTGTCGTCGGCCTCGCGGGCCGGCGCGAGGGCCGCGTCGATGGCGGTCTCGGCCGCGGTGAGGCGCTGGATGGCGGCGAGCGGGTCGCCGCCCTCACGGGCCTGCTGGCCGAGCGCGATCGCGGCCTCGGCGTCCTTGCGCCGGGCGGCGACGACGGGGTCGGCGGGCGCGAGCCGCGCGGCGTCGCGGACGTCGGCGGTGATGGAGGCGATGGCGGAGTCCAGTCGCTGGCCGGCCTCGGCCAGGGCGCCGCGGGCGCCCGCGACGGACTTCAGGAGCGTGTCCGCCTGGCCGATGGCCTCCTCCGCCACGCGGATGTGCGTGACGGCGGTCGCCCGGTCACCGGCCTCGACCTTGGCCCGGCCCTCGGCCACCGAGGTCCGCGCGGACTCGAGCAGTGCCCGGGCATGGTCGGGGTTGCGCGAGACGGAGGCCAGCGCCGCGGGCGGGTACTGGTTGGACAGCGCGGCGAGCTGGGCGCGGGCGCCCTCGATCTGCCGCGCCACCTCGCCGGCGCGCTGCTCGAGCTCGTCGAGGACCTGCGGGGCGCGTGCCTGCATGTTGCGCAGCCGGACGAACTCCTCCGCGTGCTCCGCGAGGCCGCGCTCCACCTCGCCGGTGAGCTGGAGGATGTCGGCGTACATCTGCCGCTGCTGCTCCTCCGTCTCCGGCTGGTCGTCGTCGAGGAGCTGGCGGATGTGGAAGGCGCGCTGCGCCTTCTCCTTCGCGACCCCCAGCGCGGCCGTGAAGGCGTCGGTGGCCTGCAGGCCGAACTGGGCCTTGGCGAAGCCGAGCTCCTGCTCGGAGGACCGGATGGCGTCGTCGGCGCCCAGCAGCGCCGAGCCGGCCCGCTTGGCGAGCTCCGGCGTCGGTAGGTTCAGGGGGTGGTCGGGCGGCAGGCGACGAGCCTGGGCGGGCCGGTCCTGCGCGGACCTCTTCCGGCTGCGGAACATCGCCACGCCGCCGATGACGACGATCGCGAGCAGCCCGAAGCCGAGGAGCCCGCCGAGGATCGAGCCGCCGCCCACGTCCGCCACGCCGCCGCCGTCGCTCGTGCCGGTCGCTGCCGCTCCGACC
Source organism: Georgenia muralis (assembly GCF_003814705.1). Taxonomy (NCBI): domain Bacteria; kingdom Bacillati; phylum Actinomycetota; class Actinomycetes; order Allobogoriellales; family Allobogoriellaceae; genus Georgenia; species Georgenia muralis. Next base: position 1,011,717 of record NZ_RKRA01000001.1, on the reverse strand, counting down.
TCCTGCGCGAACGCCGTCGCCGCGGCGGCCCAGGCGCCGTCGGACAGCTGCGGGACGACGTCCTGCGCGAGGAGGTCCTCCAGCTCGGCCTCGGAGATGGCGGAGGAGTCGTGGAGCGCGTAGCCGTAGGAGTTCACGTCGACGCCGACGGCCAGGAGGACGTTCGCGGGGCCGAGGTTGGACAGCTCCGCCGTCTCCACCGCCCACTGGTTCGAGCCCATGCCGGTGAAGTCGTCGACGTACGCCACGTAGACCAGCTGGCCGGTCTCGTCCTGGACCTGGTCGATGACGTCCTGGACGTTCTGCTCCTCCGCCGTCGACAGGACGTCGGCGACGTCGGTGACCTGCTCGGTGAGCTGCTCGGGCGGCACCGCCCCGGCCGGTCCGGCGATCGCCAGGGCGGGCAGGGTGAGGAGCGCGACGGCGAGGGACCGGACGGTGAGGTGCTTCACCCTTCGATCCTCGCCGGACCTCCGCCACCGCGCAACGACAATGGCGCGCCGTCCTCCGACAGCGCAATCGTGGAACGACCTGCGGGCTCAGGCGGTGGCGAGGTCCTCGGCGTCGACGATGGTGTAGGCGTAGCCCTGCTCGGCGAGGAACCGCTGCCGGTGCGCGGCGAAGTCCTGGTCGACCGTGTCCCGGGCGACGACGGCGTAGAAGTGCGCCGACTTCCCGTCGGACTTGGGTCGCATGAGGCGGCCGAGCCGTTGCGCCTCCTCCTGGCGGGAGCCGAACGACCCGGAGACCTGGACGGCCACCGAGGCCTCGGGCAGGTCGATGGAGAAGTTCGCCACCTTGGACACCACGAGCACCTGGACCTCGCCCGCACGGAAGGCGTCGAAGAGTCGCTGGCGCTCGGTGACCGTGGTCTGCCCCGTGATGAGCGGGGCGCCGAGGGACTCGGCGAGCTCCTCGAGCTGGTCGATGTACTGGCCGATGACGAGGGTCTGCTCGTCGGGGTGCTTGGCGAGGATCTCGCGGACCACCCGCGTCTTCCCCGCGGCAGAGGCGGCGAGGCGGTACCGCTCCTCGGGCTCCGCGGTGGCGTAGACCATCCGGTCCGACTCGGGCAGGGTCAGGCGGACCTCGACGCAGCTCGCGGGCGCGATGTAGCCCTGCGCCTCGATGTCCTTCCACGGCGCGTCGTAGCGCTTGGGCCCGATGAGGGAGAAGACCTCGTCCTCCCGTCCGTCCTCCCGGACCAGGGTGGCGGTGAGGCCGAGCCGGCGGCGGGCCTGCAGGTCGGCCGTCATGCGGAAGATGGGCGCGGGCAGGAGGTGGACCTCGTCGTAGAGGATCAGGCCCCAGTCGTGGGCGTCGAGGAGCTCGAGGTGGGTGTAGACGCCCTTCCGCTTGGTGGTGAGCACCTGGTAGGTCGCGATCGTCACCGGCCGGACCTCCTTGCGCGAGCCGGAGTACTCGCCGATCTCGTCCTCGCTCAGCGACGTGCGGCGGACGAGCTCCTCGCGCCACTGCCGCGCCGAGACGGTGTTGGTGACGAGGATGAGGGTGGTGGTGGAGGACCGCGCCATCGCGCCGGCACCCACGAGGGTCTTGCCCGCGCCGCAGGGCAGGACGACCACGCCGGAGCCGCCGTGCCAGAAGGTCTCCACCGCCTCCTCCTGGTACGGGCGCAGGTGCCAGCCGTCCTGCTCCAGGGCGATGGGGTGCGCCTCGCCGTCGACGTACCCGGCCAGGTCCTCGGCGGGCCAGCCGAGCTTGAGCAGCACCTGCTTGAGGTGGCCGCGCTCGGAGGCGTGGACGACGACGTCCTCGGCGTCCAGGCGTTCGCCCACCAGGCCTTTGACCCGCTTGGAGCGCAGCACCTCCTCGAGCACCGGCACGTCGAGGGCGTGCAGCACCAGCCCGTGGGTGGGGTGCTTGAGGAGCTGGAGGCGGCCGTAGCGGTCCATCGTCTCGGCGACGTCGACGAGGAGCGCGTGCGGCACGGAGTACCGGGAGAACTCGATGAGGGCGGAGACGACCTGCTCGGCGTCGTGCCCGGCGGCCCGGGCGTTCCACAGGCCGAGCGGGGTGAGCCGGTAGGTGTGGACGTGCTCGGGCGCGCGCTCGAGCTCCGCGAACGGGGCGATGGCCCGCCGGGCCTCGCCGGCGCGCGGGTGGTCGACCTCGAGGAGGAGGGACTTGTCGGACTGGACGATCAGGGGGCCGTCGGGCATCCGACCATTGTCACCCGGGCGCAGGGTGCTGGGCGCGCCGGGGATGCGTGCGCCGGGTCACGTGGGCGGCCGGGCGTCAGTCCTTGGCGCGCACCTCGAGGCGGTCGCCGACGGTCCGGACCTCGTAGGCGATCTGGGGGACCGACGCCGGCCCGCGCGCCACCGAGCCGTCGTCGAGCCGGAACGTGCTGCCGTGCCACGGACACACGACGCAGCTGTCCGCCGTGATGTCGCCCTCGTCCAGCGGGCCGCCGAGGTGGCTGCACACGGCGCCGAGAGCGTAGAGCCGCCCGCCCTGCCGGGTGATCATCACGGGCTGGCCGGAGACCTCGATACGGATCGTCCCGGAGTCGAGGTCGGACGCCGGTGCGACGTCCGTCCACTTCCGGGGCTTCGGCGTGCGGTCGGCGTTGCGGCTGACGGCTACGCCCTGGGAGTAGACCAGATGTCCGCCGAGGTACCCGCCCGCGGCGAGTCCGCCGGCGCCGAGAAGTGCCAGCAGGGCGCCGCGGCGGTGGTGACCGCTCCGACGTGCGAGCCAGGACGCGGCGTAGAGGCTCGTGGCGACGACGTTGTAGCTCGCGTGGACAAGCCCGACGCGCTTGGGACGCTTCGACGAGCCGAGCTCGGACCAGTCCGCCAGGCCTGAGGCCGCCGTCGGCAGGACCGAGAGCACCGCTGCCCCCACCAGCCGCTGCGCTGCCGGCTGGTAACGCTCACCGCCGGTGAGATCCAGCATCGACGCGCCCGTGCTGAGCCCGATGGGGAGGGCGACGAGCAGGGGGTGCAACGCGTGTCCGAGCGGCCGGCCGTGGAGGGCGTCCTTGACGGGCCCTGGCGGCAGGATCCCGTTCACGATCTTGGTCACGGTCTCGACCACGGGGTCGATCGCCGCGGCCTGCTCGAGCTTGTGGACCGCCTTCGTGAGGAACATCGCTGCCTCCACCTCCGCCGTTGCCAGGGTGCCCGCGAGCGTAGCGACGATCCGACACGCTCGCCCCTTGTACGGCCACCGCCCGCTCACGGATTCCGGAGTGGCGCGAGTGGCCGATCGGGAAGCTGCGGTGTCCGGTCGCCCGGTCCTCGGCAACGAGCCCGCTCGGGTGGGTCGGGCGGCGTGCGCTCGGGGTCAGGCGGCGAGGTGGTGGGTGGTGGGGAGGATCTCGGTGTTGTCGTGGCGGTGGAATCGCCATCGGTGGTGCTCGCGGGTGATGGTGATGCGGCGGGCGTGGACGTGGTCGTGGTGGTGCCAGCAGAGGAGGATGCCTTTGTTGGTGTCGGTGGGGCCGTGGTGGGCGTACCACCACAGGTTGTGGTGGATCTCGCCCTCGCCGGGTGGGGCGGTGCAGTCGGGGTACTGGCAGTGCCGGTCGCGGGCGATGATCGCCCGGGTCTGGGCGGTGGTGTAGAGGCGTTCCTCGCGGCCGACGTCCAGGGGTTGGGAGTCGGGGCCGAAGATGACCCGGTGCAGCGCGGAGGAGCAGGCCAGGCGGGCCAGGAGGGCGTGCGGCAGGGGGGTGCCGTCGGCCAGGGTCGCGGGGTCGGCGTCGACCATGGTGGTGGTGTCGTAGTCGGTGGAGATCACCGTCCCGCACCCGCTCTGGCCGCACCCGCACCCGGCCGGGGCGGCCGGCGGGTGGAACGCGCTGCCCGCCGCCCCGGCAGCCCCGGCAGCCCCGGTGGTGTCGGGGTGGTGAGGGCCGGTGGTGGTGAGGCGGTGGAGGGTCTCGAAGGGCACGGTCACGCTCAGGTGGGGGCGGGTGCGGGCGTGGGGGCGCAGGGTCCCGGAGTCCAGGGCCAGGCGGGCGATGCCGGTCAGGGCCCCGGCGCGGCGCTGGGCCGGGGTGGCCGGGTCGGTGTGGGCCGGGGTGCCGGTCCGGGCGGTCAGGGCGGTGTTGAGGACCTCCCCGTTGGTCTCGGAGAGCCAGCCCTTGAGGGACCACCCGCCGGTGGTGCGGGAGAGGTAGAGCTCTTCCCGGTCGGTCTCGGCGCGGTAGCGCTCGTCCGCCGCGGCCGGGTCGGCCCGGATCGCCCACGCCTTGACCAGGTGGGTGAACGCGGACGCGTCCATGCCCTGGGCGTGGCCCAGGAGGAAGTCCTCACCGGTGTCGGGGTCCGCCAACCGCCCCCGCAGGGTGTCGGTGGTCAGGGCGTGGCGGACCAGGGCCGCGGCGTGGTCGGGGCTGACCCGCCCGGCGGCCAGCGCCGCCGCGGTGGCGGGCAGGTGGTCGCGCAGGGCCCGGGTCCGGGCCACCTCGACCCGGGCGGTGACGTCGGTACGCCCGGTCCGGGCGCGGTACCACGCGGGCAGCGACCGGGCCCCGTCGGCCGCCCACAGCCCGTGGGCGTCCACCGCCGCGAGGACCCGGCCCGCGAGGGCCTCGACCTGACGGCGCAGCCCCTCCACGACGGTGACCGCGTCCAGGACCTCCTGCCCCGCCGCGCCCAGCACGTCGACCTCGAGCACCGCCGCGACCTCGACCGCGACCCGCGCCAACCCCACCGACAACGACACCGGCCCAGACGACTCGGACGCGGCCGGCGCGGCCCCCGGGCGGCCGGCCTCGGACGAGACGCCGTCGGTGCCGTCGGTGCTCATCCACCCCACCCCTTCCCGGGTCCGGTCCCTCTCCTTCCCACCACGATATGGAACGCACGTTCGACACCGCAAGAGGTCCGACTCGTGTACTTCAATTTGTGGAAAACCGCGCCAATCCACAGGGCTTCCGCGGGGCCGGCCGGCATGCCCTGAGCCCCGGTGCGCGAGAGACGCGACAGGCTCGGCGCCGCGACGCGGGAGGCCGAGGCTGGTGCCGCGGGACACGAGAGGCGGGTGCGAGACGCCGGGGCGTCGCCGGCCGAGCCCAGGCATCCGACACGAGAGCCGGAGCGCGAGACGCAGGGACGTCGCCGGCCGGCCCGGGGACCCGAAACCGTGGGACCCCGAGCCCGGCCAGTGAGCGTCGCGGCAGAACGCCGCGTCAGGCGTGGCCGATCTTCTTCCCGTCCGCACGCCAGACCGTCACCACGGAGGGCCGCGGGAGGGAGTTCCCACCGTCCGGCCAGTGCGAGACCCGGTTCTCGAACGAGGCACCGTCGGCCTCACCCGGATGTTGCACCGCGACCATCACGCGCTCGTCGGTGACGATCGGCCCGCATGTCTCGGCCCCGAGTGGCACCGTGAGGAAGGTGCGCACCTCGCCCCGGCGGGTGCCGTCGACCGCGACGCCGTGCAGGGCGTCGTTGAACCCGATGCTGCTGCCCGCACCGTCGGTCGACACCCACAGGTTCCCGTACTTGTCGAAGGCCAGGTTGTCCGGGCAGGAGATCGGCGAGACCTCGCTCTTGTCGTAGCCGCCGAAGTATGTGCTCGGGTCCTCGGGATCGCCGCAGACGAGGAGGAGCCGCCACACGAACGCCGAGCCCGTCGCGTCGCCGTTCACGTGCGCGAGCTCGAGGACCTGACCGAACTTGTTGAACGCCCGCGGGTTGGGCTCGTCCACCTGCGCAAAGGTGCGGGCGGTGTTGTTGGTGAGTGCCGCGTACATCACCCCGGTCTTCGGGCTGACGTCGACGTCCTCCGGGCGGTCCATCTTGGTGGCCCCGGCCAGGTCCGCGGCCTCGCGGGCGTAGACCAGGGCCTCGACGCCGGTCAGGCCGGGCACGTGCGAGGTGGCCACGCCGTCGGAGCTCGTGACGAGGGCGACCCACTCGCCCGTCCCGTCGAACTCACCGTCCGTGGGCAGCGTGCCCTTGCCGTCGATCTCGCCGGGAGAGTCGCCCTGGAACCGGGCGACGTACAGGGTGCCGTTGTCGAGCAGGGTGGCGTTGTGCGCGTCGTCGCCGGCCCGGTAGGCGTCCCGGGAGACGAACTTGTAGATGTACTCGAACCGGGCGTCGTCGCCCATGTAGGCCACCACCCGGTTGCCGCGGTCGAGGGCGACGTTGGCGCCCTCGTGCTTGAACCGGCCCATGGCGGTGCGCTTGCGAGGGGTCGACGTCGCGTCGTAGGGGTCGACCTCGACGATCCAGCCGAAGCGGTTCGGCTCGTGCGGCTCCTGTGCGAGGTCGAACCGGGGGTCGTACCGCTCCCACTTCCGCTCCGACGCGCCGGACGGGACGCCGAACCGGGCCAGGCTCGCGGCGGCCAGGGGCTCGGTGACGGCGGAGCGGTTGGCGAAGTACTGGTCGAAGTTCTCCTCGCCGCTGAGCCACGTGCCCCATGGCGTCAGGCCGCCGGCGCAGTTGTTGAGGGTGCCGTGCACCGTCGTCCCCGCCGGGTCGGCGCCGGTGCGGACCAGCTCCGAGCCGGCCACCGGCCCGCTCAGCTCGAACTCCGAGGAGGTCCCCTCGTCACCCGTGAGGTCCGGTGACGTCACGAAGCGGCGGTTGAGCGGGTGGCCGACGACGACGTCGAGAGCGCCGGACCGCTTGCCCTGGTGCTTTCCCGTGACGACGACGACGCTCAGCCCGTGGGCGGCCCAGCCGACCTTCACCTGCTCCTCGGTGGGGGCGGCGGAGTCCCAGCCCGGGAGCATCATCTCCTCGGTCGTGTACTCGTGGTTGACGCACAGGAGGTGGTCGTCGCCGCCGAGCGGGAGCAGGCCGAGGAAGTCGTTGTTGTAGCCGAACTGGCGCGCCTGGGCGGCCCCCGTCTGGTTCATCGGGTCGAAGGCGGGGGCGTCGGGGAACAGCGGGTCGCCCCACCGGATGACGACCTGCTGGAGGTACCCGCCCGGCGTGTGCACCGCGTCGGCCGTGTTCGGCGCGACCGGGGTGTACCGCAGGCCCGGCGCGGGCGGTGCGCCCGCCCGTCCGGGGGCCGCGAGGGCGCTCTGACGGTCCAGAGCCGGGGCGGCGAGGCCGGCCAGGGCGACGACGGCGCCCGCGCGCAGGACGCTGCGCCTCGAGAGCGCGCGGGTGACGACGTCGCCGAAGTACGCGTTGTCCGAGGGGTTGGTGGGCTCGTGCAGGCAGGCGTTGCCGCAGCGGTAACGGCAGGTCAGCGCCGAACGGCCACCGGTGTGGGCGGGCAGTAGCGGCAGGAGCCGCCGGGTGGGGATGGTCTCGGTCATCACGTCCTCCATCTACTCGGGTGCGCGGCGGTGCGCACGGTCCGAGGAGCCGGCGACGGTGCCGATCTGTCCGGGTTCGTCCGATACCCGGCCCTCGGACGACCGATCCTCACCAGGGGGCGTTCAGGGTGTCAAGGATTCGTCCCCGACCTGCGGCGGGGCCGTGCCGGCCCGGCCGAGGACCCGGCGGAGCCGGTCGGCGTACTCCCGGGCCTCGTCGTCGTCGTAGCGGCTGCGCGGCCAGAAGAAGCCGCGCAGCCCGTCACCCTTGGTGCGCGGGACGACGTGGGCGTGCAGGTGCGCCACGCTCTGGCTCACCACGTTGTTCATCGCGACGAAGGAACCCTGGGCGCCGAGCCCGGAGGTCATCGCGGCGGCCACGCGGCGGGTGGCGTCCAGGAACGGGGCAAGGAGGTCGTCGGGCAGCTCGGGCAGCGTCACGACGTGACGGCGCGGCACCACGAGGGTGTGGCCCTTGAAGACCGGTCGGGTGTCGAGGAACCCCACGACGTCACCGGTCTCGAGCACCACGTGGGCCGGCTCGGTCCCCGCGGCGATGCGGCAGAAGAGGCAGTCCACGGTTCACGCGATGGAGGAGGCGTCGTCGGGCACGTCGACGGCGAACTGTCGCAGGATCTCCAGCGGCACCACCTCCAGGGCGCGCTCGTGGGTGGCGGCCAGGACGACCGGCGCGGCGACGCCGGCCTCGTAGGACTGCCACCAGCGCAGCGCCACGACGCACCAGCGGTCCCCGGGCCGCAGCCCGGGGAACATCCACTCGGGCCGGGCGGTGAGGAGGTCGTTGCCGACCTCCTGCTGGTGACGCAGGAACTCCTCGGTCATGACCGTGCAGACGCTGTGGTTGCCCAGGTCCTCGGGCGTGGCCATGCACCCGCCCGTGCGGTAGTAGCCCGTCACGGGGTCGCTCCCGCACTCGGCCAGCTCCCCGCCCAGGACGTTGCGATCGGCCATGGCCCGATCATGGCAGCGATCGGCCCTCCTGCCCACGCCCCGCCTGTGGGAACCTGGCCGTGTCGAGAGGGGAGCGGGCATGACGCTGAAGGTCGCGCGCCGGGCGGCGGTCCCGCCGTTCGAGGTGATGAACATCCTCGACCGGGTGGCCGAGCTGCGGGCCGCGGGCCGGGACGTCATCTCCCTGTGCGCGGGGGAGCCGTCCGGCGGGGCCCCCGCCGACGTCGAGCAGCTCGCCGCGCGCGCCCACACCGCCCGGTCGGACATGGGCTACACCAGCGCGCTCGGGCTGCGGAGCCTGCGCCAGGAGGTCGCCGGGCACTACCGGCGCTGGTACGGCCTCGACGTCGCAGCCGAGGAGGTCGCGATCACGACCGGCTCCTCCGGCGCCTTCGTCCTGGCGTTCCTCGCCGCCTTCGACGCCGGTGACCGGGTCGCCCTCGCGCGCCCGGGCTACCCCGCCTACCGCAACATCCTCCACGCGCTGGGCTGCGAGGTGGTCGAGATCGACTGCGGTCCCGACGTCGGCTTCCAGCCCACCCCCGAGGTCCTCGACGACGTGGTCGCGCGCACGGGCGCCGTCGACGGGCTGGTGGTCGCCTCCCCGGCCAACCCCACGGGCACGATGATCGGGCGCGACCAGCTCGTGGCCCTGACGTCGTGGGCCGGCGCCAACAGGGTGCGGCTGGTGAGCGACGAGATCTACCACGGCATCACGTACCCGCCCGCGGGTGCGCCCGACCCGCGTGGGGTCAGCGCCTGGGAGCTCGACCGGACCGGCATCGTCATCTCCTCCTTCAGCAAGTACTGGGGGATGACCGGGTGGCGGCTGGGCTGGGCGCTCATGCCCGCCGACCTCGCCCCCGCCTTCGACGCCCTCGCCGGCAACGTCGCGCTGTGCCCGCCCGCCCCGGCGCAGGTGGCGGGCCTCGGTGCGTTCACCGACGACGCCTACGCCGAGGCCGACGCGCGCGTCGCCGGGTTCGCCGGCACCCGCGCCGTCCTCCTCGGCGAGCTCGACCGGCTCGGCTGGGGACCGGTGGCCCCGGCCGACGGCGCCTTCTATCTCTACGCGGACCTCGCGCGGAACCTCGACGGCTTCGAGGGCTCCCCGCACTGGTGCGCCGAGCTGCTCGAGCGCGAGGGGGTCGCGGTGGTCCCGGGGACGGACTTCGACGCCGTGCACGGCTCGCGCTTCGTCCGGCTCTCCTTCGCGGCCGGGCGCGAGAACGTGGCCGAGGCGGTCGAGCGGATCGTCCGGTTCCAGGCGCGCTGACCCCGGCCGCTTCTCAGCGGGCCGCGGGCGCGACGGCGGAGATGCGGTGCACCGCCACCGTCAGCTCGGTGTCCCGCTCGAGGTCCGTGGCCCGGACCCGGCCGCCGTCCACGCTCACGGGCTGCACGCGGCGCCGCTCGGGCTTCCCCAGCGCGCCGACGACGACCATCTCCACCGGTGTTCCGGCCCGGGCCGCCTCGCGCAGCACGGCGAGGGCGTGGACCGGGTCGGTGGCCGGCGGGGCGTCGCCGGCGTGCCGGGCGGCGTCGCGGCGAGCCTGCTCCTCGCCCGCCCGCATGCGTGCGACGACCGGTCCGAGCTCCGTCGGGGACGTGCGGCGCAGGTACGTCGTGGGTGCCGCGCCGGGATACGTCGGCAGCCCGGCGGTACGCCGGGACCCTCGACCGACGCGCCCACCGCGCCGGGGCGCGCCGCCCGGGGTCCCCCTGGGGCCGACGTCGAGGACGACGGCACCGTCGCTGCCCTCGAGGACGGGGGCGAGCCCGGCCTCGCGCAGGACGTCGAGGACGTCCCCGGGGTGGGCGGGCGAGACGAGGACCGTCGGGGCGATGGTGCGCAGACGCAGCCCCCTCAGCGCGGGGTCGCCCAGCAGGCCGGCCACGGCCCCGGCGTCGTCGACACGCAGGTACGCCCCGGCAGCCCCGACGCGGACCTGCCCGTGGCGGCGGGCCGTGTCGCGCACGAGGTACTCCAGCGGCTGGGGCAGCGGCGTGCGTGAGTAGGCGGCCAGGCCCGCGAGGAGCTCGTCGGCGCCGTAGCCGGTGTCGAGGGCGTGGCGGAGCGACTCCGCCGTGAACCGCACCGTCAGGGCAGACCCGCGCGACTCCACGGCCGCGCACAGCCCGAGGAGGTCGGCCAGCTCGGGCACGGCGCGGCCCGGGACGACGGCGGTGAGGTCGCCCTGGACGAGGAGCTCGCCGACGGCCTCGGGCAGCGCGTCCGCCAGGGCGGCGGCGACGTCGTCGGCCGGGGCGCCGTCGAGGAGCGCCCGCCCGGCAGGGGTCAGCGCGCCGGCGCCGGTGAGGCCGATCCGTTCCGCCTCGGCCAGCACGGCCGCGACGGTCGGCTCAGGGGCGGTGGCGCGCGGCCTCTCCCACGCGAGGAGCGCCCGGACCTGGGCGGCCGTCGGGGCCGTGCCGACGGGGAGGGAGGCGAGGGCCGCAAGGACCCGGGTGCGCAGCCCGGCCGCCCAGCCGCGCTCCAGCGTGGGCTCCAGCACCGCCCGCAGCGTCCCCTGCTCCGAGCGGGTGCCCACGAGCCACGGCGTGCGGGCCGAGCCGAGCCACGCCGCGGCCAGGGCCGCCCAGCGCTCGGTGACCGTGTCCTCGAGGAAGTCCGCGGTCGTGCGTGCGGGGGCCCACGCGACCTGCTCGTCGCCGTCCTGGGTGAGCAGGCCGGCCATCCCCGCCAGCTCGGCGAGCAGGGCGACGTCGCCCTCGCCGACCTGAAGGGACGCCGCGGTGCGCCGGACCTCACGCACACCCACCCCGCCCGCGCGCAGGACGGTGGCGGGGCTGTGCTGCCAGGCCTGCAGCAGCGCGACGACGAGGCGGACCACCTCCTCGGCGGCACGGGCGCCCTCGGCCGCGACGACGTGGGGCGGGACGTGCCGGGCGTCGCCGAGGTCCGGCGCGGCCGGCGGGACCGGGTGGGTGAGGCCGCCGCGGGCGGCGAGGGCGACCTCGCGGGGGAGGACCACCTGGGTGGGGGAGAGCGCCCGCAGGACGCCGCGCGCCACCAGCCAGGCGGCGCCCTCCGGGAGCGTGGCGGCGGTGCCGACCGGCGGTCCCCAGGTCATCGCCTCCAACGTGCGCACCGCGCTCTCCGGCGCACCGGTCATGGCGGTCCGCAGGGCGGCCCGCGTCGTGGGCGCCGCCGCGGGTCCGAGCAGGGCCTCGAGCTCGCCCAGGGCCGGGCCGAGACCCGCCGGGTGGGGGCCGAGCGCCTCGGCCAGCGCGGCGACCGGGAGGTCCTTGACCAGCAGGGCCAGGTCGTGGAGCCGGGCGTGGGCGGCCTGCGCGGGCAGGCCGGTCGCCCGGGTCAGCGCCGCGGCGGTGGGCCGTCGCACCGGGGCGAGGGCGACGGCGGCCTCGGCGACGGCGAGCTCGGTGGCGTCCAGCAGCGCCAGGGCACGCTCGACGCTGGGGCGTGAGACGGCGCGGGCGGCCATCGCGGTCAGCGACGGCGGGGCGGCCAGGTCCGGACGGGCCGCGAGGAGGTCGGCGATCTCGGCGTCGGTGCGGGCAGCGAGCGCCGTCGCCAGCTGCTCCGTGGTGGCGCTGCGCGGCCCGGGCGTGCGGGGATCGGCGTCGCCGGTGGTCCTGGACATCCGTCCCACCCTACGACCGGTCCGCTGCGGTGCGGCGACTCAGGCCGGCGGGAGCCCCAGGAAGCGGCGGACCTGCTCCGCCGGGATCTCGGCCTGCGGCCCGCCGGGGTTGATGCGCAGGACGTCGAGCCCGTCCGAGGTCACCTGCTCCAGCACCCGGTGGACCTCCGTCCGGCGGAAGGGCAGGGACCGGTCGTGCGCGGCGACCTCGACGGCCGAGCTGAAGGCGAGGAGCGTGCCCGTGGTGGCAGCCCCCTCACCGAGGAAGAGGAAGCCGCCCTCGGTGCGCAGCGCGTCGAAGAGCACCTGCATCGACGGCGGTCGGTCCGGGTGCGGGCCGAGCGGGACGCCGGTCGGGCCGCAGCCCATGAGGGCGTTCTTGACCGCCGCGTTGTGCCCGGGCCGCAGGGCGAGCTCGACCTGGTCACGGTGGATGCCCAGCGGTGGGCCCGCGGGGTTGATGTAGAGCCAGGCGGCGTCGCCGTCGGCCACGAAGAACTCCAGCACCCCGTGGGCGGGCTGGACGAGGGACCGGGCGGCGCCGTCGTCGTCGCGGCGGAACGCCACCAGCTCGGAGTGGTGGGTGAACGCGGGCAGGGCCTTCTCGCCGTCGGGTGCCGTCACGAAGTTCACGACCACCCTGGTGGGCTCGCCGTCCGGCCCCAGCACGGTGCCGGTGCAGTCGAGGAGGAGCTGTCCGCCCAGCGCCTGCCGCAGGACGTCGAGGCCGCGGTCGGCGCCGGGGGCCGCGGAGTAGCGCTCGAGCGCCCGCCGCACCGGCAGGTTGTCCGCCACCGCGCCCCGCGGCCGGGTCGGCGTCCAGGTCTCGTCGAGCTCCGCCGCGGCCACGACCTCCGCGGGCGGTCCCGGCACCGAGCGGTAGTAGAGCGCGAGCTCGCCCTCCTCGTCGGCCAGCTGCCAGGGCTCGAGGTCGGTCGTCACGTGCACCACCGCACCCCCGCCCTCCTGGACGACGACGCCCAGCGTGTGCGCGCCGTCCGCCCCGCTCGTGCCGCGCACGACCATCCAGGTGCCGTGCCCGTCGACGAAGAGCAGGGGCAGGCCGAGGCCGTCGAGGATCTCGCGGACCGAGGCGCTGCCGGGGACGGTCCGACGGTGCTGCTGCGGGCGGCGGCCGTCCTCGTGGGGGATGCCGTCACGGTCGACGAGTACCGTCAGCCGCTCGGGCGGCGCGGCGAGGCGGGGCACGTGGCGGTGGCCCGAGCGGGTGTCCGTCACAGCCCGGGGCGCGGCGGCGCCGGGACCGTCGGCCCCGCCGAGCGAGCCCGCGTCGACCACCGGCCACCGGCCGGGGGCGGACTCGCCCGCCGGGATGTAGGGCAGGTGCAGCCCGGCCTCCGCGACCCGGCGCACCACCCACTCCGGCGTCGCCTCACGGGTGCGGGGGTAGGTCGTGTAGTCCTCGAGGAGGTCCTCGGCGGAGAGGTCGGCGCTCTCACCCTCCTCCCAGTGCGGCGGCTCGTCGTCGTAGTCGGCGACGCCGTCCACCGACACGGTCGGCACCGGCCAGGCCCGGGCGTGGAGGTGGATGAGGAAGGTGTGCCAGGTGCCCGACGGGTGGGTGTAGAGCAGGTCCCGCAGCTCGTGGACGTCCGCGTACGCCTGCGATCCCGGCGCCAGCTCGCCGGTGCGGACGACCGAGCCGCGGCCGCGGACCTCCTCGATGCGCACGTGGACGGCCTCACCGACGGGCTTGAGGAGGAGCCGGATCTCGTCCCATCCCGGCGCCGAGGCGCGGTGGACCCACATCCCCAGGTCCTTCATGAGGGCGGCCTGGCGGGTGAGCGGTGTCTCGGCCATCGAGATCCTCCGGGCGACGCGGTCGCCTCCAGCCTCGCGCACCGTCCGCCGCCGCGCTACCGGCCCCGCCGGACCTGTTCACCGGACCTGCTCGCCGCCCTGTTCGCCGCCCTGTTCGCCGCCCTGTTCGCCGGACCTGCTCGCCGCCCTGTTCGCCGGACCTATTCGCGGCCGTGGCCCCGGCGCGCGAAGGCGGCGCCGAGGTGGCCGGCGTCCCGCTACCCTGGACCGGTGGCGCCGGCGACCGCCGGCGCTTTCGTTCGTGACGACAGAAGAGGTAAGAACCGTGCCTACCGGCAAGGTGAAGTGGTACGACGTCGACAAGGGGTTCGGTTTCATCGCGTCCGACGACGGCGGTGAGGTCTTCCTCCACGCCTCGGCGCTCCCGTCGGGGATCACCCCGAAGCCGGGCACGAAGGTCGACTTCGGCATCGCCGACGGCCGCCGTGGTCCCCAGGCGCTGTCCGTCACGGTCGTCGAGGCCCCGCCGTCGGTGGCCAAGGCGCACCGGATGCCCGCCGAGGACATGGTCCCGATCGTCGAGGACCTCATCAAGACCCTCGACCGCACCTCCAACAGCCTCCACCGCGGTCACTACCCGGAGAACGGTCAGAAGCTGGCGCAGCTCCTGCGCGCCGTCGCCGACCAGTTCGACGCCTGACCTGCCCGAGAAACCGACCGATAGAATCGACACCGTGCCAGCAGCCACCGCGTCCCCCCGCACCCCCGTCCGCGCCGCCAAGGAGGCGGTGCTCGTGGGTGCGGTCGACGTCGCCCGCCTGGCGGCCGAGGAGATGGCGCTGCCCGGCCAGGTCGGGGAGCACCGCGGGGCGGTCGTCGAGGACGAGCGGCTGGTCACCCACCGCTTCGAGTCCCTCGTCCCGGGCTACCGGGGCTGGCACTGGGCGGTGACGGTCGCGCGCCCGCCGCGCGGACGCGTCGCCACGGTGTGCGAGGTCGAGCTCCTGCCCGGCGACGGCGCCCTGCTGGCGCCGGAGTGGCTGCCGTGGTCCGAGCGCCTCCGCCCGGGCGACGTCGGCCCCGGGGACGTCCTGCCCTACGACGGCGACGACGAGCGCCTCGAGCAGGGGTACGAGGCGACCGGCGAGGACGCCGACGAGCTCGCCATCTACGAGCTCGGGCTCGGCCGGGCCCGCGTGCTCTCCCGCGAGGGACGCGCCCAGGCGATGACCCGGTGGTACGAGGGCGACCACGGGCCGCAGGCACCGGTCGCCAAGGCCGCGACCGCGCAGTGCTCCACCTGCGGCTTCTTCATGAAGATGGCGGGCTCGCCCCGCACCGTCTTCGGTGTGTGCGGCAACGAGTGGGCGCCCGACGACGGCCGGGTGGTCTCGGTCGACCACGGCTGCGGCGCGCACTCCGAGACCCACGCGCCCGAGGCGCAACCCCTGTGGCAGCCGTCGCGCCCCGTCCGTGACGAGATGGACCTCGAGGTCGTCGCGACCGCGAACGTGGGGGCCGTCATCGCCGGCGAGGACGAGTCCGAGACCGCCGTCGACGCCGTTCCCGACGTCACGACCTCCACGGCCGTTCCCGACGTCACGACCTCCACGCAGGACGACGTCGCCTCCACCGGGGACGTCGCGGACCAGGAGTGACCGCCGACGCCCCGGCTCGGGTCCTGGTCCTGACCGGTCGGCCCCGGTCGTGACCGAGGTCCTCCTCCCGGCGGCGATCGGCCTGGGCGTCGGCGTCGTCGTCGGCGCGCTCGGCGGCGGCGGCGGGATCCTCACCGTCCCGATCCTCGTCTACCTCCTCGGGACCGTCCCCTACGAGGCGGCGACCGCGTCGATGGTCATCGTGGGGGCCACCTCCGCCGTCGCCCTCGTCTCGCACGCCCGCGCCGGCAACGTCCGCTGGGCGCCCGGCCTGACCTTCGGCCTGCTCGGCGCGGTGTGGGCGTTCCTCGGCTCGCGGCTCTCCGCCGGGGCGGACCCGGCCGTGCTCATGACGGCGTTCTCGATGCTGCTCACGCTCGTCGCGGTGCTCATGCTCCGCAAGGCGCTCATGAGGTCGGGCGAGCCCGCGCCGCCCGCCGGACCGGCAGCGCTCGACGCCGCGCCCGAGGGGACGGCGAGGGGCGACGACGCGGAGCCGGACCTCGCACCGGGGCCCGACGTCTCCCGGCACGCCGAGCTGCTCGACCCGCGGCGTCGCACCCGGCTGCGGCGCGCGGGTGTCGTCGTCGCGGCCGCGAGCCTGGTGGGCCTGCTCACCGGCTTCTTCGGCGTCGGTGGCGGGTTCGCGGTCGTGCCGGCCCTCGTCCTCGCGCTCGGGCTGCCCATGCGCCACGCCGTCGGCACCTCGCTGCTGGTCATCGTCGTCAACTCGCTCACCGGTCTGGCCGGTCGGACCGAGAGCCTGCCGACGGTGGACTGGGCGACCGTCGTCGCCTTCGCCGCGGCGTCGATGGCGGGCGGCTTCGCCGGGTCGAGGCTCTCTGCGCGGACCGCGCCGCACCGCCTGACCACCGCCTTCGCGGTGCTGCTCGCCGTCGTCGCGGTCGCGACGGCGACCCAGGCCGTGCCGGACCTCCTGCGATGAGCCGCCCCCGGGCCGGGTCGACGGCGCGACGGAATGCCGGCGGCCGGTGCGCCGTTGTCCCGACGTGCGAGACGAAGGAGTGCCGGGCGTGACGACCCCGCCACACGCGACCCGTGCCCGGGACGAGAGCAGCCCCACGACCGCCGGCGGGGCCCGCCGGCCGATCGGCGTCCTCGTCGTCAGCAACGTCCTGGGCGGCATCGGGGTCGCCTCCGGCATCGCGGTCGGCGCCATCCTCGCCCAGCGGGTCGGCGGGACCGCGGTCGCGGGGCTCGGACAGGCGATGAGCGTCCTCGGTGCCGCCGTCGCGGCCGTCCCGCTCGCCACCGCCGCGGTGCGGCTGGGCCGGCGCTGGGCGCTGACGGTGGGGTACACCCTGGCCACGCTCGGTGGCGTCGTCATCATCAGCGGCGCCGTCCTGGACTCCCTGGTCGTCCTGCTCGTCGGTCTGGGCCTCTTCGGGGTCGCCCAGGCGACCAACCTCCAGACCCGCTACGCCGCCTCGGACCTCGCCGAGCCGGCCTCGCGCGGGCGCACGATGTCCGTGGTCATCTGGGCGACGACCGTCGGGTCGGTGGCCGGGCCGAACCTCACCCCGGTGGGCGAGCGCCTGGGCACCTCGGCCGGGCTGCCCGGCCTCGCCGGCCCGTACCTGTTCTCGGTGGTGGCCTTCGCCCTCGCCGGGACCGTGCTGGCGCTGTTCTACCGGCCCGGTCGTGCGGGCCTGACGGCGGAGGCGGTCGGACCCACCACGCCCTCGGGGGCCCCGGTCGCCGCGGCCGCTGCCCGTCCCGCACGCCCGGTCAGCGCGGCGGCGTCCCTGCGCTGGGCCGGTGGCCACCCGGTGGCCCGGTTCGCCGTCGTCCTCATCGCCGTCGCCCACGCGACGATGGTCATGGTGATGGCCATGACCCCGTTGCACATGACCCACGGCGGCATGGGGCTCGAGCTCGTCGGGATCGTCATCAGCGCCCACGTGCTCGGGATGTACGCCCTCAGCCCCGTCTTCGGCTGGCTCGCGGACCGGCTCGGTGCCCTGCGCGTGGCCGTCCTGGGCATCACCGTGCTGGCTGCTGCGATCGCCCTCGGGCTCGTCGCCGCGCGCAGCGGCTCCTTCGCGGTGACGATGACCGCCCTGGTGCTGCTGGGGCTGGGCTGGTCCGCCAGCCTCATCGCCTCCTCCGCCATGATGGCGGGGGTGGACTCGGGCGACGTCCGGGTGCCGCTCCAGGGCGCGACCGACGCCCTCATGAACTACGCCGGCGCCGGGGCCGCCGCGCTCGCCGGTCCCATCCTGGCCCTGGACGGCTTCCGCGGTGTCAACCTCGCCGCGGCTCTCCTGCTCGTCCCGGCCGTGCTGCTCGCGGTCGCGGCCGTGCGTCGCGGCGACGCAGGCGTCGACGACGCCCAGGTGCACGGCACGCACGGCGCGGACGGCCACCACCAGCCCGACGCGGACAGCCCAGGCCCGCACTCCGCCGGACGGCGGTAACCCGGCCGGCCCTGGACGGCGGACACACGTCCAGCGTCCCCCGGACAGGGGAGGGCCACAGCCCTTGTGGACCGCCGTCGGACGCTCCTACCATGGGGTCACAGACAACGGGTCTCGCTGTCGCGCGCCGGAGGGAGGGTCGATGTCGTCCACCACGGTCTCGAACGCCGACGTTCGTACGACGGGCGCCCACACCGGCTGCGCCGGTGCGCCGCCGGGCAGCACTCGCAGAAGGGCGAGCCGAGCGCATCGGCCGCCCGGCGAGTGATCACTCCGACAGCAAGCCGGGGTCGCCACCGACGGTGACCCCCGTCGTCGTCCCTGACCCCGATGACATCGCAGGTGGAAGACGCCCCCTGCGCCACTCCACCCGGCCCGGCAACGACGCCGCACCGCAGTCCACCCGCCGCCACGAGCGGAACAGGAGCACGACATGACCTTCGACCGCACCCTGCACAAGCTGATCACCCAGCTCGACGAGCTCACCGAGGAGCAGATCGAGACCATCCGCACCGCCCAGACCACGAGCCGTCACCGCCTCGGCGCCAGCTACGTCAAGGCGTTCGACTCCGGCCGGCGCATCCTCGTCACCGGCGGCCACGGGGCGGAGATGGCGGCCGCCGACGACGCCGCACGCTCGGCACGGCACGACCTGCCTCCGGACGTGCGCATGGCCTTCCGCTGGAAGGTGATGGCCACGGCGTTCCCCGAGTCCTTGAGCGAGGCCCAGTACGAGGCCCTGACGAACGCCTGGGACGCGGCCACGGCCAGGCGGCCGGCGGCCCGGTCCAAGCGACCGGCGGTCGCCTGACGGGGCCGGGCCGCCCTGCTCTACCCACGCCGGAGCAGGGCGCCTACCCTGGCCGCGGGAGGCCCCATGGCACCGCAGCCGACGCTCATCAACTCGGTGGTGCGCGCACTGAGCCTCCTCGACGCGGTGGCGGCAGCCGACGGCCCCGTGCCCGCGAAGCGTCTCGCCCACGCCACCGGGCTGCCGGTGGCCACGGCGTACCACCTCCTGCGCACGCTCGTCCACGAGGGGTACCTGCTGCGCACCGACGAGGGCTACGTGCTCGGTGACCACGTGGACGCGCTCGCCGGCGCGCGCCACACGCCCGTCCCGCCCCAGCGCACCCACCAGATCCTCCAGCAGCTCCACGTCGAGCTCGGGGCCGCGGCCTACCTCTCCGTCCTCGACGACGGCGAGATCCGTCTCGTCGACATCGTGGACTCTCCGGCCGCGCCGCGCACCGACCTGTGGGTGGGCTTCCACGACGCCGCCCACGCGACGGCCCTGGGCAAGGCGGTGCTCGCGACGCTCCCGGAGGACGAGCGCCGCGACTACGTCGAGAGCCACCCGCTCGCCGACCTGACCCCGCGCACCGTGACGAGCCGGAAGGTCCTCATGCACCAGCTCGCCGCCACCACCGACCTGGCGGTCGACCGGGAGGAGTACTCCCTCGGGACGGTGTGCCTGGCCGCACCTGTGCCGGCGCCGGGGATCTCCGCGGCGGTCGCGGTCTCCGTCCCGGCCGCGCGCGCCGGCAGCGTGCTCGGCCACCGCCACGAGCTGCGCCGGGCAGCCCGGCTCATCGCCATGGCCGGACGCCCCTGAGGGGCTCTGCAGCCGCGCGAGGCCAGGTCACCAGCCCGCGCCGAAGCACACGAGCGGGGCGACGTCGTCGGCCTCTCCCAACGCGGCGGCCAGGGCGGCCGCAGGCGGGAGCCCGGAGCGCACACCGCGGTGGTGGGCGACGGCGACCTGCTCGGCCACCTCGTCGCCGACCCGTCCCACCGACCCCACCACCGTCCGGGCGCCGCCGTGGAGGAACGCGGCGGTCATCCCCAGCGCCTCGTCGCCGGTGCGGATGCTGGCCAGTCCCGTCTCGCACGCGGAGAGGACCACGTGGCGCGGGAGCGCGGCGACCGACTCCAGGTCGTGACCGAACAGGGCGCCGTCGGTGAGGACGAGGGAGGAGAAGAGGGGGTTGTCCGCCTCGTGGCTGCCGTGGGCGGCGACGTGGAGCACGGCCGCGCCCTCCATCGCGGCGAGCACCTGCCGGGTCGTCGCCGCTGAGCCGGTGAGCACCGTGGCACCCGGCCCGGCGCTCGCCGTCACCTCCGCCGCACCCCGCGGCACGTCGGGCCCGGCGACGAACACCTCGGCGCCCTGGACCCGGTCGCCGGCCGCGGTGCCCCGGACCCCGGCGGTGCCCCCCACCCCGGTGCCGGCCCCGACGGTCGCACCGGGGCCGGTGACCCGGTCGACCCACCAGGTGGCCGACGGCACCACGCTCACCGCCCGGCCCGTGAGGGACGGCAGCATCGGCCACGGCACCTGGGCGCTCAGGCCCGCCGGGACGACGACGACCGGGCCGTCACCGCCCGCGGCGCCCGCCGTGAGGGCGTCGAGCGAGCCCAGGCCCCGGCGCAACGAGGACAGCACGGTCCCCCGCATCCGGGCGGGCAGGCGGCCGGCGAGCACGTCCAGGTCCGCGCGCACCCGGAGCACCGTCTCGCGCACGTCGGACGCCGCGGCGACGGGGACCAGCCGGGCCCGGGAGCCGGTCACGGTCAGCGCGCGGACGACGCCGTCGGTGATCACCAGCGAGACGAGCGTGGCGTCGGCCAGCACGGCGCGGACGTCCTCGAGCGAGGTGGCGCGGACCGCCCGGTCGGGGGCCCGGTGGTGCCAGGTGAGCCGGGTGACCTCCTGCTGGAGGTCGCGGATGGCCGCGGCGCGGCGGGGGTCGTGAGGCGCGCCCGCGAGGCGCTCGGACCGCTCGGTCTCGCGCAGGATGCGCAGCCGCGCGAGGGCCGCGACGACCGCGGGGTCGGCCGACCCGCGGACCGGGGGCAGCCGGGAGGACGTGGCCCGCACCCGTTCCGACCACGCAAGGACCGCCGTGGTGCGCCCGCTGCGCAGCGCCTCCGCGAGCCCCGCGCGGGCCAGGTCCGCACCGACGGCGGTGGCGGCGGTGGCCAGGTCGAGGCTGCCCAGACGTGACTGGAAGGTGGCGAGGTCGCGCAGGCCGGCGGCCCGGAGCCGCTGGGCGACGGCGGACCGGCCCGTGGCGGCGGCGAGGTTCGCCCGGGTCTCGTGGGCCAGCATCCTCGTGGCGAGGCGGGACCGGTCGGTGACGGCGGCCCAGCCGCCGGCGGCGCTCGTCGCCTCCGCGGTGCGCCCGGCGGCGAGCAGGGCCTGGACGCGCAGCAGGCGGGCGGTCCGTCCCTCCTCGGTGAGCCCGAGGTCGGCGAGCCGGCGCTCCAGGGCTGCGGCGCCGTCGGCGGCCCGCTCCGCGCGCGCGACCGCCCGGCGTCCCGGGAGTGCGGCGAGGTCGGCGCGCAGCACCTCCAGGCCCGCGACCGCCGCCCAGCCGCTGGCGCCGCGCCGGGCGAACCTGGCCTGCGCGCGGGCGGCGAGCCGGCGCGCACGGCGGACGTCGTCGTGCAGCCGGGCGACCTCGGCGGCGGTGAGCTCGGCCTCGGCCTGGTCCTGGACGAGCCGGGCCCGGCCCAGGACGGGGATCGCCGCGTCGAGCGCCGCCGCCGACTCGGTGAGCAGGCCGGCGGCGGCGAGGGCCCGCGCACGGTCGAGGGCGGCGACCGCACCGAGCACGGGCGACTCGGCGGCCAGCGCCGGGGTGGCGTCGTCGAGGAGCCGCAGCGCCCGTGGGACGTCGCCGCGCAGGTGCGCGAGGTAGGCGAGGTTGGCGCCGGCCTTGGCGGCGTGCACGTGGAGCCCGGCGCCCTCTGCGACGGCCAGGCAGCGGCCGAAGTCGGCCTCGGCCCGCTCGAGGTCGGCCGCGCCCATGGCCAGGACGCCCCGGTTGAGCAGGACGCGGGCGAGGTCGACCGGGCTGCCGGGGCCGATGAGCTCGGCGGCGTGGTCGAGGTCCACCGCCGCCTCCGCGAGGCGTCCCGCCCGCAGCAGGAGGAGCCCGCGCTGGCCGTACCAGAGCCCGAGCACGAGGGCGGACGCCCCGGAGCTCGGTCCCGGCGCGGCCCGGTCGAGCTCGGTGAGGCCCTCGCCGACCCCGGCGGACTCCGCGCGGGCGTGCGCGAGACTGATGAGGATGCGGACCCGCAGGTCGGGCGAGGGGTCCTGGGTCAGTGCACGCTCGAGGAGCCGGACGGCCGCCACCGGGCGCCCGCGCTCGCTCGCGGTGACGGCGCGCTCCCACAGCAGGGCCGGGTCGGCGGGCACCCGCCCACTGTGGCACAGCCGGGGGGCGTCCCGGGCCGGGTTGCCGGGGCTACAGCTGCACGGGCGGCGCGGCCACCGGGCGCACGAGGTCGCCGCCCGGCGCGGGGACGTAGACGAGCTGGACGAGCCCGGCGGCGACGTCGTCCAGGACGAACCGGCCGTCGTCGTCCACCGCGGCGCGGTCGTCGCCGTCGCCGGCGCGGCGCAGCTCCACCTGCCCCGCGAACGCCGGCGCCACCCAGCCGTCCAGACGGAACCGGCCCGCCGTGCGGGGCGTGAGGGTCACCATGACGCTGGCGTGCTCGCTGGTGAAGGTGAGGCTGCGGGTCGGCTCGGCCGCCCGCGCCCCGACCGGCAGGTCGACCTCCGCCTCGAGCCGGGCGAGCTCGGCGTCGAGGTCGGTCAGGGCGAGCGCGAGGATCACCCGGTCGGCGAGGTCCTGCGCCGGCGGGTCGCGGCGCTCCCACTCCGCGCGGAGCAGCTCGAGCAGGTCGGCGTCCTCGGGCGGGAGCTCGGGGAGGTCGGTGGTCATGCGGGGCTCCAGGAGGGGTCGGCGGTGCACAGGGCCCGCAGCTTGCCCAGGCACCGGGCGCGGGTGGGTCCGATGCTGCCCACGGGCATGCCCAGCTCGACGGACAGGGCGCGGTAGTCAGGCTTGTCCTGGAAGGCCAGGACCCGCAGCAGCCGCTGGCAGCGCTCGGAGAGCGCGGCGAGGTGACGCCACAGCAGGGCGCCGGTGTCGCGGGCGACCACCTCCTCCTCGATGCCCGGCTCGGGCTCGAGCACCGCTGCGAGCGTCTCGTCCTCGACGGGCGCGGCCCGGGCCGCCGACCGCGACAGGCGGGCCGCCTCGCGGCGCACCGCCACGCTGAGCCACCGCAGGACCGCCTGCGGGTCGCGGACCGTCTCGCGGTGCCGGACGAGCGCGATCCAGGTGGCCTGGACGGCGTCCTCGGCCGTGGCGGCGTCCAGCCGGTAGGCGCGGGCGAGGTTCCACAGCATCGGCGTCAGCAGCCGAACCAGCCGGTCCAGGCCCGTGGGGTCGCCGCCGACCCACTCCGCGAAGGCGGTGCGGGCCTCGTCGGCGACGGGCGAGGACGTCGCGGTCCGCTCGTCCGAGGTCGCGGTGTGCTCGGTCACGACCCCGCCTCGGCCTTGCGTCCGGGCGTGGCGTAGGCGGCCACGAGCTCGTCCACCAGCGCCGCCATGCGTGCGACGGGATCCACGGCGGGCTCGGTCCCCGTCGAACCGCTGTCCGTGGCCGCGCCGGGGGTTCCGGCCGCGGCGAACAGGCCCACGGCGGTGCCCTCGCCGGCCGTTCCCGTCGAGGTCCCGTCCAGCAGACGCGCCGCGAGGAGCCCGGCCATGACGGGTGCGGCGAAGGAGGTGCCGCTCCACACCGCGAAGCCGGAGCCGAAGTCGTCGGGGTCCAGGGTCGCGCGGCGGTGCCCGCCCGGCCCGGCGTAGGACACCCGCGGCTGGCGACCGCCCTGGAACGTCACCGGCATCGTCGAGACCAGCGCGGCCCCGGGGTGCCAGCAGCTCACCCAGGCGCCGGCGTTGGCGAAGAGCGCGACGCTGCCGTCGGGGTTCGTCGCCGCCACCGACGTCACCGGCACGCAGCCGTCGGGCTGCACCGGGCCGCCGTCGTGCGGGGCGAACGCCGCCGGGTACAGCGGGTCGGTCGTCGCGCCGTTCCCCGCCGCCGCGACGACGGCGACGCCGAGCCCGCCCAGCGCGCGCAGCGCCCCGAGCAGGGGGGTGTCGAACGCGGCGTCCTCGGGGACCTCGTGGTGGTAGCCGAGGGAGAGCACGACGACGTCGACGGGCACCCCGCCGGGGGTCCCCGCGCGGTCCAGCTCGACCAGCTCGGTGATGACGGCCAGGGCGTGGAGCAGGTCGCTCTCGAGGACGACACCGTCGCCGGCCATCACCGGGACGGCCACGAGGTCGGCGTCCGGGCAGAGCTGGCGGAGGATCCCGCAGATGAAGGTCCCGTGGCCGGCGTGGGAGTCGAGCTCGCCGTCGAGCGGGCCCACCACGTCCCCGGACTCCTCCGGCGTGGGTCCGGGCAGGCCCGCCGGGGTGCCGTCGGGCAGGGCGAGGTCGCGCACGACGTCGGTGAGCCAGGGGTGCTCGCCGCACCCGGTGTCGACGACGGCGACGACGGGCCGGCGGCCGGGCAGGTCCGCCGCGGCCCGGCGGGTGGGGCGCGCCCCGAGCCACGAGACGGGCTGGCGTCCGCCGGAGCCGGCCCGGCCGTACTCCTCGACGCCGTGGCCGGAGGTGAAGGGGGCGCCCTCCACCCCGTGCCCGGAGGTGAAGGGGGCGCCGCCGATGTCGGGACCGGTGCCCATGAGGATGTGGTCCAGGCCCATGGCGGCCCGGACCTCGGGGCGCACCGCGGACCGGGCGAGCTGGAGCACCTCCCAGGCGTCGGGGGCGGCGACGACCTGGGTCGCCAGCTCGCGCACGGCGGCGGGCTCGAGGGTCAGGGTGCGTGGGGCCCGGCCGGCGCGGCGTGCCGCGAGGCTGCGGCCGCGCGTGTCCTCGACGGCGGCGAGGCTCAGCCGGCGGGCGGCGTCCTCGATGGCCGCGTGCGCCTCCTCGGCGTGCTCGCCGGCGACGACGAGACGGTCGGCCCGGTACGCCGTCGGCAGGGGGGCCGGCTCGCCGGGCAGGCGAGATGCGGTGAGCGGGTCGAGCACCCGCCCGCCGTGCCGGACCACCCGCGCCGGGGTGGGCAGGGGCACGCCCGCCCGGGCCGCACCCGGCGGGCGCCCGCGGCCGGTGGGGGGTCGCTGCTGGTCGTCGGTCTGGCTCACGCGCCGCTCCTCGTCATCCTGACGGCCCCCCGGCTCCCGCAGTGTAGGGGCCCTGGTCAGGGCCCCGGAAGGGCCCCGCTCGACGAGGAGCGCACCGGAGGTCCCCCTGATACACGCCGAGCGGCCGAGCGGCTGCCGGCCGCTCGGTACTCCACGTGCCGACCGATTCCTCCGGCACGGATGTATCAGGACCGTGGTCACCGTTCTCCTCAGGGTGTTCGGCGCCGGAGGGATCCGGAGCCGTCCCCCACCCGGGGCCCGGTGGCTGGTCGCTACCGGAAAACCCCCCCCTGCCGGTCGCCATGAAATGCGCCCGGTCGCCGGGCGCCGGGTGCGGGACCGTCAGCGGGCCCGGGAGGCCCGGCCGCGGCGCCCCTGCCGTCCGGTGGCCTCCCGGGCCGCCGCGCGTCCGCCGACGTCGCCGCGTGTCTGCCGACGTCGTCGCGTGTCCGCCGACGTCGTCGCGTGTCCTGCCGACGTCGTCGCGTGTCCTGCCACGCCGCCTCGCGTCCCGCCGCGCTATCACCATCTGAAATATCGACCGTTGCCGCCCGGTGCGGCGCGTCCCACAGTGGTGGGACACGCGCCAATGGAGGCACACATGTCGACATCACTCTCCGCGGCGGCGCCGGTTCCCGAGACCACCGACTCGGGGTCCGCCGGCAGCCACCTGCCCGACGAGGTCCGGCTCTCCCTGTACGAGACGATGGTCCTCTCACGCACGTTCGAGGAGGCGATCCTCCGGGAGTACCACGCGGACAAGGGTCCGGGCTTCGACATCGGCAAGGGCCTCGTGCCCGGCGAGATGCACCTCTCCGCCGGGCAGGAGCCGGTCGCTGCGGGTGTCTGCGCCCACCTGACCACCGACGACGCCGTCACCGCCACGCACCGGCCGCACCACTTCGCCGTCGCCCACGGGGTCGACCTGCGCAAGATGACCGCAGAGATCTTCGGTCGAGAGACCGGCCTGGGGCGGGGCCGGGGCGGCCACATGCACCTGTTCGACCCCGACACGCACTTCTCCTGCTCGGGGATCATCGCCGAGGGCTACCCCCCTGCGCTGGGGATGGCCTTCGCGTTCCGTCGGCGCGGCACCGACCGGATCGCCGTCGCGGTCACCGGCGAGGGCGCCGCCAACCAGGGCGCCTTCCACGAGTCGCTCAACCTCGCGGCGCTGTGGCGGCTGCCGGTCGTGTTCGTCGTCGAGGACAACGAGTGGGGCATCTCCGTGGCCCGCACCGCCTCGACCGCCGTCGCCTCCAACGCCGACCGGGCCGCCGGCTATGGCATCCCGGGTGTGCGGGTGGAGGACAACGACGTCGAGGCCGTCCACGCCGAGGCCGCCAAGGCGGTCGCCCGGGCCCGCGCGGGCGAGGGGCCGAGCCTCATCGAGGTCGCGACCCTGCGCATGTGGGGCCACTTCGAGGGCGACGCCCAGGGATACCGCCCCGAGCTCGACTCCGTCGCCGGCCTCGACCCGATCCCTCGGTACGAGCAGCGGCTGCGGGAGGCGGGCGTCCTCGACGACGCCGTCGTCGCCCGGGTGAAGGAGTCGGCCTCGGCCCGGGTCGAGGACGCGGTCGCCTTCGCGAAGTCGTCCCCGACCCCTGACCCCACCGACGTCATGACGTACGTGTTCGCGGAAGGAGCGGCGCGATGACCCTCACCGAGAGCCCCGTCCCGCCCCCACGGGCCGACCGGCGCCTGAGCACCTCCAAGGCGATGGTCGAGGCCATCGCCCTGGAGATGGACCGGGACGACGCCGTCATCTACCTCGGCGAGGACGTCGGTGCCTACGGCGGCATCTTCTCCTCGACCACCGGGCTGCTGGAAAGGTTCGGCAAGGACCGCGTCATCGACACGCCGATCTCCGAGACGGCGTTCGTCGGACTGGGCATCGGAGCCGCGACCGAGGGCCTGCGCCCGATCGTGGAGCTGATGTTCGCCGACTTCATGGGCGTGACGCTGGACCAGATCTACAACCACATGGCGAAGATCCACTACTTCTCCGGCGGGAACGTCAAGGTGCCGATGGCGCTGACGACGGCGGTCGGCGGCGGGTACTCCGACGGCGGGCAGCACTCGCAGTGCCTGTGGGGCACCTTCGCCCACCTGCCCGGGATGAAGGTCGTCGTCCCAGCCACACCGGCCGACGCCAAGGGTCTGATGACCTCGGCCATCCGGGACGACAGCCCGGTCGTCTACATGTTCCACAAGGGGATCATGGGCCTGCCGTGGATGGCGAAGAACCGGCGCTCGATCGACGTCGTGCCCGAGGGGGAGCACCTCGTGCCCATCGGCCGGGCGAACGTCGTCCACGAGGGGTCGGACATCACGGTCGTGACGCTCTCCCTCTCGGTCCACCACGCGCTCGACGTCGCCGAGAAGCTCGCAGGGGAGGGGATCGGGGTGGAGGTGCTCGACCTGCGCTCCCTCGTCCCGCTCGACCGCGAGGCCATCCTCACCTCGGTGGGCAAGACCGGCCGGCTCGTCGTCGTCGACGAGGACTACCTCTCCTACGGGCTGTCCGGGGAGGTCGTCGCCACGGTCGTCGAGCACGACCCGACGATGCTCAAGGCGGTCCAGCGCCTGGCGATGCCCGACGTCCCCATCCCGTACGCGCACGACCTGGAGTACGCGGTGCTGCCGCGCCAGGACAAGATCGAGGCGGCCGTCCGCAGGGCCCTCGGGTGAACGTGACCTTCCCGCCGCTGGACGCCTCCCGGCCCGACGCCGAGGGCGTCCTGGCGACGTGGTACGTCGCCGACGGCGAGCAGGTCACCGAGGGCCAGCTCCTGGGCGAGGTCCAGGTGGACAAGGTCGACGCGGAGGTCGCCGCCCCCGCGGCCGGCACGGTCCGCCTCCTGGTCGCGGAGGACGACGCGGTACGGCAGGGCGCACCGATCGCCACCATCGAGTGAAGACCGAGAGAAAGGGGGTTCAGCTGGACGCACCCGGCCTCGTCCCGTGCGTCACCACGACCCGGGTGACGCACGGGACCCTCGGTGGTCGGGCGGCGGGTTAGGTGACCTGTGCCCCTGACCGCCGCTCGATTCCCGAGGGCCCGCCCCAGAGCGCCTCTGACCGGACTCTCCCGGTTCGAAACTTCCGCTGGCGTGTCGTGCGGACCGGGCCTAAGGTCCTACAAACCCATCGGGCGGCACGGAGGTGGACGGTGAGCTTCAACGGGATGCGACGCGACGGGCACCCACGGTGGTCGGCACGCAACGGCTGGTTCCTCGTCGGCCTCGGTCTCACCGCGACCTTCTACCTCGCCGCCACCGGCCCGGTGAACCCCGTGGTCGCCATGGCCCTGTCGGTGGTCATGGGCCTGGGCCTGGTCCTCGGACTCAACGGCCTCTTCAGCGGCGCGCCGCGCACCGCGGGTGCGCCTGGTGCGCCGGCTCCGCAGCGGTCGGCACGCGCGACGGGGGAGACCACGCCCGCGGCGAGCCCGCGCGTCAGGTCTCGCCGGGGCGCCTTCGGCAAGGTCCCCGCATCCTGGGAGTTCTACGAGACGTTCGGTCGCTGAGTCTCCGCCGGGCACGGGACCGCTCCGACGCTGGGTGCCACGGAGGTGACGCCGGTCACCATGAGCGGGGCGAGCGCGACCGCAGTGGCGGGACTGCGCCGATCCGGGCCGCGCGTCGCATCCCACGAAGTTGCTACTCCCGGCCGTCCCGAATTCACGGCAGGGTCCTCGACCGTGGAGATCATCGGCCTCGCGATCGTCGTCGGCCTCGTCCGGGCGACGGCCTTCCTGCTGAGCACCCGACGCTGACGCCCGCGAGCACGCGCCGCTGAGTCGCGGCGCGACCTCGCCCGGTACCGCTTCACTCCCGTCGCCTCACCCTCCCGCCCGAGAGGGTGGCGCCCCGGATTCATCCCGACATCACCCTCCGCGCGCCCTTCGGTGCGTGGTATCGCGTCGCACAGTTGCACCACGACGCTCCGCCGAGGGAGGCGACCGTGGAGGCCTTGGTGCGAATTCAGGTGCTCCGCGACCTGGGTGCCCGCCTCGGCCCCCGGGTGGCGGTCCAGGTCGTGCAGCACTACCTCGAGCGGCTCCCGGTGCGGGTCGCCCAGCTCGAGCGCCTGCTGGCCGAGCCCGACACCGCACGCGCCCACACCGTGGCCGACGTCCTTGCCGAGTCCTCCTCCACGGTGGGTGCGGCCGCGCTCGCGGGCCGGCTGGCGCCCGTCGTGGCGGCGCTGGGCGACGGGGACGTGGAGCCGGCGCGTGCGGCGCTGAAGGAGATCAAGAAGCTCGCCGCCGGTACGGCCCTGGAGCTCGAGGCCGTCATCCACCGGGCGGCATGATCCCGCCACGGTCCCTGGGACGGTGGTGGTCGGCACCCCTG
Organism: Georgenia muralis; assembly: GCF_003814705.1. Taxonomy (NCBI): domain Bacteria; kingdom Bacillati; phylum Actinomycetota; class Actinomycetes; order Allobogoriellales; family Allobogoriellaceae; genus Georgenia; species Georgenia muralis. Next base: position 982,590 of record NZ_RKRA01000001.1, on the reverse strand, counting down.
CGGCCCACCACCACCGCCCCGGCCGGACGTCGCCGGGGGCGACGGGGCCCCTGCGCCCCGTCGCCCCAGGGACCGGTGACCGCATCACGTCCCGACGGTGGTGAGCCCCCTGCGCGTCACCACTGTCGGAACGGGCGGTCCTGGTGCGCCGAGTCGGCGATGGCGAGCCCCCTGCGCGTCGCCGGCGCCGACGGCGCACGTCCTCAGCCCGTGACCCAGGCTCGGTGAGGTGCCCTGCCGGTCACGAGATCTCTCGCGCCCGCCGCCAGCCGACGAGCGACCGAGCGGAGGGCGACCGCGTCCGCGGTCCGGTTGAGCGACCCCCACAGCGCGCCGTGCGGCCGGTGGGCCGGGAAGTCCTCGGGCGGTAGCGCGACAGGGTCGTCGAACGGCCGCTCGTGTCCGCCGAGGCCGGGCTGCGGGCTCCCGCCGGGCTCGGTTCCCGCGTGGTCCTCAGCTCTTGCCGCGTGCAGCCCGCCTCGGATCAGAGAGCGAACGGTGCTGGTGGTGCTCGGTGCGCCAGGCGCACGGGAAAGGTGGTCGCGCACGGGATCTCTCCTTGCGTGATGGAGGTGCGCCCGTCAGGGCGCGCGGACGTGCCGGATCGGCGCGTCACCATCAGGCGGGTGAGACCGGGATCTCCTCGAAGACGTCGGTGAGAACCGCGCGCTGTGCGACGGCACAGGCCCAGGTGAGCTCGGCCTGGGCGTGGGCATGGACGCGCGCGTCGTCGGCGTCGCTGCTGCCACCGGCGCGCTGGCTCGGGGAGGCGTTGCCGCCCGAGGCCTCGGCGTCGGAGGTAGGAGGCACAGCGATGGGTGCGGCCGGCGCGGACTGGATCTCTGCGACGCCGTCGCCGTCATTCCGCGGGCCGGTCAGCGGCCGAGCGTGGGGGACGGGACCGGTGCCCGGGGTCGAAGAAGCGGCGTCCTCGGTGGGGACCGGACCGTGCGCCGTGGTCGCGGCCGCCTCGGCGGCGAGGCCGGCACCGTGCCGGTCGAACGTGTCCGCGCCGGCCGGCAGCACCTCCGGCAGCCCCTCGGGCGAGCCGACAACAGCGGACGTGTCGTCGGGACCGTGGCGATGCGGCCGGTCGACGGTGAGGGCCGCGGTGGCTACCGCGGTGCGGCCGACCTCCCGGGCGTCGCGGTCGTCGGCCTTCCCGCGGTCGTCCCTCCGGTCGTCGGAGCTCTGCTCGGTGTCGCGGTCCTCGCTGTCGCGGTCGTCATTCTTGCGCTCGCTGTCGCGGTCGTTCTTCTTGCTGTCCTCGCTGTCGCGGTCGGCGTCGCGTTCGTCCTTCTTGCTGTCGTCGTCCCGCTCGTCACCCTCGCCCTGGTCGCTCACCCCGACGCCAGCGCGCAGACCGTCGTCGTCCCTGTCGTCGTACGTGCGGTCGGCGTCGCGGTCGTCCTTCTTCTCGCTGTCGGCGGTCCCGACGGTGGCCGTAGCCGCGTCGTCCTTCTCCACTGTGCTGCCACCGACCGACGCGATCGTTCCCTTGCCGGGTGCTGCGTCACTGCTCGGCGGCTCCGCGGCAGTGCCGGCCTCGTCCGCCGCCGGCTCGGGGGCGGAGTCGTCCCCGACCGGTGATCCGGGCTCAGCCTCGGAGGGTGCCGGCTCGGGTGCCGGCTCGGCCGTGGGCTCGGGTGCGGGTGCGGGCTCGGCGGGCTCTGGCTGGGCCGGTGGCGCCGGCTGCGGGACGGGCTGCCGCTCGGCCGCGGGAGCGGGCTCGGTCGCGGGTGCGGGCTCTGGCTGGGCCGGGGGCGCGGGTTCCGGTGCAGGTGCTGGCTCGACCAGGGTGGCCGGCTCCGGCTCGCTCGCGGGTTGAGGCTGCGGCTCGGCTGCGGGCTCGGCCGCCGGTGCGGGCTCGGAGGCGGGCTCTGTGGCCCCGTCGGGCTCGACAGTCCCGGTCGGAGCGGCGGCGTCCTGCACGGTGGCCGCCGGCTGGGCGGGCGCCTCGTCCGCGGCGGCTCCGCCGGCCAGCCCGAGCGTGAGGAGCGCACCTGCGGAAGCGCCACCCACCGCGAGGAGGCAGCGACCTGCCCACCGCGCCAGGCGTCGGTTGCCTGGGCGGTCCGAGGGGTGGGCAGGAGCGGTCATGGGACTCCGGGGTCTCGGGCGTCGAGCACAACCTACTCGCGGCCCCGGGCTCCCGGGAAGGGTGCGGCCGGGCGGTCTAGCGTCGCTCGAGCACCACGTCGGCGATGATGCGGACCGCGGGGACGATCTCGTCCATCGAGCGCTGGTACACCTCGGGCGCTCGGCGGAAGGGGTCGATGACGTCGTCCAACGAGGGGTCGACCTGGGCCCGGTAGGCGGAGGCGAGCGGCAGCAGCGCCGCCAGTCGCTCGGCCGGGGACGCCTCGGCGCCCGCTGCCTCGGCGAGGGCGGCGGGGTCGACCTGCTCGGCCAGCCGCGCGAACTCACGCAGCGTGAAGGTGCGCCGCACCGCCGCGGGCACGAGCTCGACGACGTCGGCCCGGTGCTCCCGGGTGAGGGCGAGGATGAGGTCTGCCTCGCGCACCATCGCCTCGGTGATCCGGCGGGCCTCGTGCGCGTCGGCGTCGACCGACAGGTCGCGTAGGAGCCCGGCCACGGGGTGGTGGATGGGCTCACCGACGAGGGCGCCCGTCCCGGCACTGTGGACCCGGATCCCCGAGCCCGTCCCGAGCTCGGCCCGCAGCAGCCGCTCGACCGCGGGGGAACGGCAGATGTTCCCCGTGCACACGGTCAGGACCGTGAACTCCTCGTTCACGTCGTACAGCGCCCTGCGCCCCATCCGTCCTCCTGGTCGTCCGTCGGCCGGCACGTCCGTCGGCCCCAGGCTAGAGGGCGGGCGCCGATGCCGCGTCCTCGGGCAGGATGACGGGCACCATGCCCCAGCACCCGCACGCCCCGCAGCCCCTGCCCGCACCGCAGCCCGTCACCGGTCCGATGTTCCCCCGGCGCCTGGTCCTGGGCACGTTCGTGCCCTCGTTCCTCTTCGACGTCGGCCTCGGCGCGATGCTGCCGATCATCGTCCCGGCCGCCGTCGGCCGCGGGGCAGACCTCGCCACCGCGGGCGTCGTCGCCGCGATGCTGCCGGTCGGCCAGATCCTCGCCGACGTCCCCGCCGGCCAGCTCGCCGCCCGCGTCGGCGACCGGCGGGCCATGGCCCTGGCCGGTGTGGTCGCGGCAGGTGCGTTCCTCGCCGCCGCGCTCTCCCCCTCGCTCGTGCTCCTCGCCGCGGCGGTGCTCCTCACCGGTGCCGCGGCGGCCGTATTCAACCTCGCCCGGCACGCCTACCTCACCGAGGTCACCCCGCCGCTGCGCCGGGCGCGGGTGCTGTCCACCCTGGCCGGGGTCCACCGCATCGGACAGTTCGTCGGTCCGTTCGTCGGGGCCGGCGTCATCGCCCTCGCGGGCCTGCGCGCGGCGTTCGCGCTGGGCGTGGTGACGGCGGTGCTCGCCACGGTCATCGTCGTCGCGGTGGGGGAGGACGGCGACGGCGGGACGCTGCGGCAGCGCAGCGCCGCCCGGCGAGCGGCCCGCGCTGCCGGGGAGCACCTGACCCTCGGTGGGGTGCTGCGCGCGCACCGCGCCGTGCTGAGCACGCTCGGCGTCGCCGTGCTGCTCGTCGGCGCCGTCCGTGGCGCGCGCATGACCGTCCTGCCGCTGTGGAGCGAGCACCTCGGCTTCGACCCGGCGACGACGTCCCTCATCTTCGGTCTCGCGGGCGGGGTCGACATGCTCCTCTTCTACCCCGCGGGGCGGGTCATGGACCTCTACGGCCGGCTGTGGATCGGGGTGCCGTCCATGCTCGTCATGGGGGTGGCGATGTCGCTCCTGCCGCTGACGACGACGATCGGCGGGGTCGCCGTCGTCGCGGCGCTGCTCGGGCTCGGCAACGGGATGAGCTCGGGCATCCTCATGACGCTCGGTGCTGACGTCTCACCCGACCGTGGCCGGGCCCAGTTCCTCGGGCTGTGGCGCGTGCTGCAGGACGGCGGGTCGGCCGCCGGTCCGCTCATCGTCTCCGCGGGTGCGGCGCTGGGGTCGCTGGCGGCGGGCATCTGGGTCACCGCGGCGCTCGGCGCGGCGGCTGCCGGCGCCCAGGCCCGGTGGGTGCCGCGGTGGTCCCCGCACGCCAACCGCACCACCCGGCGCGCCGCCGGGATCCGGTAGCGGCGACACGCCGGCTTGCAGTCCGAGGGGCAAGACTGGGTCGCTGCTAGTTTCGCAAACGTGCCGTATCTGCATTCTTGCAGCCATAGGCTGTGCGAGTGCAGACGGCGGGGGTGAGGGTGGCTGGGGCCGCCATGCCCTTGCACGGGGTCGTCCCGGGGGGGACCGGGACGACCGCCGGCGCCGATGACGGCCCGCAGGGGGGACCGTCAGCGGACACGGCCGCACCGCGCACGACCCAAGCACCGTCGACCGCGGAGACGCCGCCCGGCGCGGAGGCGGGCGTCGCGCCGGGCCGCGCCCCGCGCGGGCCGGCGACGCCTGCCCGGCGCCCGGAGGTCCCGACGGCCGGGGAGGGCCACCTCAGCGTCTTCCTCCGGCAGCTGCCCTTCACGGGCGTGACCCTGGCGATCCTCGCCGGGGTCCTCGTCTACGCGCCCACGATGCTCGACGACAGCACGTTCCTCGCGGCGTTCGCGGTCGCCGGCTCGGCGGTGGCGCTCTCGGTGCTCGTGCCCTGGCGCCGGCTACCCGTCTGGCTCTCGGCAGCCGTCCCGCTCCTCGACATGCTCGCGATCGGCCTGGCCGTGGAGTCGGGCTTCCGCGTGAGCATGCTGCTGGTCCTGCCCGTGCTGTGGATGGCCACGGTCTTCGGCGCGGCGGGCGTCGTGGTCGCGGTGGCGGTCGGCACCCTCGCGGCGTGGGGCACCCGGGTGCTGGGCACCGCCCACTTCGACGGCGACGACATCCCGCGGCTGTTCATCCTCCCGCTCGTCCTGCTCGCCGTCGCGCTGTACGTCCACCTCGCCGAGCGCCGCTCCGCCGCGCGGCGTGACCTCCTCGCCCGGCAGAGCTCCCTCGTCGAGGAGATCCTCGCCGACGCCCGGTACAACGAGCGGCTCCTCCAGTCGATCCTCAACACCGTCGACGTCGGCGTCGTCGCCCTCGACGCCGACGGCCGCGTCACGCTCGTCAACCGCGCCTACACCACCGCCACGCAGGGCCGGCTGCGGGTGGGCGACGACGCCCGGGAACGGGCCCGCGCCCGCGGGGAGAGCCCGGACCGACGCCGCGGTCCGGTCACCACCTACGCCGCCGACGGCCAGAGCCCGCTCCGCCCGGACGAGAGCCCGCTCGCCCGGGCCGCCGGCGGTCGTGACATCGAGCGCGAGCTCATCTGGTGGGACTTCGGGCCGGGCCTGGCCCGGCGGGCCTACCGGGTCTCGGCCAACCAGCTCCAGCGGGCCGACGGCCGGCCCGCCGGCGCCGTCGTGGTCTACCAGGACCTCACCTCGGAGATGGCCGCGCTCGCCGAGCGCGAGGACTTCGTCTCGGCCGTCTCGCACGAGGTGCGCACCCCGCTGACCTCGGTGGTGGGCTACCTCGAGCTGGCCGCCGAGGACCCGAGCCTGCCGCCGGTGGTGCGCGAGCACCTCGCCGTCGCCGAGCGCAACGCCGAACGCATCCAGGGCATCGTCGAGGCCCTGCTCGACGCCGCGACGGTGCGCGAGCGGGTCGAGATCTGCCACGACCCGCTCGACCTGCGCGACGTCGTCGCCGAGGCCGTGGAGGACCACCGTCCGCGCGCCACGGCGGGCGGCGTCGTCGTCGAGCTCCACGACGGGATGCCCCTGCCCGTCGACGGCGACCGGCTGCGCCTGGCGCAGGTGGTGGCCAACGTGCTGTCCAACGCGGTGAAGTACTCCCGCGCGGGCGGCCGGGTCGACGTCGTCGCCGAGCCGGTCGACGACGAGGTGGTCGTCCGGGTGGCCGACACCGGCATCGGCATCGCCCCCGAGGACCAGGCGCGACTGTTCACCCGCTTCTACCGGGCCGCGGCCGTGCGCCGCGGTGACGTGCCCGGCACCGGCCTGGGCCTGCACCTCGCACGCGAGATCGTCGAGGCCCACGGCGGCACGATCGCGCTGCGGAGCGCCCTCGGCGAGGGCACCGAGGTCACCATCGTGCTGCCGCTGGCGGGCCGCCCGAGCGCCCGGCGCGCCGGAGGTGCGGGGTGAGCCTGGACCTGCCGACGCTGCTCGTCGTCTCCGCGCTCGTCATCGTCCTGACGGCCGGGATGTTCATCTCGCACGCCTGGACCGAGACGGGCGAGGACGTCGACCGGGTCTGGGCGCTGGCGTTCGTCGCCGCGGTCGCGACGACCACCTTCCTCCTCGTCGCCGTCCTCGCCCCCGACCTGTGGCCGGCGGTCCCGCTCGTCAACGGCTTCACGGCCCTGACCGTGTGGGCGATGTGGGCCGGCGTGCGCCTGCACACCGGGCGGCGACCGCTCGTCGGGGTCCTGTACGGCGTGCCCGTGCTCACCGCCCTCGCCTCCGCCGTCCATGGTCCCGACGGCGGGTACTGGGCGGGGGAGGAGGCGCTCCTGGCGGCGACGGCGGCCGGCGGCTACGCCACCGGTGCGGCCATCCTGCGCTCGCACCTGCGCCGGGACCGGCTCGGGGTCATGCTCGCCGTCATCCTCCTCGGGCACGCCCTCTTCTACACGTTCCGGCTGGTCCTCTTCGTCGTGGTCGGGCCGGCGGGGCGGGCCTTCCTCACCTACGCCGGCACCGAGGTCGCCACGCTGGTCAACGTCCTCGTCATCGTCGGGGCGGCGTTCTGCATGGTGGCGCTGCGCGCCTCACGGGCCCAGGACCGGCGCGTCGACGCCGCGAACTTCGACCCCATGACCGGGGCTCGGACCTCGCGCACCTTCCCCCGCCGCGCGCAGGACGTGCTCGACGGCGCCCGCGGCACCGGGCGCCCCGCCGTCCTCGTCGCGGTCGCGCCCGAGGGTGTGCAGACCCTCGGTGCGGCGTTCGGCGTGGGGTGCGCGGAGCAGGCGATGGCCGTGTGCGGGGAGGTCCTGCAGATGGTGCTGCCGGCCCGGGCGGTCCTCGGCCGTGACGCCCTCGACGGACGCGCGTTCCAGGTGGTCCTCACCGGGTGCACGGTGGAGGAGGCCCACGAGTGGGCCGACGAGCTGCGCAAGGAGCTCATCGACACCCCCGTGCCCGTGCCCGGCGGGCACATGCGGGTCACGGCGAGCGTCGGCGTCGCCGACGCCGCGGAGCACGGCTTCGACCTCGAGGCCATGTGCGACGCCGCCCGGGACCTCTCGCGCTCGGCGACGGCGGCCGGCGGGAACCGGGTGGCCCGGGCCTGAGACGCACCTCACGGCTCTTGAGGTGATCTTGAGCGGACATGAACCGCGACGGTGCCCGCTCCTGAGGAACGCCCGCGAGTCTTCTCACCAGCAGCCCGGCAGCACGCCGGCGCACCGAGCCGGAAGAGAAGACCATGAGCGCCCCCCACACCCGCACCCGCACCCGCACCCGCAAGGCTGTCCTCGCCGGCGTCGCCGGTATCGCCCTTCTCGCCGCCGGTGGCGGCTCGTTCGCCACCTGGTCGGACAGCGAGGACCTCGGGGGCGCGACCATCACCTCGGGCTACCTGCGTATCGACGGCTCCAGCGTCGTCTGGACCGCCGGCGGCAAGGAGATCGCCCTCGACGACTACCTCGTCATCCCGGGCTCGGTGCTCACCTACACCGCCACGGTCGACGTCGACCTCGCCGGCGACGGGCTCGAGGCTGAGCTGGCCACCACCCTGCCGACCGCCGTGACCGCGGCCACCGCGGCCAAGGAGGCCGACGTCGCTCTCGCGGGGGGCCTGACCGTGGACGTCCAGGTCAACGGTCAGGACGGTACGACGATCACCGACAGCGGCGAGTACACCGTCGTCGCGACCATCACCTTCCCCACGGTGGACGACGAGGGAGCGGCCTGGGGCCAGCGCGCCCAGGACGCGGCCGCCGAGCTCGCCGACTTCCAGATCACCCTCGAGCAGCAGATCGCCTGACGCACCGATGTCCCGCCTCCTGAGCGCCGCCGCCGCAGGCGTGCTCGCCGTCGCCCTCCTCGCGGGCAGCGGCGGCAGCTATGCGGGCTGGTCCGACGCCCAGGAGGTGGGCGGGGCGCAGCTGGTCTCCGGCCGGCTCGCCGTCACCGCCGGCGCCGCCCGGCTGCACCTCGACCGGCCCGGCAGCCCGCGGGCGGACGTCACCGCGTCCCTCGCCGACCGGCGTCTGCTGCCCGGCGACACGCTCGTCGTCGAGGCGGGCGGGGACCTGGCGATGGCCGGCGACGGCCTCAGCGCCGTCCTCACCCTCACCCCGTCGGCCGCCGGCGCGGGGACCCTGCCAGCCGAGCTCCTCGCGCACGCAGCGGTCGCCCTCACCGCCGCGAACGGCCCGGCACCCGTGCCGGTCACGGCCGGGTCCTGGCGGGTGGTCCCGGCCAACGCCGGTCCGCTGACCGCCACGCTCACCCTCCCGGTGGGACCGGGCGCGAGCGCGTGGGGCGCCTACCTCCAGGGAGAGAGCGCGACGCCGGCCCTGGCCTGGTCCCTCGCCCAGGACGCCGGCTGGTCCGCGGCGACCACCACCGCGCTGCCCGCCGTCACGACCGACCGGCTGGGCCTGTCGGTCACCCCCGTCCCGGGCGGCACGCGCCTGACGTCCACCGCCGCCGAGACCAGGCTCGCATGGCGGGCGAGCACCCCGACCGTGTCCGCCGGCCCCGGAACCACGGCGGCCGAGGCCGCCGCCCTCGCCCCGGCGCTCGGCGTCGGCCTCGCGCGCGGCACCGACGGCTCCTCCTGCGCCGCCACGACCCCGCTGACCGGCACCGAGGTCCTCGCGCCCGGCGCGGCCGTGGCCCTGTGCCTCACCGTCGCGCCCGCCGACCCCGTGCTGCTCAGCCTCGCGCTGCCCGGCCGCGCCGTCGTAGCGACGACGACGGTCACGGGCACCGGCGTCGCGGCCGGGGGCTGGACGCTCCCCGCCACCGCCGTCACCGGCGCCGCCTACACCGTGCCCACCGCGACCTCCGACGCCGGCCTCACGCTCGGCTGCACCGCCTACAACGGCAACGCCGGCGCGGCGCTGGGCTGGACGTGGTCCGGCACCTCCGTGCGGTCCTGGCACGTCCTCGCCCGCACCCGGACTGCCTCGACCGTCGGTGACGCCCTCGGCCCTTGGAGCCGGGTCACCACGCTGACCGCACCCGGGGCGCGCACCGTCGACCTCATCGTGGGCGCGATCCCCGTGGAGACCGACGACCGGTTCGACCTCGTCCTCGTCGCCGAGACTGCCGCCGGCGGCGTGGTCCGCAGCGCGCAGGCAGTCACCGCCGAGGTCCGCGGCCAGAGCGGCAACATCGGCTGCCTCGGCCCGGCGGGCGGCGTGTGATGGCGGCCCTGACCACCGGCGCCGCCGAGCCCGACCGCACCCGGCATCTCGCCGTCGCCGCCGAGCGCGATACCGGGCCCGACGCCGGGCCGCAGGCGGAGGGACGCCGAGGCGTCGTCCGGCGAGGTGCGCACGCCGTCGTCACCGTCGCCGGGTGGCTCGCCCTCGCCGTCGTCGCGGGCCTGGCGCTGGCGATGGTCGTCGTCCCGCACCTGGCCGGGTGGGTGCCGCTGACGATCCTGTCGGGCTCGATGGAGCCGACCATCCCCACCGGCAGCCAGGTGGTCGTCGAGCCCGTCCGGGGCGAGGCGGCGACGGCGGCCCTCGCGCTCGGCGACGTCGTCACCGTCATGCCCTACCCGGACGACCCGACCCTCGTCACCCACCGGGTCGTGGCGCGCGCCGTCGCCGGTGACGGCACCGTCGTCCTGACGACCCGGGGCGACGCGAACGACGCCACCGACCCGTGGACGGTGACGGCGACGCAGGTCAGGGGTGTGGTCCGGTACCACATCCCCTACGCCGGCTACCTGGCGACGGCGCTGGACGGGGACCAGAAGCGCACCGGCACGGCCGCGCTCGCCGTGGCACTCTTGGGCTATGCGGGGATCCAGCTCGTACGCGCGGCCATCGACCGGTCAGCCGGCCGGCGTGCCCACGACGCCCCCGTCGGCCCGCAGGACGTCGACGCCGGCCACGGCGTGCCGACGGACGCCGATCGGACCGGAGAAGACGACATGATCCTCGACCCCGCGGCCCTGGGCACCCTTGCCCACGACGTCGGCGACGACGCCGCGTCCGGCTTCGGCCTGGCCTACCTCAAGCGGCTGGGCGACTCGTGCAACCGGGTGGCGCGCGCCGTCGTCGCCGGCGACGCCGAGGAGGTCCACGTCGCGGCCCTGAGCCTGCACACGTCCGCCTCGATGGTGGGCGCCGCGGCGCTCGCCCGGCACGCCCAGCTCGTCGCCGAGGCGGGCCGGCGTGGCGACCTCGCGGTCGCGGACCGCGAGCTGCGCCGGCTCATGGACCTCACCAACGAGACCCAGCGGGCGCTCGCGGAGCACCTGCGTGTGGGGACCGCCGGGGCGATGTTCGCCCCCTGATCGGGACAGTCGTCAGACGGCCGGGGCCAGGCGGTAGCCCACCCCGCGCACGGTGACGACGAACCGCGGGGAGGCGGCGTCGTCACCGAGCTTGCGGCGCAGGTTGGCCATGTGGACCTCCACCGTGCGCAGGTCGGAGTCGAGGACCGGCGTGCCGGTGTCGTAGTCCTGGCCCCACAGGCGCCGGACCAGCTCGGCCTTGCGCAGCACCCGGTTGGGCTCGGCGACGAGGGCGGCGAGGAGGTCGAACTCGCTCCGGGTGAGGTGGACCGGGGTGCCGTCGATGTCGACCATGCGGGCGGCGGTGTCCACGCGCAGCCCGCGGTGGACGAGCTGGCCCGGTCGTCCGATCAAAGCGGCGCCCGCCGCTGGAGACGCGCCATCGGCCAAGCTGCCGGACGCGGGCGCAGCCTGGTCGGCCGGCGCGGGCGGGACCGGCGCGCCGGCAGACGGAGCGCCCAGGTCCCCGTCGCCCAGGCGCCGCGGACGGCGCAGCATCGCCTCGACCCGCGCGCGCAGCTCGCGCGGGCGGAACGGCTTCGTGAGGTAGTCGTCGGCGCCGGACTCCAGGCCGAGGAGGGTGTCGATCTCCTCCGAGCGGCCGGTGAGCATGACGACGTAGGCGTCGGAGAAGGCCCGGATGCGCCGGCAGACCTCGAAGCCGTCGATGTCGGGCAGGGAGAGGTCGAGGGTGACCACGGCCGGGGCGTACTCGCGCACCGCCGCGACGCCGTCGGCGCCGGACCCGGCGGTGTGCACGGTGAAACCCGCCTGGCTCAGCGTCGCGGCGAGGAGCAGACGGACGTCCGCGTCGTCCTCGACGACGACGGCGGTGCGCTCCCGTCCGGTTTCCTCCACGGGGTGAAACTAGCAACGGGTACCCACATCGGCCCGCCAGTCGGGAGCGGGCAAGGGTGAGGCGTGTCACGGTTGGTTGGGCGGTCCGTATCACCCTGTGTCATCCGGAGGGTGAGGCGCCGAATTCACCCCCATATTCACCCGGTGGTCCAGTGACCCGGATGACGGCCGGTGGTGTGCTGTGCAGACGACCACGAAAGTGCGGTCCGGTTGGCCGACCGGCCGGTACGTTGGGGAGTGCGTCGACCGTTGGGGGTTGTGAGCGAGATGGCTGAGAACATGGACGCTACGGGTTCGGGTGAGCAGCAGGAGAAGCGCGGCCTGAGCCGCAGGACGGTGCTCGCCGGCGCCGCCTGGTCGGTGCCGGTTATCGCGGTCGCCTCAGCGGCGCCCGCCATGGCGGCGTCGCCGCCGGTGGTGATCGACTTCGGACAGAGCACGGCCTGCAAGATCCCCGGCAACTCGATGGGGTTCTGCTACAACAAGGGCTACGTGCTCTGGGCCCGTTTCGTCAACGAGACGAACACCGACTACTACGTCACGGTGACGGGACTCGTGCTCGGCCTCCCCAGCGACCCCCAGGGCGAGGTTCCGCAGTGCGTCGTCGGCATGACGAACCCCGGCGTGACCACCCCCTGCCCGCCCTCGGCGACCAGCTGCATGTACGTCCCGGCCAACCAGACGACAATCCTCGGCGTCTTCACCAACGCCAACACCGACAGCGGCAGCGACTGGGTGACGGTGTCGCTGGCGCTCTACACCGACGCCGCGTGCGGCGGCACCGCTGAGAACTACACCCTCGACCCGTACAACCTCACCGGTGGGTCCTGGACCGGCGTCAACCCCAACGGATCCCCGACCGGTAGCTGCGTGTTCCCGTACGCGAACATGTGCTTCACCCCACCGACGGCGTGCGGCACCAGCTGCGCCTCCGTATGACGTCGGGTGTGAGCGCGGCGGCGGAGCCGAACGCCGCCGCTACCGAGGCGCTCCGAGCGCGACTTCGCCTCCTCGGTACGACCTTCGCCGTAGAGTGCCCGGACGAGGAGTTCCGTCGCGAGCTCGAGCGCGCGTGGTCCCGGTGCATCGTCGACGAACCGTCGTCGAGCGACGACGGCGACGTCGACTTCCCGCTGTCCGAGGTCGGCGAGGCCGGAGTCGCCGGCCTGCTCATGCGGCTGACACCGCGCGCCATCCACCACGCGGTCGGTCAGCGGCTCATGGTGCACGCGGCCGGCCTCGTGGACGACCGCGGCCGCGTCGTCGCCCTCGTCGGACGGTCGGGGGCCGGGAAGACGACCGCGGCGGTCACCCTGGCCAAGCACAACTTCGGCTATGTCACGGACGAGACGGTCGGTGTCGGTGAGTCGCGCCAGATCGCACCCTTCCCGCGGCCGCTCGCCCAGGTGGACCGCGCGACGGGTCGCAAGGTCCAGACGTCACCGGACGAGCTGGGCCTCCGACGCGCGCCCGCCGACCTCACGCTCGACCGCATCGTCCTGCTGGACCGGGACACCGAACCCCGTCCGGCGTCGGTGGAGAGCGTCCCCCTGCTCGACGGCCTCATGGAGATCATCCCGCAGACCTCGGGCCTCGTCGGGCTCGACCGTCCGCTCCAACGACTGTGCGCCGTCAGCCAGGAGTGCGGCGGCCTCCGCCGTCTGAGCTTCCACCAGATCGACGACGGCGTCGCGGACCTGCTCCGCGCAGTCCTGACGGAGCCCGTCGCCGATACCGAGGACTGGCAGCCGGTCGCGGACCCGGTCTCCGACGAGCCGGACATCTCGACCGGCTTCCTCGACGGACGGGTCCGCCGCCGACACCACCGCGACGCGGTCCGCATCGACGGCGAGATCCTCCTCCTCGTGGGCAGTGCCCCCGTGCGCATCAGCGGCATCGGGCTCACGGTCTGGCTGGAGTCGCACGAGGCGCCCACGATCGAGCAGCTCGTGGAGGCGGCGGTGGCGACGCACGGGCCGCACCCCCACGCCGCGGACCTCGTGCGTGAGGCGGTCGCGACGATGGCCGAGGCCGAGGTCGTCGCCTACGGCCTGCCCCGCGCCGCCCGCGACCTCCTCGGTCCGCTGAGCGACACCGAGGCGCGTCCTGGGGCACGCGCGGCAAGATAGCCGTCATGAGCTCCTCCGTCGTGGTCGGTGCTCCGCTCGCGGTGCGGGTCCGGTTCGCGCACGCGACGATCCAGCACCTGGCCGAGAAGTGCGGGGCCGACGTCCTGCACATCAAGGGGGTGGCGATCGACCGCGCCATCGCCTCCGCCACCCGGGTGGGCGCCGACGCCGACGTGCTCGTACGACCTGCCCACGTGGACGCACTTCTGGACGAGATGGGGAAGCACGGGTGGGACGTGCGGAGCACGTTCGAGTCGGGGTCCCCGTTCGGGCACGCGGTCACGCTGACCCACGAGGTCTGGGGGTTCGCCGACCTGCACCGGCACTTCCCCGGGATCGGCACCGCGCCCGAGCGTGCCTTCGACCGGCTCTGGCGGGACCGGTCCCTCACGACGATCGCCGGTGTGCCGTGCCCGGTCCCGAGCGTCGCGGCGCAGTCCCTCATCCTGGTGCTCAACGCCGCACGGGCGGGTGGGCACGCCTCGGTTGACGTCCGGGCCGCCTGGACCGGGGCGAGCGAGGCGCGCAAGGACGAGATCCGCGTGCTGCGCGACGAGCTCGAGGCTCAGGTGGGGTTCGCCGCGGCCACCGGCGGCCTCGAGGACTTCCGCGACGCGAGGGAGTACGACCTCTGGCGACTGACGGTCGGCGGCGGCACCCGGATGGAGGAGTGGGCGGCGCGGATCCGGGCGACTTCGAGCAGACGGGAGGCCCTGCGCCTCGCGTGGCGCGCACCGCAGGTCAACGTCGACCACCTCGCCCACCGGTTGGGTCGGCGGCCGTCAAGGACCGACATCGCCCGAGAGTTCTTCGCGCGCCCTGCCCGTGGCTTGCGTGAGGAGCTCGCCGCGCTCGTCCGGCGGCGTCAGGGGCGACGGTGACCACCTACCGGCGCGCGGACGCCGTCGCCGAGGTCGAGACCGACGAGAGCGGCGGACAGGCCGTGTACCTGGGCCTGATGCCACAGGGACCCCTCATCGTGCTGGAGGGCTCCGCCCTGGCGATCTGGCGCGCCGCCACGGGGCGGCCGAGCCCGTCCGGTCCCCGGGGCGGCGTCGTCGCCCAGGTCGCGGCTGTCGCAGGGGTGCCGGAGGAGACCGTCCGCGACGACGTCGTCACGTTCGTCGCCCGGCTCGTCGAGGAGGGATTCCTCGAGGAGGAGACTGACGGCTCGGCCCCTCGGGCGCCGGCATGACACGGCGGGCCGTGGCCTACGTCGCGCTGGTCCTCCTCGTCGCCGCCAACGCCTTCCTCATCGCCCGGCTCCTCACCCGCCCGGCGCCGGAGGTGTGGGACCAGCCCGCCGCCGTCGGGTCCGCGAGCGCGGACCAGCCCGCGGGGAGCGGCACACCCGAGTCGAGCACGCCCGAGTCGAGCACGCCCGAGGAGCCGAGCGCACCTGAGGTGCCCGAACCACCCGTGCGGCTCCTCGCCGTCGCGTCGCCCACCGAGGCGTGGCGGGCCACCAGCACCGGCTGCGGCGCGCCGGCGGTGCTCGAGCACACCCTCGACGCCGGTGCGACGTGGCAGGAGGTGCCGTCGGAGGTCTCTCCGATCACACGCCTACGACTCCTCGACGACGGGACTCTCGTCGCCATCGGCGGCGGACCGGACTGCGTGCCGACCTACCGGAGCACCGTCACCGACGGAGCCTCCTGGGTCACCGAGGACCAGTTCCTACCCGGTTCCTGGTACGTCACCCCGGGGGACCGCACGACCCTTGTCACCCCGCTCGGCGAGGTCGCGGCGCCGTGCACCGGTGCGGCGGCCGACCTCGCGGCGGTCGACGCCGAGCGAGCCGCCGTGCTGTGCGCCGACGGTACGGTCGACGTCTCCGACGACGCCGGGGTGACCTGGACGCCCGCCACCCTCTCCGGGTCCGCGGCGGCCGTCGGCGCCGAGGCCGAGCGCTTCATCCTGGCCGGGACGACCCCGGCGTGCGACGGCGTCGGGATCACCTTCCTCGACCCGGCCGGTGCCGCCGTCGGTGGCGTGAGCGGCTGTGCGGCGACGTCGCTCGACGCGCAGCCGGTGGCGGTGGGCTCGACCGCGGGGGCCGCCTGGCTCTGGGTCGGCGACGAGGTCCTCACGTCGGTCGACGGCGGGGTGACGTGGCTGGCGCCGCAGACGGGCACCGCCTGAGCGGCCGTGCTCAGCGCCGACGCGCGCCGGCGGCCGAGCTCGAGCGTCGGGTCCTGCTGGTGCCCTGCGTGCCCTCGCCGGCTGCGCCGTCGTCGTCGCGCCCTGCCACGACAGGCGGCACCGTCGCAGATCCAGGCCGGGGCACCTCGGTGTCGGGGTCGGGACCTGTCTCGGGAGGCGTGCCGTATGCGCGACGGCCGTACCCGTAGTACGAGCTCTCGCCCCGCGTCGGCACCATGTTCAGCGCGAAGCCGGCCACCTTGACGTCCACCGTCGCGAGGGACTTCAGGGCGCTCGCCAGGTGCTTCTTCGTGGTCCGCTCCATGGCCACGACCATGAGCGTGCCGCCGGTGAGCCGGTTGAGCAGGACGGCGTCGATGACCGGGACCACCGGTGGGGAGTCGATGAGGATGAAGTCGTGCCGTTGCGCGAGCTCGGCGAAGAGCGACTCCATCGCGGCGGACGCGATGAGCTCGCTCGGGTTCGGGGGGACCTGACCGGCGGGCAGCACCGAGAGCGTGGTGCCGCGCCACTGCTGCACGACGTCGTCGACGGTCGCCCGGCCGAGCAGGATGGTCGTGAGTCCCGCGGCCCCCTCGAGACCCATCGTCCGGGCCACCGAGGGGTTGCGCAGGTCGGCGTCGACGAGGAGGACCCGGGCACCGGCGTCGGCCATGGCCATGGCCAGGTTGATCGTCGTCGTCGTCTTGCCCTCGCCCGGGAGCGCCGAGGTGACCACGAACGAGTGCTTCCGCGTCGTGACGTCGACGAAGAGCAGGTTGGTCCGTAGTCGGCGCACGGACTCCGCGTGGAGGCCGTGGGGGTCGTTCTCCATGACCAGGGGCTGCTCGCGCGAGGCCTTGTCGTAGGGGACGTGGGCGAGCACCGGACGGTCGGAGAGCGCCCTGACGTCGCTCTCCCGCCGGACCTTGGTGTCCAGGCCGTGACGGACGAGGGCGAGGCCCACGCCGATGACAAGGCCGGTGAGCAGGCCGAGGGCGAGGTTGCGGGTGATGTCGGGCGAGCTCGGCGAGGACGGCGGCGACGCCGGGGTGATGGCCGTGGTCTCGACGTCCTGCCCCGAGCTGGCGAGCAGCACCGAGAACCTCCCCGCCACCGACGCCAGCTGGGGGCCCACGGCGTTCGCGACCGCGGCGGCCTGGTCCGGGTTGGGGGCGACGGCGGTGATCCGCAGGATCGGGGTGCCGCCGGGGATCTCCGCGGAGACCCGGAAGGGCACCCCCTGGAGGCCCAGGTCCTCGCGGATCGGGTCCATGACCATGGGCGAGTTGAGGACCTCGAGGTAGGTGGAGAGGTCCGACGTGGTGATCACGTAGGTCCCGCCGGTCCGTCCATCGTCATCGGAGGGCGCCTCGGCCGAGAAGAAGACCCGCGCGCTGGCCGTGTACATCGGGGTGATCGAGAGCGTCGCCGCGGTCGCGGCACCGAGGACGACCAGGGTGGCGAGCACGATGGTGATCCACCTCGATCGCAGGATCGCGAGGAAGTCACGGAACTGCACGGCGGCCCCCGGAGGTGTGGGCGGATCAGGTCTGAATCATCGCACAGGAGGCCATGGACGCGGCCGTTTCGGGCGGTCTTGGTGGATACGCTGAAGCACTGTCCCCGACGTCCGGAGGCCACCCCGTGCGGGTCCTGCGCATCTCCCACAGCGCCGCCGTGAGTGCGTGGCGCGAGCGGGAGCGGGTGATGACCCGACGGGGTCACGAGGTCCGCACCGTCGCCGCGCGCCGGTGGGACGTGGGCGGCACCGCCGTCACGCTGGAGCCAGAGCCGGGGGAGGACGCCGTCGGAGTGGCGACCGTGGGCACGCACCCGGCGCTGTTCCTCTACGACCCACGGCCCCTGTGGCGGGCGCTCGGGGAGGACTGGGACGTCATCGACCTCCACGAGGAGCCGTTCGCCCTCGCGACGGCAGAGGTGCTCCTCCTCCGGGCACTGCGTCGCCACAGAGCGCCGTACGTCCTCTACTCCGCGCAGAACCTCGACAAGCGGTACCCGCCTCCGTTCCGGTGGCTCGAGCGCCGGGCGCTCGCGCACGCCTCGGGGGTGAGCGTCTGCAACGAGGAGGCCGGGCGCATCGTCGAGCGCAAGGGGTTCCCCGGGCGGGCCGAGGTCATCCCGCTCGGGCTGGACACCACCCTGTTCCGCCCGGCCGGGGCCGCCGCCTCCGTCGTCGGCCGCGGCGGGGTGCCCGTACCGGAGGCTCGGCCCGTCGACGTCGACCGCGTGCACGTGGGGTACGTCGGCCGCCTCGCGTCGCACAAGGGGGTCGACGTGGTCCTCACGGCCGTCGCCCAGGACCCGCGCCTCACCCTGCGGGTGTGCGGCACGGGCCCGGAGGAGGCGTCGCTGCGCAGCCGTGCGGCCGAGCTGGGTGTGACTGACCGGGTGGACTTCGCGGGCCACGTCGCGCAGGCCGAGCTCCCCGCCCTCTACCGCAGCGTCGACGTCGTCGCGGTTCCGTCCCGGACCACACCCTCCTGGGTGGAGCAGTTCGGCCGTGTAGCCGTCGAGGCCATGGCGTGCGGGGTGCCCGTGGTGGCCAGCAGCAGCGGGGCGCTGCCCGACGTCGTCGGCGGAGCGGGCCTCCTGGTCCCGCCCGGGGACGCGGCCGAGCTGAGCCGGGCGCTGCTGGCGGCGGGGCTCGACGCGGACCTGCGCCGGACGCTCGTGCGCTCCGGGCTCGAGCGGGCCCGACGCTGTGACTGGGAGGTGGTCGCGGACCGCTACGAAGCGCTCTACCGCCGGGCCATCGGGGACCAGGTGTCGGCCGAGGGTGGTGCTGCCGGGCAGGAGCTTGCGGACGAGACGGCCCCCCCGGTCGAGGTGGTGGTGGTGGCCTACGGGACACCGGAGCTGCTCCGTCGCGCGCTGGCGCCGCTGATCAGCCTGAGCGTCACGGTCGTGGACAACTCATCCCTGCCCGAGATCCGGGCGCTGTGCGAGAAGCTGGGGGCGAGGTACCTCGATCCTGGTCGCAACGGCGGCTTCGCCGCGGGGGTGAACCACGCGCTCGGGCACCGGTCTGTGCCCGGTGGTGACCTCCTGCTTCTCAACCCCGATGCCGTCGTCACCCGGGAGGACGTAACGGCCCTGAGGCGGGCCCTGCACGCCGACCCCCGACTGGCCAGCGTCGGTCCGGCCCAGGTGGACGGGCAGGGCCGGCCCGCCCGGGTGGGCTGGCCGTTCCCGCACCCGGCAAGGTCCTGGCTGGAAGCCGTCGGTCTGGGGCGGCTGGGGCGGCAGACTGGCTTCGTGATCGGGTCGGTGCTGCTGCTCCGTGCCGAGGCGCTCGCACAGGTCGGCGGGTTCGACGAGCGGTTCTTCCTCTACGCCGAGGAGACCGACTGGGCCTACCGGGCGGCGCGCCTCGGCTGGCGTCACGCGGTCGTGCCCGGCGTGCGGGCCACCCATCTCGGCGCCGCGACAAGTGCGGACGCCGGCGAGCGCGAGGTGCGTTTCCACGCCTCACAGGAGCGGTACTACCGCAAGCACTTCGGCGCGGCAGGCTGGCAGGCGAACCGCGCGGCGCGGGTCCTCGGGGCGGCTGCACGCTCGCTCGTCACTCGGGCCCCGAACCGGGATGTCGCGCGGCGGAGGCTGGGGCTGTACCTGCGCGGACCCGTCGCGGCCGAGAGGTCGTCGTCGGCGGGCGGGGGACCGTGATGGACCGACTGGTCGAAGCGCTGCGGCCAACCCTCGCGGTGGGTGCGATCGTCGGCGTGGCCGCCGCGCTGTACCTGCTGGGTGACCAGGTCCCGAACCGACCGGAGATGGCGCTCGCCGCCGCCGTGGTGGTTCTCGTGCTCGGACTGACGCTCGTTGAGCCGGTGGCGCTGCCGTTGCTCGCCATGCCCCTCCTCCTGGTCGGCGCTCGCTTGGGGCTCGGCGGAGTCGACCTGTCGGTCTCGGACGCTGCGCTGGCTCTCGCCTTCTGGCCTGCGGTATTCCTGTCCAGACGGCCCTTCTCGCCGGCGCTGAGGAACCTCCTGTGGCTCTCCGGGATCTACCAGATGTCCACGCTCTTCACCGTCCTGGCGAACCCGTACCGGCTCAACGCGGTCGAGTGGGTGCACCAGTGGCTCCTGATCGGAGGTGCGCTCGTCGTCGGCTGGGCCGTGGGGCGTGGAGGCTACGCCCGTCAGGGGCTGGCCCTCGTTGTCATCTCCGGAGTTGTCCTGGCGCTGCTCACCGTTGTTCAGGGCATGATCCAGGTCGCCAGCGGCGACCTGGCGCCGGTCTATCCGCGATGGCCGTTCCTCATGCACAAGAACTTCGTCGGGACGCTGCTCGCGTTCGTGGCGGTCGTCGCCTATGTTCGGCCGACCTGGACGGGCTGGACGAAACGTTGGTCTCTCGCTGCCTTCTGGCTCATGGTGGTCGCCATCCTCCTCACGCAGTCGCGGCAGGCTCTGATCGGTCTCGGCGTCACGCTCGTCGTCGTCGCCCTCCGGCGGGACCCCCACCAGAAGCGCTCGAAGACCATCATCCTGGCCGTGGCCCCTGCCATGGCACTGGTCGGTTCCCTCGTGCAGGAACAGGTCGAGTCCGGGAACGTCCACAACTCCGTGTTCCAGCGAATCAGCTGGATCGGCGACACGATCGAGTTGTGGCAGTCGGTGCCCTGGTTCGGGGTGGGGATGCGGTACTGGGTGGCGGGTCGGGGACTCCCGTTCCAGCCGCCCAACGCCGAGCTCGAGGTGCTGGCCTCGGCAGGCGTGGTGGGTCTCGTGGGGTTCGTCGTCATGGTCATCGGTGCGCTGGTGGTGCTGTGGAGGGTGGACCCGACGTTCGGGACCCTGGCGTTCGCGGTGGTGCTCTCGCGCGTCGTCCAGTCGCAGTTCGACATCTTCTGGGTAGCGGCGCAGGTCTCCGTGCCGTTCGTCGTCGCCGGGGTGTGCCTCGGGGCGCAGGCGTTCGCGCAGGAGGCCGAGGTCACGCGACGCCTCGTCGACGCCGCGCGCGAGCCAGTCGGTCATGCCCCGGGTTACGCCACGTGAACCAGGCCCTGCGGATCGTGCACGCCGTGACCTCGGCACGCTTCGCCGGCGTCGAGCGGTACGTCGCCGACCTCGCCGGTGCCCAGCACGCGGCCGGTCACCGGGTGTCGGTGATCGGCGGTGACCCTGCGGCGATGCTCTCCGTCCTCGGGACCGACCGGATCCCCCTGCGCGCTGCGAGCTCGGTACGTGCGACCATCCGGGCCCTCAACCGGTGGGCCGACTGCGACGTCGTCCACGTCCACATGACCGCGACTGAGCTCGCGGCGACCCTGGCCACAGCGGCACGCTCGGTGCCGGTCGTCACCACCCGGCACTTCGCGCGGCGGCGCGGATCCTCCGTCGGGGGACGGTGCGTCGCACCCCTCATCGAGCGTCGCGTCGACGCCCAGGTGGCCATCAGCCAGTACGTCGCCGACCGGATCGAGGGTGTGGCGGCGGTGGTGCGCACGGGCGTGCCCGTCCGCGAGGACCTGCCCGGACCGCGGGGTCGGGAGCGGACGGTGCTCGTCGCCCAGCGCCTCGAGCCCGAGAAGCGCACCGACATGGCACTGCGCGCATTCGCCCGCGCATCCCTCGCTGACGAGGGGTGGCGTCTGGCGGTGGCGGGCGACGGGTCCCAGGAGGAGTCGCTGCGAAGCCTCGCGCGCGAGCTCCGGATCGGGGCGTCCGTAGACTTCCTGGGGCGCCGGTCGGACGTCGGCGATCTCATGGCTCGGGCCTCCGTCCTGCTCGCGCCCTGCCCGATCGAGGGTCTGGGGCTGAGCGTCCTGGAGGCGATGGCCGCCGGGCTCCCCGTGGTCGCTGCTGCCTCGGGTGGCCACCTCGAGACCGTCGGGGCCGTCGAGGGAGCCACCCTCTACCGTCCCGATGATCCGGAGGAGGGTGGGCTGCTTCTCGCTGACCTGGCGGGTGACCCCGACCGGCGGGCCGAGTACGGCGAACGGCTCCGCAACCGGCAGCGGTCGGCGTTCACGTCCGAGGCCCAGGTCACGGCGCTGGACCGGGTGTACCGGAGCCTGCGGTGACCGACCTCGTCGTGGTGTCCCTCGAGGCCTGGGACGCGGTCTGGCGGCGGAACCAGTACCTGGTGGCCGGCCTACTCCGGGCGGACCCCGCGCTCCGCGTGCTCTTCGTCGAACCCCCCGCGGATCCGGTTCACGACGTGCGGCGCCGGTCCCAGCCTCGCCCGGGCGCAGGACTTCGCCCGGTCCGCGACCTCCCCGGGGCGGAGGGGCGGCTGTGGCGACTTCAGGCGACGAAGCTGTTCCCGCGCAGACTCGACCCCGGCGCGGACGCCCGCCTCGCCGTCGCTGTCGAACGGGCCGCAACCCGCCTCGGCTTCGTCGAGCCGGTGCTGTGGATCAACGACCCGGGGGGTGCGACGATCCTCCGCCGGACCCGGTGGCCCGCGCTCTACGACATCACGGACGACTGGGTGGCAGCTGACCGCTCCGCTGGCGAGCACGCCCGCCTCCTCGCCGACGAGCACGTTCTCCTGCGACGCTGCCGCGAAGTGGTCGTGTGCTCTCCGGCCCTCGTCGAGGCCAAGGGGCGGACGAGGCCCGTGACGCTCATCCCGAACGCCGTGGACGTCGACGCCTACCGCCGACCGGGTGACCGGCCGGCGGACCTGCCGATGGGGCGGGTGGCGCTCTACCTCGGCACGATCCACCCCGATCGGATGGACCTGGACCTGTGCGTAGACACGGCGACCGCTCTCGCGGGGGTCGGCTCGCTCGTCCTGGTGGGCCCCGCGCTCGTGGACCGTGCGACGCACCGGCGCCTCACAGGCGCCGGTGTCATCCTTCTCGGCCCCAAGGACCGGCGCTCGGTGGCGTCCTACCTCGTCCACGCCGACGTGCTCGTCGTGCCGCACGTCGTCGACGCGTTCACCGACAGCCTCGACCCGATCAAGGCGTACGAGTACCGCGCTGCCGGTCGACCCGTCGTCAGCACGCCCGTGGCCGGGTTCCGTGAGCACGCCGGCCACGGCGTCGAGATCGCTGACCGCGGCGAGTTCGCCGCCGTCACCCGGTCGGCTCTGCTCGACCCCGAGCCACGGACCGTGCTCGACGCGGAGGTTCCGACTTGGGACGACCGGGCGGCCCAGATGGCTGCGGTCATCGAGAGGCTGGATCCGCCGGCGACTGGCATCGCCCATGGCCCGTCCGGACCGCGCGTCCTCTTCCTCAACCACTCGACCGAACCGGGGGGAGCCGAGCTCGCACTCGTCAGACTCCTGAGCGTGACGGGTCGGACGTGGCGAGCTGGAGTCCTCGTAGCCGGTCCTGAGCTGGGGGTGTTCAGGGCTCTCGACCGTGCCCCCGGGGCGCTGGTAATGGGAACACGAGGGTCGATGAGGGCCGGCATCTCGGGGGGCGCCGTGGGCCGGGTCCTCGGGGCGGCGCTGGAGGTGATCGTCGAGGCGGTCTCCGTTGCGCTCCACCCAGCCGCGCGCACCGCGGACATCCTCTGGGCCAACTCCACACGATCGGCCGTTTACGGCATCCTCGCGAGCGCGATTCTGCGAAAGCCATTGGTGGTCCACCTGCGCGACGTCGTCTCGGTCGAGTCCCTGGGCTGGGCGGGTGATCTCGTGATGCGCAGACTGGTGCTGCCGCGGGCGACCGGCGTGGTGGCGAACTCGGCGTTCACGCTCGCCTCAGCGGCGGGCGTCCGCCTGCCGGCTGTGACCGCCGTGATCCGGAGCCCGGTCGGGAACGTCTTGCCCGCACCGGCGGCACCCGTCCGGGCGGAAGTGGAGCGCGTCGGCATGGTGGCGAGGATCGCCCGCTGGAAGGGGCAACACCTCCTTATCGAGGCCTTCGCTCGTACGTTCGGTGGAACCCCCGTCAGTCTGCACCTGGCCGGTGGTGTGCTCTTCGACGAGCGCGCTTATCGCCGTGAGCTCGAGCGACTTGTGTCGGACCTGGACGTCGCGGACCAGGTCGTGTTCGAGGGACACGTGGAGGATGTGGGTCTGTTCATCGACTCCTTGGACGTCTGCGTCCAGGCCTCGACGAGACCGGAGCCGATGGGTCAGAACGTGCTCCAGTACCTTGCCCGCGGGCGCCCTACCGTCGTCGCCGACGAAGGAGGACCTAGCGAGGTGGTCGAGGACGGTGTGAACGGGCGGGTCTTCCACGCCAGGCAGGTGGCCTCCCTTGCCGGCGTGCTGGGTGAGCTCGCCGCCGATCTGCCGCAACGTCGACGGCTCGGCGAGCACGCCCGCCAGGGGGCAGTCTCCTTCCGTGACGGCGTGGTCCTCGGGCAGGTCGACGCGATGCTGCGTCGCGTCGCGTTCTCGTGATCACCCGCTGCTCGCTTGGCGCCTCGCAGGCTGCTGCGATTGCGGCCGACCGCTCCGAGGGCTGCGCGGTGGTGGGTGAGATCAGGGGAGGGGAACAGACTCTGCCGGCGAGTCGCTTGCGTCGACGAGGCGTTGGACCGCTCGAACCGGTCACGGCGTGCTCTCGAACGCTTACTGTTGTCGAAGGTCGACCGTGGACGTGAGCGGGCACAAACGGTCCCAAAGGGCGGCTGGGCTGAGGAGACCGAAGGTGAGGACAGGCGTTGCGTGACCTTCTCCGCAAGCTCAATGACGTGTTCGACCGCCGGACCAAACTGAAGCTCGTGCTCGCGACGGCGGTCTCGATGTTGATCGCGACGCTGGACACGGCGGCCATTGCCATGGTGCTCCCGCTCGTCGACCTCGCCACCGGTGCCGGCACGGATTCCGGCGCAGTGGCCGCCGTGGCGGACTTCCTCGGGACTGACGATCAGCGCACCCTCATGGTCACCCTGACCGCTGCGGTCGTCGGACTGTTCGTCCTGAAGGACTTGGGCTCGATGGCATTTACGTGGTGGTTGTCTGGATTCCTAGCGCTCGAGCGTGTCAAGACCTCGGCGCGGCTGCTCCGGCACTTCACGACGTCGCCCTACACACATGTCTCCCGCAGGAGTTCGGCGGAGCTCCTGCGCACGATGAACGAGTCTGTGTCCTGGCTCTTCGCCAATACTGTCAACGGTTTGATGCACTCCGTCTCCAGCTCTGTGGCGATCGTGGCCATCGTGGTCGCCCTGACCGTCATCGCACCGTTGCCCACCCTCGCCGTGGTGGCATATTTCGGCGTGGCGGGTGCGATCTACTCGCGCGTGATCAAGCCGCGCGCCATCGCCGCGGGCGTGGCCATGACGGAGGCCTCACTTGTCAGCTGGCGGACGGCCCTGGCGGCGCTGGGCGGGATCAAGGAGCTCAACATCCGGGGAACCCAGGAGCACTTCGTCGACAACTACCGTCGTGCAGCCACCCGCTCGGCGCAGGCCGGACGTGTCGCCGGCTTCCTCAACGGCCTCCCGCGCTACATCCTCGAGATCCTTTTCATCCTCGCCGTCGGACTCATGCTCATGGTGAGCATGGCGGTGCCGACAAGCGGTCCCGGAGGAAGCGTCGTGGGCCTGCTGGCGCTTTTCGTCGCCGCGGGCTTCCGGATCCTTCCGTCGGTGTCCGGACTGCTCGGGAGTCTGAGTGGCATCAAGGTCGGCGGCCGGGCTCTTGAGCTGGTGCACACAGAGGTGCTCGCTGCCCGAGCGCTCGCGGACAGCCGGGTGGAGGAGGAAGGACCGCGGCTTCCCTTCCGTGACGTCCTCAGGGTCTCGGATGTGTCGTTCCGCTACCCGGAGAGCGACGTCGATGTACTCGACCGGGTCAGTATCGAGGTTCCCCGCGGGACGTCGATGGCCCTCGTGGGCGGCAGTGGAGCCGGGAAGACGACCCTTGTCGACGTGGTCCTCGGACTGCATGATCCGCGCGAGGGAGAGGTCACGGTGGACGGCACTCCGATCCTGGGAAGGAAAGAGCGCTGGCAGATGAACCTCGGGTACGTGCCCCAGGACGTCTATATCCTGGACGCCACCCTGGCCGAGAACATCGCGTTCGACCAGGAGCGCGAGGACATCGACGAGGTGTTGCTCTGGGAGGCGGTCCAGAAGGCGCAGCTCGAGGACGTGGTCCGAGGACTGTCGGCCGGCCTCGACACACCAGTTGGCGAGAAAGGCACACGGCTCTCGGGCGGGCAGCGCCAGCGGGTCGGCATCGCTCGTGCGCTCTATCGTCGACCAGCACTCCTCGTGCTCGACGAGGCGACGTCAGCGTTGGACAACGAGACAGAGAGCAGGATCAGCGGAACCATTCGCGCCCTGCACGGTGAGGTCACCGTCGTCATCGTCGCCCACCGCCTCTCGACCGTCCGTCTTTCGGACCAGATCGTCTTCCTCAAGGACGGGCGGGTCCAGACCACAGGATCCTTCGATGACGTCCGCGCTGCCAATGCCGAGTTCGCCCATCTCGTCGAGCTGGGATCCCTTGCCCCGCTCGAGCGCTCCGGTGAACCGTCAGGTCTGACTTCCGGGTCGCACCAGGCCCGGTAAGTGAAGGGCGAGCGACCACGGGCTGGCGACCCGGTGCGGGGTCGCCGCGACCAGTGAAGGAACAGATCTGTGCAGCTGGTCGATGGCGTGGTCGACCGCGCGCCGGTTCGCTCGCTGTGTCCATCCTGCCGCGGTTCTTGCGGACGTGGTCGGGCTGAGATCGACCCTTCGTGACGTGCTCGGCATGGCCACGGACTCATGATCGAGGAACTTGTGATCCGCCCCGTCCCAAGTTGGCTCGAGGAGGGTCCAGGCCGCGGGGACACCGTACGCATCGGCGACGATCAGGCCGTGCAGCGAGGAGGTGACAACCGCGCGGCACGACGCGATCTCCCGGACGACCTT